>JAGQUV010000098.1 GCA_020438295.1 Solirubrobacterales bacterium
ACGGGCCCCGCTCCCCCGATCGGCTTTGGGGTGCCGTTTGCCACCCCTGCTACTCTCGCCGCCAATGCGACTGATCATCACCGAGAAAAACAACTCCGCCAAAAAGATCGCCGAGATCCTTTCCGGGGGCGACGTGACCACCGACAAGTCGTACACGGTCCCTCTCTACAAATGGTCCGACCCGGACGGCGAAGAACAGATGACGATCGGCCTCAAGGGCCACGCGGTCGAGCGCGCCTTCCCCGACGAGAAGGAGTACAAGCAGTGGAAGCTGGACCTGATCCACGGCCTGATCGACGCCCCGCTGGTCACCCGCCCGACCGACGGCAACGTGATCCGCGCGGTCAGGAAGCAGGCCAAGGCGGCCACCAGCCTGGTCATCGCGACCGACTTCGACCGCGAGGGCGAGCTGATCGGCCTGGAGACGCTGGACGAGGCGCTGGCGGTCAACCCCGAGCTCGAGCCGACCGTCAAGCGGGCCCGTTACTCGGCCCTGACCCGGGATGAGATAGAGGGCGCGTTCGACCAGCTCGACGACCTCTCCTACCCGCTGGCCCACGCCGGCGCCGCCCGCCAGGACATCGACCTGATCTGGGGGGCCGCCCTGACCCGCGCCGTCTCGCTCTCGGCCAAGGCCTACGGCGCCAACTTCCTCTCGGTCGGACGGGTCCAGAGCCCGACCCTGGGCCTGGTCGCCGAGCGCGAGCTGGAGCGCCGCGCCCACGTCGCCAAGCCGTTCTGGGAGCTGTTCGCCAGGTTCGAGCATCCCAGCGGGGCCGCGTTCGAGGCCCACCACGAGACCGACAAGTTCTGGGACAAGTCCGAGGCCGAGGCCGCGCTGGCCGGCACCCGGAGCCCGGGCACGGTCAAGTCGGTCACCCCGAAGAAGAACACGACCAGGCCGCCCACCCCGTACAACACCAACGTCTTCCAGCAGGACGCCTCGAGCCGGCTCGGGATCACCCCGAAGTCGGCGATGAGCCTGGCCGAGGACCTGTACATGGATGGCTTCATCTCGTACCCGCGCACCGACAACACGGTCTACCCGGACTCGCTGCCACTCCGGGAGACGGTCGCCTCGCTGGTCAGGATCGACGATTTCTCGGCCGCGGCCGGCCTGCTCGACGGCCCGCTCAACCCGACCCGCGGCAAGAAGACCGACCAGGCCCACCCCCCGATCTACCCGACCCAGGCGGTCTACCCGAGCGCGTTGGAGGGTCCCAAGCGCCGGGTCTACGAGCTGATCGTGCGGCGTTTTCTGGCCACCTTCATGACCCCGATGGTGACCGAGTCGACCCGGGCCGACATCGAGGCCGGCAGCCAGACCTATTTCGTGCGCGGCAAGGTCGTGCTCGACCCCGGCTACGCCTCGGTCTACACATATGCCCGCTCGGCCGACGACGAGATCCCGGCGCTCGAGGTCGGCCAGAGCCTGCCGATCGACGGCAGCCCCTGGATGGTCGACAAGGAGACCCAGCCGCCGGCCCGGCTCTCCCAGGCCAAACTGATCCAGCTGATGGACGAGCAGGGCCTCGGCACCAAGGCGACCCGGGCCGACATCATCCAGAAGCTCTACAGCCGTCGCTACGTGCGCAACAACCCGCCCGAGCCGACCGAGACCGGGATGGCGATGTACGAGGCGTTCAAGCAGTACGTGCCGAACATGGCGACCGCCAAGATGACCTCCGAGCTCGAGGCCGAGATGGACCAGATCGTGGACAGCGAGATGACCAAGGACGAGGTGGTCGGCGACAGCCGCAAGCTGCTTCACGAGACCTTCGACGAGATCCTGGCCGGCGAGGAGGAGCTCTCGAAGAAGATCTGGGCCGGGATGGACAAGGACCGGATCCTCGGTCCCTGCAAGGTCTGCGAGGAGGCCGGCCGGACCAAGGAGGACGGCTCGCCGAACATGCTGCGGATCATCCGGGCCAAGAAGTCGGGCAAGTCGTTCGTCGGCTGCACGGGCTGGGATCCCGACGACCCCGACTCGTGCGACCAGACCTTCCCGATGCCCCAGCCGAACTTCTACGAGGTGACCCCGCTGGAGGAAGAGTGCTCGGTCTGCCACCGCACCCCGCGGGTCACGGTCAAGGCCCGGGGGCGGTCCGGCCGGCCCTGGAAGCTCTGCTTCAACGATGACTGCCCGACCATGGTCGAGATGCGCGAGAAGAAGGCCGAAAGGCTGGCCGCGCAGGAAGCCGCGAAGAAGGCGAAGGAAGCCAAGGAGGCCGAGGAGAAGGCTTCGGGCAAGAAGCCGGCCAAGAAATCTTCCGCCAAGAAGTCCTCGAAGAAGGCGACCACCGTCGCCGCCCGGATCGCCAACCCTCCGGATCTCGGTACCCGCCGGGTGAGGAAGGCGGGCTCCCGCAAGGGTGGCAGCGGCAAGCCGGGCGGCGGCGCCTCGAACCGCAAGGACTGAGGCAGGAGCGTGTTCATCACGCTCGAAGGGGTCGACGGCTCGGGCAAGACGACCCAGGCCGGGCTGCTGGTCGACGCGCTCGGCCCGGGCACGACCAGGATCCGCGAGCCGGGAGGGACCGAGGCGGCCGAGCGGATCAGGGAGATCCTGGCCGACCCGGAGACCCCGCTCGAGCCGGTGGCCGAGCTGATGCTGTTCTGCGCGGCCCGGGCCGACCTGGTCGGCCGGGTGATCCGGCCGGCGCTGGAGGCCGGCGGCCACGTGGTCTGCGACCGCTTCACCGACTCGACCGTGACCTACCAGGGGGTGGCCCGGGGGCTGGGGGTCGAGCTGGTCAGCCAGGTCATCGAGATCGCCACCGGCGGACTGACCCCCGA
>JAGQUV010000099.1 GCA_020438295.1 Solirubrobacterales bacterium
GGCGGCTTCGGGGTCTGTGGTGTCCGGTGTCGCTGCGTTGCCGATGATCAGTCCGAAGATCGCGGCCAGGAGGATCGCGATGCCGAGAATCGCCGCGCGTGCGGGGCGATTCGGCCGTGGGCGGCTATCGGCCATTGTTGGCCTTCCGCTTCTTGCCTTGCTTCTTGTTCGCCTTGGGGGCCTCTTTCGCGGCTTCCACGGCTGCCTGGTAGTCGGCCAGTTCGGCGTCGGTCGGGCAGATCTTGGGTGAGCCGGGGATGGTGCCGCAGTTGGCCCGGCGGTCGGCGATCTCGGCCTCGGCGGCCGCCTCTGCGGCCGCGGCCTGTTCGGCCTGGTCGCGGGCGGCCGCTACCCCGGCCTCGCCACCGGCCAGGTCGAAGCCTTCACGGGCACCGGTCTCCTTCCCGGCCAGCCGGCCCCGCCTTGTGCCCTCGGTCGTGCCGCTTGTGGCGGTGAGCTCCCGGGCGCTGTCGTACGCCGTGTCGTAGGCCTGCTCGTACGCGGCCTCGCGAGCCGACTCGGCGTCGTCCCGGCCGCTGGCCGTGCCCGAGCCGAGCGCGAAACCGGCGGTCGCGGCGACAACGATTGCCAGGCCGGCGGCGACCCGCCAGGTGGTGATCCGGTTCCAGTTGATCGCCTGGATCCTGCTCACGGTCGGGGGACCTCAATCTTGTTGGCGGGCGGTGGGTCTTGACCTGCCTGCTCGTAGGCGCGGATGTAGTAGATGCGGTAGGCGCGCACGTAGGCCTTCCTGAAGCCTCTGGCCCGGCCCTTCCTGAACCCGGCCGGGTAGCCCTCGGACGCGCCCTGGATCGCGCCCGCCTGCCGGCCGGCAAGCTCTCCCTCCTGCCGGGCCGCGTCGAGGTCATCGCCGGTGCCCTTGCCGATCAGGTAGCCGCCGACCCCGACCAACAGGCAGGCCGAGACGACCAGGGCCACCCTGGCGATCAGCCGGCGCTGCGACTCCGAGGTCCCGGGCAGCTCCACCCCACGGGCCTGGGCCAGCAGGGTGGCCCAGAGCGCCCTGGCCCTGGTGGCGAAACGGCCCACGGTCCGTTTGGCGAGGTTCGGGCGGTCAGCCTTGCGATCGGTGGGCTCTTCGTTCTCGGCCTCGCCGTCGGCCGGTGCTTCGAATTCGAGCTCGTCCTCCGCTTCGTACTCGAGCTCGCCGTCGTCGTCGACCTCGAGTTCTTCGTGGTCACGGTCCCCGAGCTCACCGGCCTCATCGAGTTCGTCTTCATCGAACTCGTATTCGTCGTCGACGAGCTCGTAGCCGTTGCCGGTCTCGTAATCGCCCGGGGCGGCGTTCTCGGGCTCGTCCGTTCTCCGGTTCCACATCCTGCGCATCTGATCCAGCTCCGTCCCGTTCAGCGGCCAAGAAGGTGTGACTGATGAATACCAGAGCGGGACTGCGGGGTTTTCCGTTTGGCCGGTGCGGGCGGTGCCCTGCCCGGTCGTCCAGCTCCCTGCCTATTTCTCAGGCGCCCTGCCTAGTCCTGTTTGCGGCGGACCAGAGTCAGGCCGTCGGTCATGCCCAGCATCACCGACTCGACCCTGTCGTCCGCGAGGATGCGGTCGTTCAGGTCGGCCACCGCGAGCGCCGCGTCGCTCTCGGGGTTGGTCACCTCGCCGTCCCTGAACACGTTGTCTATCGCGAGCAGGCCGCCCGGGTTGAACCGCGGCAGCAGCTCCTCGTAGTAGTCCGGGTAGCCGGTCTTCTCGGCGTCGAGGTAGCCGAAGTCGAAGAACGGCTCGGCCGGCAGCGCCCTGATCGTCTCGATCGCCGGGCCGACCTCGATCTCGACCCGGTCACCGACCCCGGCGGCGCCGAGGTTCTCCCTCGCCATGGCCGCCCGCTCGGGGTCGAGTTCGCAGCAGAGCAGCGTCCCGCCTTCGGCCAGTCCGCGGGCGATGCGGATCGCCCCGTAGCCGGTGAACGTGCCGATCTCGATCGCCCGCCTCGCCCCGGCCAGCCGGGCCAGCAGCTCGAGCAGGGCGGCCTGCTCGGGTGCGGTCTGAAGCGCGACCAGATCGCCCATCGCGGCGGTCTGCCGTTCCACCTCGAGCAACGCCTCGTCCCTGCCCCAGGCGTGGTCGCGGACGTAGCGGGCGAGCTCGGCGTCGATCGGGGTCGGTTCTATCGACATGGTGTCAACCTACCCGAGCGGGGATCGCGGGATCGCCGGACAGGACCGCGGCGCACGGGGCCGGGCCGGGCGGTCAGGGGCCCTTCATGTCCTGGATCACGTTGCCGCCGTCGACCACCAGGGTCTGGCCGGTTATGTACGAGGCCTCGGGGGCGGCCAGCATCAGCACCGCGGCGGCCACCTCGTCCGGCGTGCCCGGGCGGCCGACCGGGGTGTGGCGACCGGCCTCGATCTCCTCCGGCGGGGAGCTGCCGGTCTCGATCCAGCCGGGGTTGACCGAGTTGACCGTGGTCCCGACCTCGCCCAGCTCGATCGCCAGGGCGCGCATCAGGCCGTCCAGGCCGGCCTTGGCGGCGCTGTAGACGGGGGTGCCGGGAAAGCTGACCAGCGGTCCGGTGACCGAGGTTACGAAGATTATCCGGCCGCCGTCGGAACGGGTGATCTCGGCCAGGGCGGCGCGGGTGACGTAGGCGGCCAGGTCGAGGTTGCGGGCGATACCGGCCCGCCAGTCGTCGGGGCCGAGCGCGCTGAACGGGCGGTCGGGCTCGTCGGTCCCGATCTGGGTCATGCCGGCGTTGTTGACCAGGATGTCGAGCCTCCGGTGGGCGGCGATCGCCTGCTGG
>JAGQUV010000100.1 GCA_020438295.1 Solirubrobacterales bacterium
CGGACCCTGTGCGACGATCTCGAAGGCGCGCGCGAGCTGCTGGAAGAGGCCGGCGGCGACGAAGAGCTCGAACGGGTGGTCGAGACCGCGCCGGGCCGGATCGCCGAGCTGGAGGAGGAGATCCGGCTGGCCATGGTCGAGCGCGACCCGAACGACGAGAAGAACGTGATCGTCGAGATCCGCGCCGGAACCGGGGGAGACGAGGCGGCGCTGTTCGCCGGCGACCTCTACAAGATGCTTACCCGGTACGCCGCCGAGCTCGGGTTCTCGACCGCGGTGCTCTCGCAGTCGGCGGCCGAGCACGGCGGCTTCAAGGAGGTGACCTTCGAGGTCCGGGGCGAGGCGGCCTACTCGGTCTACAAGTACGAAGGCGGCACCCACCGGGTGCAGCGGGTGCCGGAGACCGAGTCCCAGGGCAGGATCCACACCTCGACCGCGACCGTGGCGGTGCTGCCGGAGGCCGAGGAGGTCGAGGTCGAGATCGACCCAAACGACCTCCAGATCGACGTCTACCGCTCGTCCGGGCCGGGCGGCCAGTCGGTCAACACGACCGACTCGGCGGTGCGGATCACCCACGGGCCGACCGGCATAGTGGTCTCGATGCAGGATGAGAAGTCCCAGCTGCAGAACCGGGAGAAGGCGATGCGGGTCCTCAGGGCCCGGCTGTTCGAGCGCCAGGTGGCCGAGCAGCAGGCCGCGATCGCTTCCGAACGGAAGGCCCAGGTGGGGACCGGCGAGCGTTCCGAGAAGATCCGGACCTACAACTACCCCCAGGGCCGGGTCACCGACCACCGGATCAAGCTCACCTCACACGACCTGGACCGCGTGCTCGATGGGAATCTCGGCGAGTTCACCGAGGCGCTGGCCGGCGAGGAGAAGCGACGCCGCCTCGAAGCCTCGGCGGCCTGAGCAAAGTGGGTGCGACCCCGGGTGGTTCCGGATGACCCGATCGGACGGAGTGCCATGACCGGAACCGACGGCGCCCCGATAGGCGATGCGCTCGCCGCGGCGGTCGGGGCGTTCGAGGCCGCCGGGATCGAGACCCCCAGGCTCGACGCGGAGGTCCTCCTGTCCGGGATCTCGGGCCTGGACCGGGCGGCCCTGATCGCCGATCCCGGGGCGAAGCTCCCGCCGGCCGACTCGAGGGCTTTCTCGGAAGCGGTCCGCCGGCGGTTGAGCAGGGAGCCGGTGGCCTACATCCTGGGTCGCAAGGGGTTCCGCCGGATCGAGCTCGCGGTCGACGGCAGGGCGCTGATCCCGCGACCCGAGACCGAGCAGCTGGTCGAGCTCGCGGTCGAACGCAACCCTTCGACCCTGCTCGAGGTCGGGGTCGGCTCCGGGGCCGTCTCGCTGGCGGTGGCCGACGAGCTGCCCGGGTGCCGGATCACCGCGACCGACACCTCCGTGGAGGCGCTGAAGCTGGCCGCGGAGAACGCCGGCCGGCTGGGCCTGTCGGACCGGGTCGAGCTGCTCGAGGGTACGGTGCCGGCCGGCGAGTTCGACCTGATCCTGGCCAACCTCCCGTACGTCGCCGACCGCGAGCGGCTCGCGCCCGAGATAGCCGAATGGGAACCCCGTTCAGCCGTCTTCGCCGGGCCCACCGGCTACGAGGCGTTCGAATCGGTGCTCGGGCAGATCTCCGGGACCGCGCTCCGGGCCGACGCGATCGGCCTCGAAGTCGGCTTCGGCCAGGGGGACCGCGTCGCCGGGCTGGTGCGTGAAGCAGGCTTTCCCCGGGTAGCGATCAGGGACGACCTGGCCGGGATCGGACGGGTCGTGGTCGGGCTGGCGCAACGGGCTGTCGGCTCGCCCGACCCGCCCGGCTGAGATGATCCAACCGTGAAGACCGTTGCCACGAACATCAGTGGCGGGGACGCTGCCCGCCAGGCCCTGGAGAGCTGCATCAGCAAGGGCGGCGTGGCGCTGTTCCCGGCCGACGGGCTGTACGGGCTGGCCTGCGATCCACTGAACGAGCGGGCGGTCGACCGGATTCACCAGCTGAAGGGGCGCGACGACGGCAAGCCGTCGGCGGTCATGTATTTCTCGCCGATGGCGATGCGTGAGCTGATCCGGGACCTCGGCCAGAAGGTGGGGGAAGCGGTGGGGCAGCTTCTGCCCGGCCCGGTCACGCTGGTCGTGCCCAACCCCAGGCACCGCTACCCGCTGGCCTGCCGCGAGGACCGGTCACGGCTCGGCATCCGGGTGATCGAAGGCCCGCTCACCGGGGCCCGTTGCCCGATCTTCCAGACCAGCGCCAACCTGAGCGGCGAGCCGGCCCCGGCCACGTTCACCGGGGTCGTCCCGGAGATCCGCGAGCGGGTCGACCTGGCGATCGACGGCGGCCGGCTGACCGGGCTTCCCTCGACCGTGGTCGACCTGACCGAGCTCGACGAGACCGGTGCCTGGTCGGTCCTGCGGGAAGGCGGGATGTCCCGGGGCGACCTGATCGCCGCGCTCGGCCACTGACGCCGCCGGTGGCCGGGGTCATCTACGGGGGCAGCGCTTGTTGTGCTCCGGTCGCCACGGCAGCCGGACGATCCGCTGCGACACGTTGTTCTTGCGGTCCGTTTCGTGGAACAGGTTGACCGGGTCCAGGCGGAGGACGTAGGCGAAGCATCCGTTCAGGCCGGTCACGTCGATCCACTGGTCGTCATAGCTCGACGGGTATATGTCGGACCACCCGACCGAGGTTCCCAGCGTGACCTTCCTCTCCCGGGGGTTCTGGCTGCAGGCCGGGTAGACCGGCTCGACCGGCGAGTGCGGTCCG
>JAGQUV010000101.1 GCA_020438295.1 Solirubrobacterales bacterium
GAGGCGACCCCGTGGTCGGACAGGACCAGGAAGGGGACGGATATCGCGGTGAAGATGATCAAACCGCCCATCGTCGGCGTGCCCGCCTTGGTCTGGTGTCCCTCCGGCCCCTCCTCGCGGATGTGCTGGCCGAACTCGCGGTTTCTGAGGAACTCGATGAACCGCGGCGAGAGGAACAGGCAGATCAACATCGAGGCGAGTGCGCCGATTACGATCTCTCCCATCAGACCACCGTATCCCGGCCGGAGGTCGCCGGGGCGCCAGGTTTCTGCCCGGCCAGCCGCTCGCTCACATCTTCGAGGCCGGCCGACCTCGATCCCTTGACCAGTACTTTCGCATCGGGACCCAACAGCGGCTCCACCACCTGCGCCGCTTCGGTCGTGTCCGCCACCCAGTGGTCCGGTCGGTAGCCGCCTGCGACCGGGCCTACGCCGACCACGGTGTCGATTCCCAGCTCGCGGGCCAGATCGCCGATTTCCGTGTGGAAACGGTCCTGGTCGGGACCTAGTTCGGCCATCGTCCCCAGGACCGCGATCCGGCGACCGTCCAGGCCGGCCAGATGCTCAAGCGCCGCCCGCATCGAAATCGGGTTGGCGTTGTAGCAGTCGTTGATCACCAGACCGCGACTACCGAGATCTATCCTTTCCCCGCGCAGGCTGGAGAAGCTGATGTCCCCGGCCCGCTCGGCAAGCTGCCGGACGGTCGCCCCGGCGGCCAGCCCGGCGGCGATCGAGGCCTGGGCGTTGGCAAGGTTGTGGGCCTCGAAGAAAGGGAACGAGAATTCCTGGCTGCCGTCGGGAGTGAGCACGGTCGCGGTGGTCCCGGCCTCGTCGACCTCGCTCTGTAGGACCGTGACGTCTCCCCCATCTCCGTACCGAACCACGTTCGGTAGCGACGCCAGGTGCGGCTCGAGCGGCCCGGCCTCGGCCGGTGCGACAACGGTGCCGCCCGCCCCCAGCCCTTCGATCAGCTCGGCCTTGGCCGCCGCAACCGCCTCTACCGATCCGAGCAGCTCCACATGGACCGGCCCGACGTTGGTGATCACGCCGACGTCGGGCTCGGCGATCGCCGCCAGCTCGGCAATCTGGCCCGGGCCCCTCATCGCCATCTCGAGCACCAGGTACTCGGTATCGACCGGAGCGGCCAGAACCGTCAGCGGCAAACCGATCTCCGTGTTCAGGTTCTGTTCCGAGGCGTGGACCCGGCCCGGCAGCATCGCCCGGGTCATGTCTTTGACCGATGTCTTGCCGACCGAGCCGGTTATTCCTATGACGGTCGCTTCGAGCTGTCGGCGCCAGAATCCCGCCAACCGTTGCAGGGCCGCGAGTGGGTCGACGGCGCCGAAAACCCAGGCGGGACCGTCCTCGGCGCCGAGGCGCCCGGCCCGGTCCGGCGTGACGACCACCCCCCAGGCACCGGCTTCGATCGCGTTTGCCGCAAACGCTCCTCCGTCGTCGCGCTCTCCGGCCAGCCCGAAGAACAGCTCACCACCGTTCACGTCGCGCGAGTCGATCTCGGCCCGGCCCGGCTCCCCACCGCCACCCCGGAAGGCGATCGTCGCGCCCATCGCCCGGGCCATCTCTTGCGGATCCAACCCGGTCACCCCGATCTGCCACCCACTCGGCGCAGGTGAGTCCGGGCCACCTCACGGTCGTCGAACGGGATCTTGCGCCCGTTCTCGAACTCCTGGCCCTGCTCGTGGCCCTTTCCGGCGATCACGACCGTGTCGCCCGGGGCGGCCACCTCCACCGCCCGGGCGATCGCCGCCGAGCGGTCGGGCTCGACCTCTACCTCCTGGCGTTCGGCGATTCCCTCGAGCACGTCGTTGATGATCTCGGCCGGGTCTTCGGACCGCGGGTTGTCGGAGGTGACGATGGTCAGATCGGCGAGCTCTGCGCCGGCCCGCCCCATCAGCGGTCGCTTGGCCCGATCACGGTCGCCACCGGCACCGACGATCGCGATCAGCCGGCCCTCGGTCAGGTCCCGGGCCGCCCTCAGCGCGTTCTCGACCGAATCCGGGGTGTGGGCGTAGTCGACCAGGACCGTGAAGTCCTGACCCTCGTCGATCGGTTCGAACCGGCCCGGGACCCGGCCGGCATCGGCCAGTGCGACCACAGCTTCGTCCGGCTCCACCCCGAGCGTGATCGCCCCGGCCAGCGCGGCGATCGCGTTGGCCACGTTGAACCTGCCGGGAAGTCGTGTGTGGACCACCAGATCACCGTGCTCGGACTCGACCAGGAAGTCGGCCCCCGAGGCGTCGAACTTGACCTCGGTCGCGCTGTAATCGGCGGCGGCACCATTGGCCGAAAAGGTGAAGACCTCAAACTCGACGGCGAGCCGCCGGCCGTATGGGTCGTCGATATTGACCACCGAGGACCCCGGTTGGGCCTCGAACAGGAGTCGCTTTGCCGCGAAATAGTCGTCCATGTCGGCGTGGAAATCGAGGTGGTCCTGGGTCAGGTTGGTGAAGACCGCCAGGTCGAAGTCGATCGCGTCGCATCGGTGCATGACCAACGCGTGCGAGGAGACTTCG
>JAGQUV010000102.1 GCA_020438295.1 Solirubrobacterales bacterium
CGCCCAGTGGCGCCGGACCGGGGTCGCGCCCGACCGGGCGCTGGGCTCGTTCCGGGCCGACCCGCTCGGGACGCTGGCCCGCGAAGGCGGCCTGCCGGTCGCGCCCGAGCAGGCCCTGGCCGAGGCGGCCGGTATGGCGCTCGAGGCCGCCCGGGCGATGCCCGGGGTCAGGGCGCTCGGGGTCGGCACCGGGATCTACGTTGAGGCGGGGGCCAGCACCGCCTGGGAGCTGGCGATCGCCATCGCCACCGGGGTCGAGCATCTGCGGGCCGCGCTGGCCGCCGGCCTCGAGCCGGCAGCGGCGGCCGCCCAGATCGAGTTCACGCTGGCAGCCGGGACCGACCAGTTCCTCGAGATGGCCAAGTTCCGGGCGGTCCGCCGGCTCTGGGCCAGGGTCCTGGAGCAGTGCGGGGTGGAGCCGGAGGCGAGGCATTCGGCCACCTACGCCGAGACGACCGAGCGGATGATCTCGGCGATCGATCCCTGGGTGAACATGCTGCGGGTCACCACCGCCGCGTTCGCCGCCGGGACCGGCGGTGCCGACGGGATCAGCGTGACGCCGTTCGACCGTGCGCTGGGCCGGCCGTCCGACCTCGGCCGCAGGATCGCCCGCAACACCCAGATCGTGCTGCAGGACGAGGCCTCGCTGGGACGGATCGCCGATCCGGCGGCCGGGTCCTGGTACGCGGAGGCCCTGACCGACGAGGTCGCCCGCGCCGCCTGGGCCCGCTTCACCCGGATCGAGAAGGAGGGCGGCGCCCTGGCCGCGCTCCGCTCCGGCCTGATCGCCGACGTCGTGGCCGAGTCGGCCGGGGAGCGCCGGGAGGAGCTGATCCACCGGACCCGGGTGATGACCGGCGTCAACGAGTTCCCGTTGCTTGGTGACGACGGCACCTCGCCCCCCGAGCCGGTCGACCGCGAGGCGCTGGCCCGGATCGACCGGGCCCGCTTGGCCGAGCGACCCGAGACCCCCGGCCTCTCCGCGATCGCCGAGGCCGGACCGGGCGGACAGCTCGAGCAGGCGATTGAGCTGGCCGCTGCCGGCGCCCGGATCGACGAGATGATGTCCGCGCTGGCCGAAGGAGCGCCGGGCCGGGCCGGCTCGATCCGGCCGCTTCAGCCGCGTCCCGATGCGGCGCCGTTCCAGCACCTGCGCGATACGGTGGCCGCCCGCGAGGCGTCCGGCGGGGAGCGGCCCCAGATCTACCTCGCCTGCATGGGAACGATTGCCGAACACGTCAACCTGGCCAACTGGGCCAAGAGCTTTTTCGAGGTGGCCGGGATCGAGACCGTCCCCAGCGGCGCACTCGGAGGCGCGGCCGAGCAGGCCGAGGTCTTCCGGGCCGGCGGTTTCAGCCTGGCCGCGGTCTGCGCCGGAAGGGGCGAGACCCCGGAAGCGGTCGGCGAGCTGGTCGAGTCGCTGCGTGCGGCCGGGGCCGACTACGTCTACATGGTCAACTCGACCCCCGAGCTGAACCGGGCGGCCGGGGCCGACGAGGTCGTCAAGAACGGGGTCGACATGGTCGAGGTGCTGACCGCGGCGCTCGGCCGGCTGGGGGTCGAGGTGCAGCCGGAGGCCGCGGGAGTGGCCGGGGGCGACTCGACCGCGACGAGAGCGGGCGACCGATGAGCGCCCCGCGGATACCCGACTTCTCGCAAGTCGAGCTGGGCGGGGTCGAGACCGCCCCGGCCGACCCCGAACGGCTCGAGCGGATCCTCGGGCAGGCGGCCGAGGCGGCCCGCTCCGAGCCTGGGCTCGAGGCCGATCCGGTCCGCTGGGAGACCCCGGAAGGGATCGAACTCGATCCGGCCTACACCTCGCAGGCGCTCGAAGGGCTCGACTTCCTCGACACCAAGCCCGGCTTTCCTCCGTACCTGCGGGGCCCGTACCCGAACATGTACGTCAACCGGCCCTGGACGATCCGCCAGTACGCCGGCTACTCGACCGCCGAGGAGTCGAACGCGTTCTACCGCCGCAACCTGGCCGCCGGCCAGAAGGGCCTCTCGATCGCGTTCGACCTGGCCACGCACCGCGGCTACGACTCGGACCACCCGCGGGTGGCCGGCGACGTCGGCATGGCCGGGGTCGCGATCGACTCGATCTACGACATGCGGACCCTGTTCGACGGCATCCCGCTGGAGGAGATGAGCGTCTCGATGACCATGAACGGCGCCGTGCTGCCGGTGCTCTCGCTGTTCATCGTCGCCGGCGAGGAACAGGGCGTGCCGCACGACCGGATGACCGGCACGATCCAGAACGACATCCTCAAAGAGTTCATGGTGCGGAACACCTACATCTACCCGCCCAAGCCCTCGATGCGGATCGTCTCCGACATCATCGCCTACACCTCGAAGGAGCTGCCCCGCTTCAACTCGATCTCGATTTCCGGCTACCACATGCAGGAGGCCGGGGCGACC
>JAGQUV010000103.1 GCA_020438295.1 Solirubrobacterales bacterium
CGGCCTCCGCTGCTGCCTCGTCTGCCGGCCCCGCGTCCGGCGCCGGCTCGGCCCCTTCGGCCTGCCGGTTCGCGTCGAACACCTTGTCGAGCTGGTCGCCCTCGCCGGCCGGCGCGGTCAGGCTGGAACCGGGGCTGATGACCTGGGTCTCGGCCTCCCCCACGGGCTCGGTGGCCTCGGGTCGGTCGGCCGGACCAAAGGCTTCGGCTTCAAGCCCCTTGATCTCGGATTCCTCCGCGCCGTGGTCGCGCTTCAGCTCCAGGTGTTCTCGGATTGCTTCGTCGAGGATTCCCATATCGCCTCAGTAGCTAACGCTAAGCACAAAGACTATGCGGTTTTGCCGGACGATTGGCACGACATCATTCATTTGCACGGCGAGAGTCCGTATCCTTCGCCGCCGCGGGGCTATAGCTCAGTTGGCAGAGCGCTTGGATCGCACCCAAGAGGTCGCCGGTTCGAATCCGGCTAGCTCCATCCCCTAGACATGGCCGGCCCGCGCCGGTTCAATCGATCGGCCGCGCGGTCGGATCAGCCGGTGAAGAAGGTCTGGATACCGCTCAGCATCAACTGGATGCCGATCGTGGCGATCAGCAGGCCGCCCATCTTCGTGGCGATCTTCATCGCATTGTCGGACAGGCTGAGCTTCTGGGATATCAGCAAGTGGCCGATCGGCAGCAGGATCACCGCGATCGCAACCGCAACCAGGGCGGCGATTGCGCCCGACGCATCAGAGGTGCCCGAGGCGATCGTGATGACCAGGGTGATAGCTCCAGGGCCCGCCACGAACGGCATCGCATATGGGACCAGGACCTGGCCCTCGAAGCTCTTCGGGTCAGGCGCCTCGTGCGCTTCCTCGCCTCCCTGGGCACGACTCGGCTCACCGCCGAACAACATCTCGAAGCCCATCAACGTGACTACCAGGCCGCCGGCCACACCGAACGCGCCGAGATTGATCCCGAGGGCATCCAGGATCTCCCTCCCGGCCACCGCCGATATCCCGAGGATGATCGCCACCGCGGTCGCGATCTTGAATGCGTACTCTCGGCGCCGCTCGGGCTCATCTTCGGTCAGGGTCTTGAAGAAGAACCCGCGGGTTATCGGGTCGGTGATCACCAGCACGCCGATGATCGCCTGGATGTAGTAGTTCAGGTCGGCCGACACAGTCGCTTCCCGAGAACCGACGCTGGTGCCCACCTGCTCCGTCCGAATCGGACCCTCCAAGTCTGGCCGGTACTCATCGTCGCTAGCCCGCCGCCTGGGGAATTGCGATCGGGGTCTTCAGCTGACGCTCGATCGCGCGAAGCTGCTGTTTGAGTTCCCGTCCGCCGGCACGCAGGGCGCGGCGCAGCTGCTGCTCAAGGCGCCTGGCACCCCGCTGCAATCGCCGGTTGAGTCGGTTCACCTGGCGCTGGGCGGCCTGTTCGGCTTTGCCCGTCGCCTTGGCGACCTTCTGCTGAACCCGCTGTGCCGCCTGCTGAACCGCCGCCGCACGCGTTTGCAGTGCCTCTAGTCGCGCTTTCACCTGGACGTTGCGAACCCGTTGATTCACACGGGCGCCGAGAACCGCCGAGCGGGCCAGAGCTTGAGCCTGGACCAGACGCCTAACCTGTTGCTGTTTGGACTTCTGCGCTGCCGCAAGCGCGATCTGCCTGTTTGCCTGATTGAGCGAGGCCACACCTTGGAGGTAGGCAAGCCAAGCCGAAGCCGTTTCGACGGTAGCCTGGTTTTCGGCCTCGGACGCCTTCAGCGCGGCGTCGGAGATCGCCGCAGTGGTCGCTGCGGCCCGTTCTGCCTGCTGAACCTTGTTGTCCGCTGCCGAATCGGTGACCAGGCGATCCACGGCCTGGTCGGTTGCCGTGGAGTCGTCGTCGGACGAAATCACGAGGGCCCCGAGCAGGATCCCGCACCCAACCAAGACCAGAGCCAGTAGTACGACCAGCACCACGGTAGCTCCGTTTGAAAGCCCACGCCTCTCCACGCCACTCTCCTATTCGTCCGATGAAGCCGAGTTACTTGCCTCTCTCCGAACGGAACATAATACGGAACGAGGGATCCCCCATGGACAACATCGCGAGGGGCAACACCTATTGCGGTCGAGGGCTTTCTCGGGGAGCAGCGTCCGCTCCAATCGTCAGACGACGATGCAGGGGGATCGCCAATGCCCCGAACGGCAGCGGTAGCCAGAACGAGACCAGACGGTATCCGGGCTCCGCTCAACCCGCGACAACCTGATCGAGCAGGACCGAGTACAAGATCACGACTATCCCCTGACCGATGCCGATCCAAATGGCGAGCTTGACCTTCGGGAGGCCCATCGCTACGCCGGAGACGGCCGAGGCGAATCCGCCGATCGTCATCGGCCCGATGATCCC
>JAGQUV010000104.1 GCA_020438295.1 Solirubrobacterales bacterium
AGACTGGGCGTCGATGCCCGACGTCCCGTCTCTCAGCCCCAACGGTTTTCGCGACACCTGGTCCGGCCAGGTGCTCGGGGACCGGGTCGGGGACGAGGTCCGTCTGGCCGGCTGGGTGCACCGGCGGCGCGACCACGGCGGGCTGATTTTCATCGACCTGCGCGACCGCACCGGGATCGTGCAGCTGGTGTTCAACCCGGACGAGGCGGGTGGCTCGTTCGAGCTGGGCCACAGGCTGCGATCCGAGTACGTGATCTCGGTGGCCGGGAAGGTGGTGAACCGCGACCCCGAGACGGTCAACCCGGAGCTCCCGACCGGCGAATTCGAGGTCCACGTCAACACCGCGGAGGTGCTGGCGGAGTCGGACACCCCGCCGTTCGGGATCGAGGACTACCAGGGCGAGGCCGGCGAGGAGACTCGGCTCAGGTACCGCTATCTCGACCTCCGCCGTGAACCGATGCGCGAGGCGATCGCACTGCGGCACCGCTTGACCACCGCGATGCGGTCGTTTCTCGACGGGGAGGGCTTCCTCGAGATCGAGACCCCGATCCTGACCCGCTCGACCCCGGAAGGGGCCCGCGACTTCCTGGTGCCGAGCCGTCTCCACCGGAGCTCCTTCTACGCGCTGCCACAGTCGCCACAACTGTTCAAGCAGCTGCTGATGGTTTCCGGTTTCGAGCGTTACTTCCAGATAGCCCGCTGTTTCAGGGACGAGGATCTGAGGGCGGACCGCCAGCCCGACTTCACCCAGCTCGACATCGAGATGTCGTTCGTCGACGGTGAGGACGTGATCGACCTGAACGAGCGCCTGATCGTCCATCTGCTGTCGGGGATGGGGGTCGAGATCGAGGCCCCGTTCCCGCGCATGTGCTACGACGAGGCGGTCGGCAGGTTCGGCACCGACCGGCCCGACACGCGCTACGGCTATGAGATAACCGATCTGACCGAATGCCTGCGCGGGACCGAGTTCAAGGCGTTCGGCGGGGTGATCGAATCCGGCGGGGCGGTAAGGGGGATCAACTTCGGCCGGCGGGACCTGTCGCGAGCCCAGCTCGACGGCCTGATCGACGACGCCAAGGAGCTCGGCGCCAAGGGGCTGGTCTGGGCGTTTCGCGAGGGCGACGGTTGGCGGGCCCCGATCGCGAAGTTCCTGTCGGCCGCGGAGCAGTTGTCGCTGAACGAGGCGATGGCGGCCGAGGAGGGGGACCTGATGCTGGTCGCCGCCGACTCGCCGGCCAGGGTCGCAGCGATCCTCGGCGGCCTGCGGACCCGGCTGGCCGCGCGGTGGGACCTGATCCCGGACGGCGTCAACCAATTGACCTGGATCGTCGACTGGCCGCTGTTCGAATGGGATGAAGAAGAGGACGGCTGGAAGGCCCTGCATCATCCGTTCACCGCCCCGGCGGGCGAGCTGGACCCCGACAACCCGGGCGATGCCCGGGCGCAGGCCTACGACCTGGTCTGGAACGGGGTCGAGCTGGGGGGTGGCTCGATCCGTATCAACCGCCCGGACGTCCAGTGGGACGTCTTCAGGGTCCTCGGGATCACGGAGCAGGAGGCCCAGACCGAGTTCGGGTTCCTGCTCGACGCGCTTCGCTACGGGGCTCCGCCCCATGGCGGCATCGCCTACGGGGTCGACCGCTTCGCCGCGCTGCTGGCCGGTGCGGAATCGATCCGTGACGTGATCGCGTTCCCCAAGACCGCTTCCGGGGCCGACCCGCTGACCGGGGCGCCGGCTTCGGTCGACGAGACCCAGTTGCGCGAGACCGGGATCGCGCTGAGAAAGCCGGCCAAACCGGGGTCGGGATGAATCGGTACCACCGGACCCGGGGATGAGCCTTTTCGACCGGATCAGGGACCGGGTTTCACGGATCGGGGACGGATCCGACCGGATCTACATCAACGACCCGCGCTTCGACGACTGGGTGGTGGTGCGCGAATACGCGGACCTGGCGACCGCGACCGCGTTCCTTCAGGCCCTGCGCGACGCCGGTCAGGAGGCCGTGCTGACCTCCGACTGGGAGCTCGACCGGTTCAAGCGCGGCGACATCAACCTCGAGGTACCGCCGGGCAACTGGTCCGAGGCCGAGGAGCTGCTGTCAGGCCTGGACCTCGACTGAGCGCGTCCGGGCCGCAACGGCCTGCGCACCGAGCCGCGTCACCTCCGCAACCGGTCCGGGCCGATCTCACCACCGGTGTCGGCCGGAGTGGTAGGTTGTTTTCGAGGCTCGAACCTGTGCGTTAGCCGTCTCATAATTTGACCCAACATCAATGGCACGGGAGCCGATCTCTCCCTGTCCCCTGCGGGATGGGAGGTAGGCACCCACCTGTATTTCA
>JAGQUV010000105.1 GCA_020438295.1 Solirubrobacterales bacterium
GACGCCCTGAACGCCCAGCTGGCCGGGATCGTGGCCAGCCCAATCGTCACGCTGACCCGTGGCCTGGGATCGATGATCTCCGGTCTGGCGATCCAGCTTCAGCAGGTTGCCGACAAGGGCCTGGTGAACGGCGAGGCACCGGCGGCTGAAGAGGCGCCCGCTGAAGAAGCGGCGGGTGAGGCCGAGGCGCCGGCCGAAGAGGCTTCCGAAGCACCGGCCGAAAAGACCGCGGAGGAGTCGGCTGAGGGGTCGGTGGCCGCCGAGGAATCGTCTGCTGACGAGGCGTCCGAGGAAGAAGCCCCGGCAGAGGAGCCGACGGCTGAGGAAGCGTCGGCCGATGAGGCCGAGGCCGAGGGCGACGACGCCGGCGGGGATGAAGGCGAGTCGGCCGAGTAGCCGGTTCGCGGAATTCTTAGACAAGACACTTGAACAAGTAAGAACAGGAGCAACAGATGGCTACGACCACAGAAGAATGGATTGACGAACTGAAGGGCATCTCGGTGCTGGAGCTCTCCGAGCGCATCAAGGCGCTCGAGGAGGAGTTCGGCGTTTCGGCGACCGCCGTTGCCGCGGCCGCGCCGGCCGCCGGTGGAGGCGACGCCGGTGGAGAGGCCGCCGAGGAAGAGGGCGCGACCGTCGATGTCGTGCTGACCGAGGTCGGCGACAAGAAGGTCCCGGTGATCAAGGTGGTGCGTGCCGCCACCGGGCTCGGCCTGAAGGAGGCCAAGGCCCTGGTCGACGAGGCTCCCAAGCCGGTCAAGGAAGGCATCGAGAAGGACGAGGCCGAGAAGCTGAAGTCCGAGCTGGAAGAGGCCGGCGCCACCGCCGAGCTGAAGTAGTCAGCGCCGCCGGTTTCGGATCGCGTCGATCGGCGCGGCCAGGCGCGATCCGATCCGGTAACGGCGCGAGTCCAGCAGTTCTTCGGCCTGTCCGAGTTCGTCCCGCAGGGCGCGGACCTCGTTCATCGCCTCAACGTAGCGTGACCAGCTGAGCCGCTCGGCCCTGACCAGCCGGGCGAGCTCGTCGGCCTGCTCGGGGGAGGGCGCGCTGTTGGTGGGGCCGCCACAGAGATGGCCGACCAGCTCGACTGCGTGGGCGGCGCTGTCGTGCCGGCCCGTCGCGATCTGGCGGTTGACCGCTCCCATCTCGGGATCCCAGCCGGCCAGGTCTGCGGCCAGCCGGTCCCGGTCGTGCACCAGATCGGTGGCTGTCCCGCCGAAGCCGTCCGATTCCAGCGCGGCGTAGCTATCGGCGGTCACCCAGCCGTCCGATCCGGCGATCCCGTGGACGAACGCGGCCCGGCGGCCGGCCATCGCCTCGACGATGCAGCGGCCGAGCCCGATGACCAGGTCGGCGTCGGCGATCACCTGCTCAGGGTTGGCCACCGGTGTGGTCGTGGCGCCGCGGATCACCGGCTCGAGGCCGGCCTGGCGGCAGACTGCGTCCAGATCGGAGGCGCGGTCCGGGGTCAGGTAGTTGCCGAGGATCAGCGCCCGGCGCGGGCCGCCGGTCCGCTTGCCGCGCACGCCGAACCGCTTGAGGTCGACCGGCTGGGTCATCCGGATCACCGGGACCCCGCCGCCCGGTGATCCGAGGCTCTCGACGAACCGGCCGACCCGGTCGTTCATGACGATCACCGCGTCGCACACGCCGGGGAGCTGCGGCGGCGACTGCGACATGAAGTAGTCGGAATGGCAGACCATCAGGCGGCGGGCGCCGGGATAGCGGCCGGCCAGCGAGAACGCGCTGGCCGCGTCCTGTGACAGCACTGCGTCGCAGGTGGCCGGTAGCTCCGTCTCCGACTCGACCACCTCGATGCCCTGTTCCCTTACCTGGTCGGCGATCGGGCCGGTCGTGGCGGCGTGGACGATCACTTCGTGGCCCAGGCGCTGCAGCTCCGCCGCGACCGTGCGGGCGTAAGTCTCGGTGCCGGCGAACGAGGAGAAGTCTTCGAGCCCGATGACGATGCGCATGCCGGTCACCGGCCCAGTCGTTCGATCGCGGCGCGGACCTCGTCCCGGTCGTCGAGCGGGCGGGGACGGCCGTCCGGGTCGAACAGGTCGCCGCCGATCTCGCCGCGGTCGAGCACCAGGACCACGTCGTCCGGCTGCGCCTCGCTGATGGCCAGTTCGATCGCGGCCCGGCGGTCCGGTTCGACCCGCGGGGTCGCCGCCCCGGCCGACCAGGCGCCTTCGAGCAGCCCCGGCACCAGCCGGTCGAGCGGGTCGCCCGGGTCCGCTCGTTGGCTGGTCAGGATCAGGTGGTCGGCCCCGGCCGCTCCGGCCCTGCCCATCGCGTAGGCCTGGTCGAACCCGACGAGTGAGAGCGCCGACATC
>JAGQUV010000106.1 GCA_020438295.1 Solirubrobacterales bacterium
CCTCCAGGACCAGGCCGCGGCGGCCGGCCTCAACTCCAACGACACGCAGGTCGTCGGTACGGCCGCGGTGAGCGTCTACGGGAACAACGTCGACACTGAGGATCTCGACGTCGTCACCGGCTGCCTGTAGTGGGGATCCGCGCGACTTGAATCGGGGCGACTTTGAACCAGCGACCTTTCGACCTCCGGTCCACATGACCGGGTATAGGCCCGGCTCGTGCGGCGGTCTAGCGGGACATCCGCCGCAGGCCCTTGGCCAGGATTCTGGCCGAAGGCGAGCCGAGCCCCGTCACGTCGTCGTAGCCCTTGCGAACTTCGAGCGTCCCGTATTGCCCGCCGCTGAAGAGGACGAACTCGAAGCCGTCGCTTGCGTCGAGGTGGTTCGTGTAGAAGGCCTGCGCCGAGACCGCAGGTTTGCGAGCGGGGCCTACGGGTCGAATCGCCCTGTCCCGAGCTCGGTACAGCGAAGGGTTGAGGAACCCGAGCCGCTCACCATTGCGATCCGCCATCGCCGCCACCGCTCCGGCGAAAACGGGCGCAGCCACTGAGGTCCCGCCGATGCTGCGGCGGACCACGACGTCGGCCCCGGTGGTCGGATTGAACGCCGTCTGCACCAAGCCGGGGCCGCTCATCGGATCTGCGATCAGGGCGACGTCGGGTACCACGCGGGCGTGACCGCCGAAGTAGCTCGAGTAGCGCTTCGGGACCTTGCCGCGCTGATAGCCCGGCTGGCGGAAGACGCGGCTCGCGCCGCCGGTGCTGCCCTCGAAGAAGGTGCCGGGCGGCTCCGGATCCCAGGCACTGGTGGCCTCGTTGAACTGCGTCACAGACTCGCCCCAGCCCTGCTCCCATACGCGCTGATTGGTCGGTCCGACGCTCAGGGTCGTACCCCCGACGGCGGTCACCCAACGGCTGGACGCCGGGTACCACACTGATCTGATCCCCAACGTGTCGATGCCGTCGCCGTTGTCCCCGGAGGCGTAGAGCATCGTGATCCCCTGCACAGCTGCCTGCATGAAGACATCCTCGCCGGCGCGGTAGTAGGCCTTCGACACTTCGACCTCGAACGCGCCCCAGGAGTTGGAGACCACCTCGACCCGGTTGCGATCGACCAGGTCGCTGACGGCCGCGATCTGCTTGTCGATGTTGATTCCGTCGGGACCCTCGTAATGGATCCGCGCTCCTGGGGCCATCCCGTGAGAGACCTGGGTGTCGAGCGTCTGCTCGAGATAGAAGTTCCAGACCTCGCTGGGATCGGCCGGCGTGTAACCCTGAGGCCGGTCGATCCGCAGCCGGGTGCGCGCGATCCCGTTGTCGTGCGAGTACGCGTCCAGGTCCGACTGCAGGGTCGGAGAGAGATAGCCGGTGACGATCCCGATGTCGGTGCCGGAGCCGTCAGCCCCATTGCGATAGAGCTTCTGCGCCCCGTAGGCCGAGCGGATCTGCTTCGCGTTGTAGCCGCAGATCGCAAGCAACGGTATCTGCCCGGAGACCGTCGGCAGCCCAAGATCAGCCTCGGCTGCCCAGAAGCGCGAGCAGTATGGAGGCGGTGGTTGCGGGGAGAGAAGTGGGCCGAGCGGCACAGGGCCGGGATGGGCATCCGGACCTCCGGAGTCGGCGGCGGTCGCGCCGGTCGGCGAACCTACGAGGTCCGGGCTTGCAGGCGCCCCGGGGCACCCCGATCGTGCCACGCACCATGCGAGCGACGCGGCGCGGGACGCTGAGCGGCGAGCGCGCCGCCACCAGCTCCTGCCCGAAGGCGCGATAGAGGCCGAGCTGGGTCCGGAACGCCTGCTCGAACTCGGCCGCCGTCCCCTTAGCCGGTAGCAGCACCCCGTTCGGGGTCGGATCCCCCACCTCCATCCCGTACTTCCGCAGCCAGCGCGCCACCGGCCTGATCTGCTGCCGCCGCCACGAGAACCGCCGACGGAACTCGGCCGCGGAGACGAACTCGCGATAGGAGTCGCTGCGTGGATCCGACACCCGCTTCGCCAGGGCTCTGGCCCCGTCCCGATCGCGGAGTCCGAGCACCACATGGAAGCTGAGCGACCGGCTCTCGGGCACCTGTCCGGCCTCGGCGTCCGGATCGGCATAGGCGGGGACCGACCCCCGCAGCTCGACCCGGTCCGAGGCGGCAACCGGCGACGCGTACCCGAGCGTCGCCAGACCCGCAGTAAGGGTGAGGGTGACGGTTAGCCTGAGCTGGGCCCAAGGCATCGAGCACACCCTACGTCACGACCTCGGCTGAACCCGGATCCGCCGCCGTGGTCGAAATCGGGGCGACTGGATTTGAACCAGCGACCTTTCGACCCCCAGTCGAATGCGCTACCAAGCT
>JAGQUV010000107.1 GCA_020438295.1 Solirubrobacterales bacterium
CCGTCGATCTCCTTGCTGATGCCCTCGAGCTCCTGGGCGAAGCCTTCGCCGAAGCTGTCGGCGCCGGCCCCGTTGCCGTCCGAGACCAGGCTGCTCAGCTCGTCGTCTTCCAGCAGCACCGTCTCCTCGGCCGGGGTGAACGGCTCGGTCGGCTCGATCGTGATCGAGCGGTACCGCTTGAGCCCGGTCGCGGCCGGGATCAGCTTGCCGATGATCACGTTCTCCTTCAGCCCGACCAGCCGGTCGCGCTTGCCCTCGAGCGCCGCGTCGGTCAGCACCTTGGTCGTCTCCTGGAACGAGGCGGCCGAGAGGAACGACTTGGTCGCCAGCGAGGCCTTGGTGATCCCGAGGATCTTCTCGGTCGCCTTGGCCGGGGTGCCGCCGTCGGCCTTGATCTGCTTGTTGATCTGCCGCAGCTCGTGGATGTCCTCGAGCTGGCCCGGCAGCAGGTCGGTCGACCCCTTGGTCTCGATCTCGACCTTGCGCAGCATCTGCCGCACGATGATCTCGATGTGCTTGTCGTTGATCTCCACGCCCTGGGCGGTGTAGACCTTCTGGACCTCGGCCACCAGGTACTGCTCGATCGCGGTCCTGCCGCGAATCGCCAGCACGTCGGCCGGGTACAGCGAACCCTCGTTGAGCTGGTCCCCGACCTCGACCTTGTCGCCCTTTTCGACCAGCAGGCGGGTGCGCGGCGGGAAGCTGTACGAGGTCTCCTCGCCGTTCGACTCGAGGACGGTCACGGTCGCCGACTTCTCGGACTGCTCGACCGAGACCTTGCCGGCCACCTCCGACATCTGGGCCAGGCCCTTCGGCTTGCGGGCCTCGAACAGCTCGACCACCCTGGGCAGACCCTGGGTGATGTCCTGCCCGGCGACGCCGCCGGTGTGGAAGGTGCGCATGGTCAGCTGGGTTCCCGGCTCACCGATCGACTGGGCCGCGATCGTGCCGATCGAGTCGCCGATCTGGACCATCGAGCCGGTCGCCGGTGAGACCCCGTAACAGGAGCGGCAGACCCCGCGCTCGGCCTCGCACTTGAACGCCGAGCGGACCGGAACGGTCGCCTGCTCGTCGCCCTCGTAGGCCGTCGCGATGTCGTCCAGCTCCTCCTGGGTGATCAGCTGGTTGCGCTTCAAGAGCTGGCGTCCGCGCTTGGTCTCGAACTTCTTCGCGGCCAGGCGGCCGAGCAGGTTCGCGTTGACCTCGCCGGCCACATCGAGAATCGGCATCTCGATGAACTCCTTGGTCTTGCAGTCCTCGGTGCGCACGATCACGTCCTGCGCGACATCGACCAGGCGCCGGGTCAGGTAGCCCGAGTCGGCGGTGCGGAGCGCCGTGTCGGCCAGGCCCTTGCGGGCGCCGTGGGTCGAGATGAAGTACTCGCCGACCGACAGGCCCTCGATGAAGTTGGACTTGATCGGGCGCTCGATGATCTCGCCCTTCGGATTCGCCATCAGGCCTCGCATGCCGGCCAGCTGGCGGATCTGCTTGAACGAGCCGCGGGCACCGGAGTTGGCCATCATGAAGATCGGGTTGAGCTGGTGGAGGTTCTCCTCCATCGCCTGCCCGACCTGCTCGGTGGCCTCGTTCCACTTGTCGGTGACCTGGCGGTGCCGCTCCTCGGCGGTGTGCCAGCCCTCGTCGAACTCGGTCTGGATCTGCGCCGTCTGGGCGTCGATCCGCTCGATGATCTCTTCCTTCTCGGGCGGCGGCACCACGTTGTTCTTGGAGACCGTGATGCCGGCCAGCGAGGCGTAGTGGAAGCCGAGGTCCTTGAACGCATCGAGCACCTGCGACATCGCCGGCGCGCCGTACTCGTCGACCAGCCCGCCGACCATGTCGTTGATGTCGCGCTTCTTCAGCGGCCGGTTGACGAACTCGTACCCGGACGGGTCGAAGTCGTCGCCCAGCGCCTCCCTCAGGCCGCGCTGGATCCGGTCGTTGAAGATGATCCGGCCGACCGTGGTCAGGAAGTGCTCCTGGCCGGCCTGGCGGTACTCGGCGTAGTCCTGCAGCTTGACCAGGCCGCGCTCGTAGGCCAGCTCGGCCTCCTGCGCGGTCCGGAACGGGTGCGGCGCCTTGTCCAGCTCGGCCGGGTCCAGCTCGGTCACGTCGTCCTCGGCGTAGGTCAGGTAGTACAGGCCGAGCACCATGTCCTGGGTCGGGGTCGCCAGCGGCGCCCCGTGCGCGGGCGAGAGGATGTTGTTGGCCGACAGCATAAGCACCCTGGCCTCGGCCTGGGCCTC
>JAGQUV010000008.1 GCA_020438295.1 Solirubrobacterales bacterium
CCTCGCTTCGCTTCGACTCGAGCCAGCTGCTCTGGCTGAGCACTTCGTAGTACTCGTCGTCGAGCTGGTCCGAACGACTCGAGATTTCTTCCCTGGTCAACTCGGAGAGCCCCCGGTTCTCCGACACGCACTGCCGGACGAGGTCTCCGACGATGCCGTGGGCCCGGCGGAAGGGCACCCCGCGGCGGACCAGCAGGTCGGCGACCTCGGTGGCGGCCAGCATTTCGTCACCGGAGGCCTCGAGCAGTCGATCGCGGTCGAACTCGATCGCCTCGAGTATGCCGGCGGTCATCTCGAGTGAGGCCTCGATCGTCTCGACCGCGTCGAAGAACGGCTCCTTGTCTTCCTGCATGTCTTTGCCGTAGGTGAGCGGCAGGGCGTGCATGACCCCGAGGACCGTGGTCAGGTCTCCCACCAGACGCGGCGCCTTTGCCCTGAGCAGCTCGGCCGAGTCGGGATTCTGCTTCTGGGGCATGATGCTTGACCCCGAACTGAATGGCTCGGAAACCCTGCAGAAGCCGAACTCCGTACTCGACCAGATGACCAGCTCCGACCCGATTCGGGAGAGGTGGGTGCCGCAGATCGAGGCCGCGGCGAGGTAGTCCAGAACGAAGTCCCGGTTGGAGGTGGCATCGAGCGAGTTCGGGGTGACCGCCTCGAATCCGAGTTCGTCGGCCACTCGGTGGCGATCGATTTCCCAGTTGACGCCGGCCAGCGCCCCCGATCCGAGCGGCATCACCGCCGCCGCTTTCCTGGCTGCCCCGAAGCGGTCGGCATCCCTCGAGAGCATCCAGAACCAGGCCATCAGGTGGTGGCCGAGGTAGACCGGCTGTGCTCGCTGGAGATGGGTGTACCCCGGCATCGCCCAGTCGGCGTGGGCCCGGGCCAGGTCGAGCAGCCCGGCCATAACGTCGCCGATCAGTGCGCGAGACCTGCGCGAGTGGTCGATCACCGCCATGCATACGTCGGTCGCCACCTGGTCGTTGCGCGAACGGCCGGTGTGGAGCTTCCCGGCGACCTCTCCGGCCAGCTCCCCCAGACGGCGCTCGATCGCCATGTGGATGTCCTCGTCGGCGGGCGAGAACTCGAAGCTGCCGTCCTCCAGTTCTTCCCCGGCTTCGGACAATGCCCGATCCAGATCGTCCAGTTCCGCGTCGGTCAGCACCTCGATCCGGCGGAGCGCGCGGGCGTGGGCCCGCGACTGGGCGATGTCGTACGGGGCCAGGTGGCGGTCGAATGAGATCGACCGGTTCAACCGCCAGAAACGCGGGTCCGGCTCTTCTCGAAATCGGGACACGGCGATGATTATCCCTTCAGCGCCGTGTCGAGAGCGGTCGCCACCCGCTCGGCCTCGGGCTCGGTCATGCCGCCGTAGAAGGGAAGCGCCATCGACCGGGCCGCGATGTCCTCTGCCACCGGGAACTGGCCCTCACGGTAGCCGAGCTCACGCAGGTGGGGAAACAGATGGATCGCCGGCAGGTAGGCCTTGGCCGGCACCCCGGCTTCGCCCAGCGCCGCGATCACCGCGGCGCGGTCGGCCCCGACCGGCAACCTGACCGGATACACGAACCAGCTGCGCCGGGCCGGGGCCTCGGCCTCGTGCGGAAGACCGAGTCCCGCTATCCCGCCCAGGAGTTCGCGGTACTGGAGGGCAGCCCGTTCACGCCGGGCCAGGATCGAGTCGAGCCGGGCCACCTGGGCGACTCCGACCGCGGCGGCCAGGTCCGAGAGTCGGTAGTTGAATCCGAGCCGGTCGTGGTCGAGCCAGGCCATGTCGACCGCACGCCCCTGGTTGCGTTCCGACCGCACCCGGGCAGCCATCCCCGCGCTCGCCGGGATCAGCATGCCGCCTTCGCCGGTGGTCATCTGCTTGTTCGCGTAAAAGCCAAAGGTGGCCGGGTTGCCACGGCTGCCCACCTTCCGGCCCTGCCGGTCGACCGCGCCGAGCGCCTGGCACGAGTCTTCGAGCAGGCCCAGGGAGCGGTCGGCCGCCAGCCGTTCGAACCGGTCCATCTCCGACGGGTAGCCGAAGATGTCGACCGGAAGCAGCCCGACCGTGCGGTCGCTGACCGCGGCGGCCGCGGTGTCGGGATCGAGATTGAGAGTCTCGGGGTCGATGTCGGCGAATACCGGCCGGACTCCCTCGTAGAGAAGGCAGTTGGCGCTGGCGACGAAGGTGAACGGGGTCAGGATCACCTCGTCGCCCCGTCCCCAACCGAGCGCCCTCACCCCCAGATGGAGCGCGGCGGTGCCGCTGCTGGTCGCAATCGCATCGTCGACTCCGAGCCAGCCGGCGAATTCACGTTCGAAGCGTTCCAGCATCGGACCGAGCGACAGCTGTCCTGAGCGGAGCACTTCGACCACCAGTCGCTCCTCTTCCGGTCCGACCTCGGGTTTCGCCAAAGGCAGCGGAGGGTCAGCCACCGTCCGGCCCCAGTCCGGCCCCGTCACCGTCGCCGTTGGGGTTGCCCGGATTCGGGAACGCGTATTCCAGCGAATCGACCAGGGCCTCCCAGGAGGCCTCGATGATGTTCTCCGACACGCCGATCGAGCCCCAGGAGTCCTCCCCGTCGGACGAATCGAGCAGTACCCGCGTGCCTGCGCCGGTGCCGTGGTCGGAATCGAGGATCCGCACCCGGTAACCGGTCAGTTCAATATCGGCCAGGTGGGGATAGTGCTTGGTGATCGCCGAGCGTAGGGCCTGGTCGAGTGCGTTCACCGGACCGTTTCCCTCGGCCACACAGACGTAGCGCTCACCCTGAACCCAGATCTTCAGCGTGGCCTCGGTCACCACCTGGCCGTCCTCACGCATCTCGGTTATCACCCGGAACGACTCCAGCCTGAACAGCGGCTCGTATCGACCGGCCTGCCGCCTGAGCAGCAGGTCGAACGAGGCTTCGGCGGCCTCGTAGTGGTAGCCCTCGTGCTCGCGGGCCTTGAGCTCGTCCACCACCTGCCGCGCCGCGGCATCGTCCAGGTCGAGGCCGATCTCCCGGGACCGGGCCAGCACGGTCGCCTTGCCGGACAACTCGGACGGCAGCACGCTGCGGTCGTTGCCGATGCTCGACGGCTCGAGGTGCTCGAAAGTCCGGGCGTCGGCCTCGATCCCGGCCACATGCATGCCGCCCTTGTGGGCGAACGCGTTGCGACCGACGTAGGCCTGGTCGGAATCGAGCGGCACGTTCAGCAACTCGGCCACGTAGTGCGAGGTCGCCGAGAGTTCGGTGAGTCGCTCCCTGCCCACCACCCGGTAGCCCATCTTCAGTTCCAGCGCCGGCAGGATCGAAACCAGGTTGGCGTTGCCGCAGCGCTCACCGTAGCCGTTGATCGTGCCCTGCGCGAGGCGGGCCCCTTCGCGCACCGCGGCCAGCGAGTTCGCGACCCCGCATTCGGCGTCGTTGTGGCAGTGGATTCCCAGCTCCACCCCTTCACCGAACTCGGCGCGCACCTCGCGCACCGCTTCGCCGACCTGGTCGGGAAGGCTCGAACCGTTGGTGTCGCAGAGGCTCAGGTTGACCGCGCCGGCCCCGGCCGCAGCGTGGAGGCATTCGAGCGAATAGTCCCGGTCGGCCCGCCAGGCGTCGAAGAAGTGTTCGGCGTCGTAGATCACCCGCTTGCCCTGGCCGCTCAGGTAGGCGACCGATTCCGAGATCATCGCCAGGTTCTCCTCGGGCGAGACCTTCGTCACCTTCTCCAGATGGAGCGACCAGGTCTTCCCGACCAGGGTCACGACCGGCGCGAAGGTCGCGGCCAGGATGCGCAGCGCGTCATCCCGGTCGGCCTCCACCCCGCGCCGCCGGGTCATGCCGAATGCGCAGATCTCGGCCTGCTCCAGCTGCTCGTCGGCCAGCAACTCGAACAGTTCGGCCTCCTTCGGGTTCGAAGCCGGGAAGCCGGCTTCGATCAACTGCACCCCGAGGCGGTCCAGGGCGTGTACCACCCTCACCTTCTCGGCGGCCGAAAGCGACATGCCAGGTCCCTGCATGCCGTCCCTCAAGGTCGTGTCGTAAAGCTTCACCTGTTCCATCAATGCGGTCCTTTCAGAAGATCAACTGCCGCTTCCGCGTGGGAGGCGGCGGAGCCGGACGCGGCCAGAGCCACGCTGCCGCGGGCTGTCAGCCCGCAGCACCCATAATTCGGGACAGACGACGGATCTCCTGAGTGAAGTGAAGCATCAGCTGGAAACTGTACTGGGTTCGGTCACGGGGCTCGGTTCACCGACCAGGTCGAGCCATTCCGAATACTCGGGGGCCCGGCCGTAGATCGCTTCTTCGAAGCGGCTCTGTGCCAGCTTTGAGACCTCACCGGGCTCGCCGATCGGGTGGTCGTCGATCTCCCGCACCGGGACCACTTCAGCCGCGGTGCCGCAGAGGAAGACCTCGTCTGCGGTGTACAACTCGGAGCGGGCGAGATCGCGCTCGACCAGTTCGATCCCGCTGTCTCGCAGGATCTGGATCACCGACTTGCGGGTGATCCCGTCGAGGATCGCCGCAACCTGCGGAGGCGTCGAGACCCTGCCGTCCTTGACCACGAAGATGTTCTCGCCCGAGCCCTCGCAGACGAAGCCACGCTCGTCGAGCAGGATCGCCTCCTCGTAGCCGGCGTTGGCCGATTCGGTCTTGGCCAGAATCGAGTTGAGGTACTGTCCGGAAGCCTTCGCGTGCGGTATGGAGCTGGCCGGCGAAATCCGTCGCCAGGAAGAGACCTTGGCCCTGATCCCGTGCTTCTTCCCGTCGTCACCCAGGTAGGCGCCCCACGGCCAGACCGCGATGATCACCTCGACCGGGGCCGACTTCGCGAAAAGGCCCATCTCCCCGTACCCGCGGAAGGCCAACGGACGGATGTAGCAGTCCCGCAGGCCGTTGCGACGGATCAACTCGCGGGTGGCCTCGCCGATCTCGTCAACCGAGTAGGGCAGCTCGAGGCAGTACATCCTGGCCGACTCCTCCAGTCGCCGCAGGTGGTCCGCGTGACGGAAGATGGCCGGGCCCTGCTCGCCGTCGTAACAGCGAATCCCCTCGAATACGCCGGTCCCGTAGTGAAGGCCGTGGCTCAATACATGGACGCGCGCCTCGTCCCAGGGGACGAACTCTCCGCTCTGCCAGATGTATTCAGCCTTCTCCACTGACCGCTCCGTTTCCTGTTCGGGATGATTCCACGCCGGGAGTCCCGGCGCACCACCCCACTTTATAGCGGCGCGGCCGCCCGGTCGCGGAGGCCGGTGCCTACCGGGCGAGCTCGGCCAGGACCGCGGCGGTCACCTCTTCGGTGCCGGCCGGGGTTTCGTCTTCGGCCCCGGTCGCCAGGTCGGGCGTCCGGAGCCCCGAACCGAGCACTGCGTCGACGGCCCGTTCCAACCGGTCGGCGGCCTCGCCGTCACCCAGTCCGTAGCGCAACAGCATCGCCGCCGACAGCATCGTGGCCAGGGGGTTCGCCGATCCCTGTCCGGCGATGTCGGGGGCCGAGCCGTGGACCGGCTCGAACAGTCCCGGGGTCCCATCGTCACCGATGCTGGCCGACGGGAGCATGCCCAGCGACCCGGTCAGCATCGCAGCCTCGTCGCTGAGGATGTCGCCGAATAGGTTCTCGGTGACGATCACGTCGAAATCGGTCGGGCGCGAAACCAACTGCATCGCGGTGTTGTCGACCAACATGTGATCGAGTTCGACCTCGGGGAATTCGCCGGCCACCCGTTTCACGGTCTCGCGCCACAGCCGTGAGGTCTCGAGCACGTTCGCCTTGTCCACCGAAGTCACGCGCGGCGACGATCCCCGGCTTTCGGCCCGTTGGAGCGCCGCTTCGAACGCGACCCGGGCGATCCGCTCGATCTCGGGGACCGAGTAGGAGCAGTCGTCGTGCGCGGTTTCACCGCTGCGCCCGCTGTCGCCGAAGTAGATCCCTCCGGTCAGCTCACGCACCACGAGCAGGTCGGTGCCCTCGATTCGCTCCGGCTTCAGCGGGCTCGATTCGATCAGCGCGGCCGCCGGGCGTACCGGTCTGAGGTTTGCGTAGAGGCCGAGCTCCCGGCGGATGCCCAGCAGCCCCTGCTCGGGCCGGGGCGCGCCCGGGTCCCGAGCCACGGCCGCGTCCCACGACGGACCGCCCACCGCGCCGAGCAGGACGGCGTCGGCCGATCGGCAGGTTTCGACCACCTCATCGGTCAGGGCCCTCCCGTGCTGGTCGATCGATGCACCGCCGATCAGGTGGTCGATGAATTCGAACGAACCCAGCAGTTCGAGCACCTGCCTGGTCGCAGCCACGATCTCCGGACCGATTCCGTCCCCGGGAAGCATCACGATCGTTCGGGTTTCACTCATAGTTCGTCGCCTCCTTCGGTCGGGTCGCCTCGATGTTCAGCCGGACGTAGTCAAAGCTCTCGGGCCATCCCATCACTTCCATCAAGCGGTCGCTGAAAGCCCTGAACCGCTCCGGGGTCAGTCGCTCGCGATACGCGGCGAGGCCGGAGGCCTCCAGGAACTCCTGGGGATCGTCCGGGGCGGCCCGCCGCTCCTCGAGCCAGCAGTCCGCGACTTCGAAGCCGGCCTCCCGGAGGCGGGAACGGGTCTGTTCCGGGGTCGCGAAATTCCATGGCTCGTCCATCGTGCCGACAGTTTCCCTGAACGGGGCCTCTGCGGTCACCGTTCTCAGCGCCTCGACGATCGCTGCCACGTTTCCGGCTCCGCCGCACTGGGCCGAGATGCGACCCCCGGGCTTCAGCGCCCTGAGCAGACGGGAGAACAGCTTCGGGTGATCGGCAATCCAGTGGAACGTCGCGTTCGAAAACACCCCGTCAACCGGCTCGGCGAGCTCCAGCTCGGTCAGGTCCTGGCAGGAGAAGCTGACCCGCGGGTCGTCGATCCGTTTCCTCGCGGCCTCCACCATCGCGGGCGAGCCGTCGACCGCGACGACCGTTCCCCGTGGCAGCATCTCCAGCAACAGCTCGGTCACCCCGCCACTGCCGCACCCGGCGTCGAGAATCGTTTCGTCCCCGCGCAGCTCGAGCCGGCCGAGCACCGCCTCGGCCCATTCCTGTTGCGGTGAGGCAACCCGGGTGTACTTCTCGGCGTCCCAGTCGGACACGCTCATGCCAGCGCGGTCGTCTCCGGCCCGTAGCTGCCGCCCGGCCCGGATTCAAAAGCGTCGATCCGGTCTTCGTCCTGCATGGTCAGCGCGATGTCGTCGAGCCCGCCCAGCAGGCGGCGCTTGATCTCGGGATCGATCTCGAAGTGGGCCTCGCCGCCATCCCAGCTCACCACCTGCTCTTCCAGGTGGATCCGCCCGTGGCCGGATTCCGCCAGCGACCGGCATTCGGCCTCGTCCAGGACCACCGGCAGGAACCCGTTCTTGGTGCAGTTCGAATAGAAGATGTCCGAATAGGACGGGGCGACCACCGCCTTGAACCCAAACTGCCCGAGCGCCCAGACTGCATGCTCGCGCGACGATCCCGAGCCGAAGTTGCGCCCGGACACCAGGATCGGGTTCGGCTCGAGCTCGATTTCCCCGTCGCGGATCCAGTCGTAGAAGAGGAACTCGCCGAAGCCGGTCCGTTCGACCCGTTTCAGGAACTGCTTGGGGATGATCTGGTCGGTGTCCACGTCACTCCGGTCGAGTACCGAGACCGGCCCTTCGATGATCTCTATCGGTTCCATCTCTTCCTCCTAGCTCCAGTTCCTGATGTCGACGAAGTGACCTTCGATCGCTGCGGCCGCGGCCATGGTCGGGCTGACCAGGTGAGTCCGGCCGCCCTTGCCCTGACGGCCTTCGAAGTTGCGGTTCGAGGTGGAGGCACAGCGCTCCCCTTCGATCAGGATGTCCGGGTTCATCCCCAGGCACATCGAGCAACCGGCGCCGCGCCACTCGAATCCGGCCTCTTCGAAGATCCGGTCGAGCCCTTCCTGCTCGGCCTGTGACTTGACCAGGGCCGACCCGGGAACGACCATCGCTCTGACCGTATCGGCGACCCGCCGTCCCTTAATCGCTTCTGCCGCCTCGCGCAGGTCCGAGATCCGGGAGTTGGTGCAGGAGCCGATGAAGACCCTTTCGGGCCGGATCTCCTCCATCGGGGTGCCGGCCTCGAGATCCATGTACTGGAGCGCCCGCTCAGCCGATTCGCGATCGGCCGGCGAGTCCATGGCCTCCGGATCCGGGACCCGGTCGGTCACCTGGGTGACCATTCCGGGGGTGGTGCCCCAGGTGACCATCGGCGACATCGCGGTGGCGTCGATTTCCACCTCCCGGTCGAACTCGGCCCCCGCGTCGGTCGGCAGGCCGTTCCAGCGCTCGATCGCCGCCGGGAAGTCGTCGGGGACACCGGGCCGGCCACGCATGTATTCGTAGGTGACCTCGTCGGGGGCGATCATTCCCGCCTTGCCCCCACCCTCGATCGTCATGTTGCAGACGGTCAGGCGCTGCTCCATGGTCAGGTTCCTGATTGCCTCTCCCGCGTATTCGACCACGTGCCCGGTCATGCCGCCGGTCCCGAGCCTGCCGATCGTGGCCAGGATCAGGTCCTTCGAGGTGACGCCTTCCGCGAGCCTGCCCCGGTAGTTGATCCTCATGGTCTTCGGGCGCCGCTGGACCAGGGTCTGGGTAGCCATCACGTGCTCGACCTCCGAGGTCCCGATCCCGAAGGCGAGCGCTCCGAACGCGCCGTGGGTCGAGGTGTGTGAGTCTCCGCAGACGATGGTCATGCCGGGCTGGGTCAGGCCGAGCTCGGGCCCGATCACGTGGACGATCCCCTGGGTCTCGGAGCCCAGGCTGAATATCGGCACCCCGAACTCGGCCGCGTTGGCCTCCAGGGTCTCGACCTGTTTGCGGGAAAGCGTGTCGGCGATCATCTTCGCCACCGGCGTTCCGTCGGTCGGCACGTTGTGGTCGGCGGTGGCCACGGTCTTGTCGGGGCGGCGCAGCCGGCGCCCGTTCATCCGCAGGCCCTCGAAGGCCTGGGGCGAGGTGACCTCGTGAACGAGGTGGAGGTCGATGTAGATCAGGTCGTCCCTGACTTCGTGGGCCTCCCAGATCTTCTCGAACATCGTCTTGGCCATCGTCATCTCCTTGTCAACCCCGGCGCAGGCCGGCGGCGATCACCGCGACGAACCTGGTCGGTCGGTCGCTCTCGTTTTCAAAGTGGTGTGGCAGGTCGGCATCGAACGTGACGCTGTCCCCTTCGGCCAGCGGGTGGCGTTCCTGGTCGAACACCAGAACCAGTTCTCCGCTCAGGACCACGGCCGTCTCGCGGCTGCCCGGCTCATGCATCGGGGCGTCTCCTGCTCCGCCGGTGCTGCCGCCCGGCTCCAGCCGGTGGGCCGAGACGTCGGCCCTCAGCCCGGGCAGAGGCGGGGTCAGCTCTTCGATCTGGTGGCCGCCGCGGCTGTGGCGGCGGTGGTCGGCCGCCGGGCTGACCACGACATGAGGGGTCTCGTCGAGCCGCAACAGCTGCGAAAGGCTGAGGTCCAGGCCGGAAGCGATCTTCGCGGCGACGGCCAGGGTCGGGCTGGTGTTGCCCCGCTCGACCTGCGAGAGCATGGTCGCGCTCACCCCCGTCCGCTCGGCCAGGTCACGCAGGGAGAGGTCCATCGCCTCGCGCAGCGACTTCACCCGGTAGCCGACGGCCGCCATGCCCGGACCCGATCCGGATGTCGGCTCACCGACCGGCGCTTCGCTGGTCTGGACGTCTCTCGGAGCGGTACTTGGCATGGGCGTACGTTATCACGCACGATTGTATTTGGCAACTTAGCGCCCGGCCGACGGTGAATGCACGAAAAACGCCCCGCGAGGCGGGGCGTTTCGAAGCGTCTTCCCGACGCGATCAGATACGTGCGTCAGGTCGCTGGGACCGGCCGTTCTGATCGGCGGGGTAGTGCAGGCTGAATAGGCTGAATAGAACTTTGCCCATCATTGGTATCACGTCTCACTTGGTTTGTCGTTGTGCAGCCTTTTTGTGGCGCATGAATGTTGCCAGTGCACTGTAAGGTAATCAACACACTCGCCGAGTGAGATCGCTCACTCAACGGGCGGCCCCGCCGGCCGCCGGCCGATCTCATGGCCCGGCCATCTCGGCCGATTCCGGCGAGCCGCTCTCGCTGCGCCGTATGCCCGCTCCGTCGACGAGGTTCGAGAGAGCACGCACGTAGGCCCTGGCCGACGCCTCGAGGATGTCGGTAGCCACGCCCTGCCCGGAAGCGCTGCGATCCGCGTCCCGCAGGATCACCGTCACCTCGCCCAGCGCATCGTCGCCGCCGGTCACCGCGGCCACGTGGTATTCGCGCAATTCGGCCTCCACCCCCGTCGCCGCCTGGATCGCACCGAAGATCGAGTCGACCGGGCCGTCGCCGCTCGCCTTCCCGCTCTGCTCCCGGCCGTCGGGCATCCTCACGCGGACCCGGGCCAGTGGCTCACGATCGGTTCCGGCCTCCACGTCGAAACCGGCGAGTTCGTGGGACTGCGCCCGTTCCCGCATCTCGTCCGAGACGATTGCCTCGAGATCGAGCGCGGTGACCTGCTTCTTCTTGTCTGCGATCTGTTTGAAGCGCTTGAACGCCTGGTTCAGGGCGGCGCCGTCGACCGAGAAGCCGAGCTGCTCGAGCGCGTCCCTGAGCGCGTGCCGGCCCGAATGCTTGCCCAGCACGAGCTGATTGGAGTCGAGCCCCACCTCGGTCGCATCCATGATCTCGAAGGTCGCGCGCTCTTTCAGGACCCCGTCCTGGTGAATGCCCGACTCATGGGCGAATGCGTTCCGCCCGACCACCGCCTTGTTCGGCTGCACCACATAGCCGGTCAGCCGTGAGACCAGCCGGCTCGCACGGGCCAGTTCCCTGGTGTTGATGCCCGTGCTCAGCCCGTGCGCGTCGTGACGGACCTTGATCAGCATCGCGATCTCCTCGAGCGAGCAGTTCCCGGCCCGTTCTCCGATTCCGTTTATCGCGCACTCGACCTGCCTGGCCCCGGCCAGGACGCCGGCGTACGAGTTTGCAACGGCCAGTCCGAGGTCGTCGTGGCAGTGGACCGAGAGCTCGACGCCATGGAGCGACGGCGCGTGGCGGTAGAGGTCTTCGAAGTACCGGGCGTACTCGGCCGGAGTCGTGTAGCCCACGGTGTCGGGGATATTGACCACAGTCGCGCCCTCCTCGACCGCGATCGCACAAACCTCGGCGGTGAATTCGACGTCGGCCCGGGTCGCGTCCATCGGCGAGAACTCGACGTCGTCGCAGTACGACCTCGCATGCGCGACGGCGGCCCGGGCCCCGGCCTTGACGTCGTCCCGGGTGTTTCGCATCTGATGTTGGATGTGGATGTCGGAGGTCGAGATGAACGTGTGTATCCGCGGCCGCTCGGACTCACGAATCGCGTTCCAGGCCGACTCGATGTCGCCTTTCTGGGCCCGGGCAAGCCCGCAGATCGTCGGGCCCTCCACCTCGCGCGCGATCTTCTGGACCGCCTCGAAGTCTCCCGGCGATGCGATCGGGAACCCGGCTTCGATCACGTCCACGCCCAGCTTCGCCAGCTGCTGGGCGATCTCGACCTTCTCGCCCGCGTTGAGCGAGATCCCCGGCGACTGCTCGCCGTCTCTCAGTGTCGTGTCAAATATGTGAACGCGATCTGCGTCTGTCTGAGTGTCCGAATTGCTGGACATGATGCTTCTCCTTCTGAATCGAAACCTGAATCTCTTTCTGCTCGCGGCTTTCGCGCCGCCCGGCGATCAATTCCCCCAGAGGGGGAGAAGGAGAAGTAGGGCCGGGCTCTGGAGCGGTCGATTCATGCTCGATCAAGCCTAGCGCACCGGGATCACGGAGTCAGCAGGACCTTGCCGATGTTCTGCCGCGACTCGATGTAGCGATGGGCCTCCGGTGCCCGGTCGAACGGAAACGACTTCGAGATCAACGGTTCGAGCTTGCCTGCGTCCAGGTATTCGTTCAACCGCGCGGCCAGCCTGCCCAGGCCTTCCTGCTTCCACCAGTCCAGCAGGTTCAGCCCCATCACCCCCTTGTTCTCGGTGATCATGTTCAGGCTCTTCCACCACGGGGCGGTCGCCAGCGGCATCCGGACCAGCGCCCCGAGGGTCCTGGGACTGAGCAGGCCGCGCGATTGCTGGAGCTCGGACACGCCGAACATGACCAGGCGACCGCCCGGCCTGAGTATCGAGTAGTCCTTGCGGAAGCTGGTCGGCCCCTGGGCGTCGATGATCAGGTCCACCCCCTCGCCCGCCGTGAGCTCGTGGACCTCTTCCGCGAAGTCCCGGTTTCGGTAGTCAATCGGGTGGTCGACGCCCTGCGCCCGGATCGCCTCGTGTTTCGAACGCGACGCGGTTCCGAAGATCTCGGCCCCGATTTCGGCGGCGATCTGGGTCGCCGCCGTACCCACTCCCCCGCCCGCGGCGTGGATCAGGACCCGCTGGCCCGCCCGCAGTCCGCCCATCTCGACCAGGGCCGCCAGCGCCGTGCAGTAGTTGACCGGGACTGCGGCCGCCTGCTCGAGGCTGAATCGGTCCGGCACCGGAAACAGCTCGTCCGCCCCGACCGTGACCAGCTCGGCCTGCCCGCCGAACATGGTCGGACCGAAGACACGGTCACCGGTGGCGATGCGATCCACCTCTGCCCCGACCGACTCTACGACGCCGGCGAACTCGTAGCCGAGCACGCACGGCGGCTTCGGGGCGTCCGGGTACAGGCCCTTCCTCGCCAGCAGCTCAGCGAAATTGACCCCTGCCGCGGCAACCGCCACCCTGGCCTCCCCCGGCCCGACATCGGGATCCGGCCGCTCCTCCACGACGAGCTTCTCGGGACCGCCACTTCCGGTCAGGACTACGGCGCGCACTGTACAACCGTAGCCGACTGCGGGTCAGGGCTCGAGTTCGATCGCGTAACCGGCCGTGAAGCCGTCGAGCCGCTCGATCGCCTCGATCGTCGACGCGGTGACCTCGGCATCGCTGGTCACGACCATCACGGCCTGGTCGGAGTCTGCTTCCGCCCCGACTGCCGCCGAGCCGATGTTGACGCCCTGTTCGCCGAACGCCGATCCGACCCTGCCGATCATTCCCGGCCGGTCGGTATAGCGGAACACCGCCATGTGTTCGGCAAACGGCAGATAGAAGCTCTCGCCCCAGATTGAAACCAGGTACGGCACGTTGCGGGGGCCGACCGTGGTTCCGGCGACCGAGACCACGTGGTCGCCCGACTGGACTTTCACCCGGACCAGATCGGTGAACTCCTCGGCACTCGAATCTTTGACCTCACTGACCTCGATCCCCCGCTCCTCGGCCATGTGCGGAGCATTGACCAGGTTGACCGCCTCCTCGGTGTGGCCGGCCAGCAGTCCCGCCTGTACCGCGATACCGAGCAGGCGGGTGTCGTTGTCGGCGATCGCGCCCCGGAACTCGACCTCCACCCCGCCTTCGATTATGCCGGGGACCAACCCGATCGCCAGTTGCCCCAAGGTCTTGCAGAGCGGCACGTAAGGGGCCAGCGCTTCCATCACCGACGGGCTCACGGCCGGAATGTTGACCGCGTTGGTCACCACGCCTCCGGTCAGCGCCGCGGTCACCTGGGCCGCGGTATCGGTGCCGGCCCGGTCCTGGGCCTCCGCGGTCGACGCACCGAGGTGCGGGGTGACCACGACGTCGTCCCGCGCGAACACCGGGTGTTCGGTGAACGGTTCGTCGGGGAAGACGTCGAGGGCCGCGCCGGCCAGCTGGCCCGAATCGAGCCCGTCGATCAATGCGTCGAGATCGATCAGTTCCCCCCGGGCGCAGTTGACGATCCTCATGCCCGGTTTCATCGCGGCGACGGCCTCCGCGTCGATCCAGTTGACGGTTTCGGGCGTCTTGGGGAGATGGATCGTCAGCAGGTCGGCCCGTCGGTACAGATCCTCGACCGATTCGACCCCCTCGACCCCGAGGTCACGGAACCGCTCGGCGGAAACGAACTTGTCGAACGCCAGTACCTCCATGTCGAAGGCCTGGGCCCGTCTCGCGACCAACTGGCCGATCCGGCCGAACCCGATCACACCGAGGGTCTTTCCATACAGTTCCGAGCCCTTGTACTTGGCCCGGTCCCAGCGACCATCCACAAGCGAACCGTGAGCCTGGGGGATGTTCCGGAACAGCGCCAGGGCCAGGGCCACGGTGTGCTCTGCCGCGGCCACGGAATTCGATTCCGGGGCGTTGGCCACGATGATGCCGCGTTTGGTGGCCGACGGGATGTCGACGTTGTCGACTCCGGTTCCTGCCCGCCCGATCACCTTCATACGGTCGGCCCGCTCGATCAGTTCGGGCGTCAGCTTGGTGGCCGAGCGGATCAGGATGGCGTCGTAGTTGCCGATCTGCTCGGCCAGGTCGTCGTCCGACATCTCCAGTCCGAGATCGACGTCGAACTGCTCCCTGAGCAGCTCTATGCCGGAGTCGGCGATCTTCTCCTTGACCAGGACCTTTGCTCGATCGCCCACCTGAGCTCCTCTCAGGCGACCGGCTCGGGCGAGCCTGCCTCGATCAGGACCTTCTCGGCGGCGCCCGCGGCCGTTCCCGGCGCGCAGTCGTAGCCGAGCTCGATCAACGCCATCTCCAGTCCGGTCAGGGCGGTCACGATGTCGAACGCCCCGTAGTAGCCACAATGGGCGATCCTCACGATCTTGCCTTTGAGGTGGCCCTGGCCCCCGGCTACCGTGATCCCCAGTCCGTCGCGCATGTTCTTCGGTACAGCGGCCCCGTCGATCGAGTCCGGGAGGTAGGCCGCGGTCACCACGTTGGCGTCATCGTCGTCGGGGCCGAAGCGCTCCAGCCCGAGCGCGGCGATGCCGGCGCGGGCGGCCCGGGCCAGCACAGCGTGCCGGGCGAATACGTTGTCCAGGCCCTCCGCTTCGATCATGCGAAGGGCCACGTCCAACGCGCGCCAGATCGTCACGGCCGGCGTGAACGGGCTGTCGGCCGGTGTCTTGCGCTGCCCCGTGGCGGTCTTGTCCCAGTCGAAGTAGTAGCGGCCGCCCGGGTTCTCGGCCGCCGTTTCGAGCGCCCGGTCGGAAACCGAAGCGAAGGCCAGCCCCGGGGGACACATCAGGGCCTTCTGCGAGCCCGCGACGACCACGTCAACTCCCCACTCGTCCTGGGGCAGGGAGACCGCGCCGGTCGCCGATACGGCATCTACCGCCAGGATCGTCTCGTGGCTGCGAGCGACGGAGGCCAGGGTCTCAACGTCGTGGAGCACGCCGGTCGAGGTCTCGGAGTAGGTCACGAAGACCGCTCTCGCGGGGCGGTCCAGCCCGGCAAGGGCCCGATCGACTGCCTCCGGTTCGATCTTGGTCCCCCACTCGAACTCCAGGTGGGTCAGGTCGGCGCCGTATGCCTGGCAGAGCTCGGCCCAGCGCTCGCCGAACTTACCGGCCGACGCCACCACCGCCGGCTCACCGGCCACGACCAGGTTGGCCACCGCCGACTCGAGTGCCCCGGAACCGGAAGCAGCGAAGCTGAGCACGTCGTTGTCGGTCTGGAAAACGCTCTTCAGGCCATTCAGGGCGCGCTCGTAGATTTCGATGAATGCGGGCGCGCGGTGGTAGAGGATCGGTTCGGCCATCACCTGGCTCACCGCCGGCGGCAGCGGGGTCGGGCCGGCAGTCATCAGGTAAGACTTGTTGTAGACGCCAGAGCTCATGGAGACAGCAGGATATTGATCCGGCCCGCCCCACCGCCGGGAGGCCTCCCTTACCTCGGTCCGAGCGGGTCTGGACGGGGCCCGCGGCGGCCGGTAGGCTCACCCCTGTAGCGACTGCCAGACCCGCGAACGAATGGTGAGGAGACCCCTTGTACCCAGTCACATATGAAGCCGACTACCTCAAAGAGCGCAACCGGCTGACCACGTTCTTCCGATTGATCGTGGCGATTCCCTGGTTGATCGTCGCGGTGTTCTACGGCATTGCCGCATTCGTGGTGGTCGTGATCGCCTGGTTCGCACTGTTGATCCTCGGTCGCTACCCGCAGGGCATGTACGACTTCGTGGGCGGGGTCCTCAGGTTCTCGATGCGGGTCAGTGCGTTCGTCAGCCTGCAGACGGACGCCTGGCCCTCGTTCGGCATCAGCGACGATCCCACCTATCCGGTCCGGGTGCGGTTCAATCCTCCCGCGGCGCGGCAGAGCCGGGCCAAGGTGTTCTTCCGCCTGATCCTGCTGTTCCCGATCATGGTCCTCTCGTACGCGATGTCGTATTTCATTCAGGCCGCCGCCGCGATCGCCTGGCTGACCATCGTCTTCCGCGGATACCAGCCGGCTGCGATCCACAACGGCCTGGCCTACGTGCTCGGCTGGAACACGCGGGTCAACGCCTACGCCATGCTGATGCGCGACGAATACCCGCCAGTAGGCGACGAGATCCCGGTCGAGGTCGACCCGCCGGCCTTCACCGAGCAACCGGTGCCCGTTGACCCGGGCTCCGCCCCGGCCCAGGGTAGGCCGGCCGGAGGCCCGGACAACCCGCCGCCACCGCCGCCGAACGGCTGACTTCCGGGGAGGCCGAGCGGCGCGCCCGGGTCGGCCGGGCTCCCCGGGGCGCCACATCCCGCCACGCGCCACCGGGGACGTACGGCGCCGGCCGCGATCCGGGCCGGCGCGTCTATGTGTCGTTCAGTCCTGGTCGTCCCAGACGAACGGCGGGTATTCGGTGCTCATCCAGTACGAGTAGAACGAGGCCCGCATCTGCCAGTTGAACGAGACCCTGATGATCTTGAACAGGTCTTCGGGGATCTTCTTGGTGAAGATGATCGTGAACAGAGCGAACAGGGCGCATACCTGACCGAGCACCCCGATCAGTGCGGCGACGATCGCGTAGGGAATGACGATCAGCCAGGCGAACAGCGGCCGCCAGCGGGATACGTGTTCCGGGTAGGCGGCCTCCAGTCGCACCGGGTCACCCGCTTCCTCCTCGAGTGAGAACGGCGGGTACTGGTCGGTGATCAGGAACAGATAGGCATATACCCGAAGTACCCATCGCTGTACGTTGCGCATGAAGTCCCACATGCCCCGTGGGTAACGACCGGTGAACAGCGTCGCGAAGAAGGCGATGAAGGCGACCACCATGGCCGCGATCCCGAGGAAGAACAGCACCACGTAGTGCGGGATGAGCAGCAGCCACTTGACCAGCGGCAGGAAGCGGACGTACTCGTCCTGCATGTCGGCGAACACGGACACCGGATATCCGGTCGCCGCCCGATCTGGTTCCACGACCGGTGCCGGTTCGGAGGGTTGTCCCTCGGAAGGCGGAGGCGGAGGGCTCGGCACGTCATTCATGGGACATCTCCTCTTGGGTAGATATGGATCCGGGTCGATCTCGCAAGAGCAGACTCAATCTATCCGCTTCACCCCGCCCCACGGGCGAATGAATCGAATTTCCCGGAACGCGGTCCTAGAACTCGGTGTCGATCCAGGGCATCATCTGGCGCAGCTCCTTGCCGACTATCTCGACCTGGTGGTCTTTGCCCTCCTGCCGCATCCGGTCGAAGTTCTCGTTGCCCGCCTTCGTCTCGGCGATGAACTCGGTGGCGAAATCTCCCGACTGGATGTCGGCCAGGATCTTCTTCATTGCTGCGCGCGACTCGTCCCCGATCACCTTCGGCCCCCGGGTCAGGTCGCCGTACTCGGCCGTGTTCGAGATCGAGTACCGCATTCCCTGGATGCCCTTTTCGTACATCAGGTCGACGATCAGCTTGAGTTCGTGGAGGCACTCGAAATAGGCGAGCCGGGGGTCGTACCCGGCCTCGACCAGGGTGTCGAAACCGGCCCGGACCAGCTCGGTCGCCCCGCCGCACAGCACCGCCTGTTCCCCGAACAGATCCGTCTCACACTCGTCCTTGAACGTGGTCTCGATGATCCCGGCCCGGCCGCCGCCGATCCCGATCGCATAGGCGAGCACCAGGTCGTGTGCGTTGCCATCCGCGTCCTGCTCGACCGCCATCAGGCACGGAACTCCGCTGCCTTCCTCGTATTGGCGTCTGACCATGTGCCCGGGTCCCTTGGGAGCGACCATGCCGACGCTGACCCCGGCCGGGGGCCGGATCTGGTTGAAACGGATCGCGAATCCGTGCGCGAACATCAACAGGTTGCCTTCCGAGATCCCATCCGCGATCTCGGCTTCCCAGATCTCGGCCTGCTTCTCGTCCGGAAGCAGGATCATCACGATGTCACCCTTGGACGCCGCATCGGCCACCGAGAGGACTTCCAGGCCGGCGGCGCTGGCCTGCTCGCGGCTGGCCGAACCCTCTCGCAGGCCGACCACGACGTCGACGCCGGAATCCCTGAGGTTGAGTGCGTGGGCGTGGCCCTGTGAACCGAAACCGAGGATGGCGACGGTCTTGCCCTCCAGCCGGGAGAGGTCGCCGTCCTTGTCGTAGTAGATGTCTTGAGTGCTCATGGCTGCGGATGCTACGCGGCCCGTGGCGTCCCGTGTCAGCCGGCTTCCGACAGCGCCGCCCGGTGAAGCTTTCCGGAAGCCGTCTTCGGCAGTGAGTTCGCTATCTCGACCCGTTTCGGGACCTTGTAGGAGGCCAGGGAGCCGGCGCAGTGTTCACGGATCTCCCGCTCGCCGATCGCGGCGCCCGGCTTCAGCACGACCACGGCGGTGACCGCCTGCTGCCATTCCGGGTCTGGCCGGCCGACCACCGCCGCTTCGGCAATCTCGGGGTGACGCACCAGCACGTTCTCCACCTCGGCCGGGGTCACGTTCTCGCCGCCGGTAACGATCATTTCGTCGGTCCTCCCTTCGACGTAGAGGAAACCGTCTTCATCGATCCGACCGAGGTCTCCGGTATGAAGCCAGCCGTCGGCATCGAGCGCGCCGGCGGAAACGGTTGGTCCCTGCACCAGGATCTCGCCCTCGTGGATACGAAGATGAGAAGTGAGCAGTGGCCGCCCGACCGAACCTACCTTGCGCCGGGCCTCGCCGACTTCGAGTGTGGTCACTTGCGAGCAGGTCTCGGTCAAGCCGTAGGTCTGAATCACCGGGGCGCCCCGGTCGAGCGCCTCTTCCAGAGCGCTCTGTGGCACCGGGCCACCGCCGACCAGAATCGCCCTCGGCGCGGACAGGTCGACGTCCCGCTCGAGCAGGCGGAGCAGCATGGTAGAGACCATCGAGATCACGCTCACCCCGTCACGCTCGATCGCGGTCTTCACCGAATCGGGGTCGAATTCGTCCTGCAGGACCATCGTGGTTCCATAGATCACCGAGCGCATCGCGATCGAGAGGCCCGAAACGTGGCTCAGCGGCAGCGCGCACAACCAGCGGTCGGTCGGGTCCACCCCCATGTTGAAGGCCGATCCCATCGCGCTGAACAGGTGGTTGCCGTAGGTCAGCGGCACCGAGCGAGCCGCCCCGGTCGAGCCGCTGGTCAGGATCCGGCAGTGCACGTCTTCCATGTCGTGCTCGCCGAGCAGCGGCATGTCGGCTTCGGTCTTGGTCAGACGACTGGTGTCGTCCAGGTCGACCGTGACCCCGCACGAAGCGATGGCCCGTGATCGCTCGTCCGGCGACAGACGGGGGCTGAGCGGAAGGATCACGGCGCCGATCTTCATCAGGGCGTGGATCAGCACGATCTGGCTGCGTCCGCCGCCCATGGTCATCGCGACGCAGGTCCCGCGGCGCACACCGAACGCGGCCAGTCTCCGTGCCGCGTGGACCGCCTCGAGCTCGAGCTCGGCGAAGGTCGTCTGTTCGCCATCGCAGATCAGGGCGAGGCGGTTGGGGCAACTCTGCGATCTCTGTGCCAGCCAGTTGTCGAGTTTCAAAGGACCTTTCCGTCCGTCCCCGGTTATCGTTGCTTACCCATTCTTGCGATCCGCAGGCCTTTGAGGCTGTCACCCCGAAACGGAGTCCACGACTTGCCCGAACGACACCGCAACGCTCCACCGGAAGCTTCACTCTACGGCCCCATCGAGTGGCAGACCGCCGGCGAGTTCGAAGACATCGCCTATGAGAAGGCGGAGGGCATCGCGAAGATCACGATCGATCGACCGGATGTCCGCAACGCGTTCCGGCCCCAGACCCTGGCCGAGCTGCGCGACGCATTCGGCCGGGCCCGGGACGACCTCGAGGTCGGCTCGATCATCTTCACCGGCGCCGGTACCGAGGCATTCTGCTCCGGAGGCGACCAGCGCATCCGCGGAGACGACGGCTACATCGGGGACGACGAGGTGGCCGGCCGGGGTGTCGGCCGGCTCGATGTCGGCGACCTGCACGTGCAGATCCGACGGCTGCCGAAGCCGGTCATCGCGATGGTCGCCGGATACGCGATCGGGGGCGGTCACATCCTCCACCTGGTCTGCGACCTGACGATCGCCGGAGACAACGCGCGATTCGGTCAGACCGGACCGCGGGTCGGCAGCTTCGACGGGGGTTTCGGGGCCAGCCTGCTGGCTCGCAACGTCGGCATCAAGAAGGCGAAGGAGATCTGGTTCCTCTGTCGCCACTACACGGCCGCGGAGGCGCTCGAGATGGGCCTGGTCAACGCAGTGGTACCGGTCGCCGACCTGGAGAGCGAGACGGTCGCCTGGTGTCGGGAGATGTCGTACCTCTCACCGCTTTCGCTTCGCCTGCTCAAGTCGAGCTTCAACGCCGAAGAGGACGGGCTGACCGGCCTCCAGCAACTGTCACACGACGCGACGCTGCTCTTCTACATGTCCGAAGAGGGCCAGGAGGGCCGCAACGCCTTCCAGCAGGGCCGTGCGCCGGAATTCGACCGATTTCCCAAGCGACCCTAGGAGCTTGGGGGCCCTCGCTTGAGGATCTGGCTGAATGCGGCCCGCCCGCGCACCCTGCCGGCCGCGATAGCCCCGGTCTTCGTCGGCACGGCCGCTGCATATGCTGCGGCCGGTGAGCTGCCGCGATGGGGCGGCTTCATCGCCGCGCTGGCCGCCAGTGTCCTGATTCAGATCGGGACCAACCTCGCCAATGACTACTCCGACGCACGCCGGGGGGCCGATTCGGCCGACCGGCTGGGTCCGGTACGGGTCACTTCGGCCGGCCTGGTGACGCCCAGGCGGGTCCTGGTCGCGACCTGGGTCGCGTTCGCCCTCTCGGCCCTGCTCGGGATCTACCTGGCAGTCGTTGCCGGTCCGGTCATCCTCGTTGTCGGTGCGCTCTCGATCGCCGCCGGCGTGCTGTACACGGGCGGACCGAGACCGTACGGATATGCCGGTCTCGGTGAGCTGTTCGTGTTCCTGTTCTTCGGCCTGGTCGCGGTCAACGGCTCCTACTACGTACAGCTCGAATCGCTCTCCTGGGTCTCGTTCGGACTTTCGGTCGCGGTCGGCTTCCTGGCTACGGCGATCCTGGTGGTCAACAACGTCCGCGACCTCGATACCGACCGCAGGGCGAACAAGACGACCCTCGCGGTACGCATCGGCCGCGAGCGGACCAGAAAGCTCTACCTGGTCCTGATGCTCGGCTCGTTCCTGGTCCTGGCGGTGACGATCGTTGCCGGCGACGGTCCCTGGCTTGCCTTGGTGGGGCTCGCTGCACTGCCGCTGGTACGGCGTCCGCTGGCGACGGTCGGCAACCGTACCGACGGCCCGTCGCTCAACCGGGCGCTGGCCCAGACCGGTGGCGTGCTAGCGCTTTTCGCCCTGCTGACCGCGGCAGGGCTGGTGATCGGTAGCTGAAATTGATCGAGAGGGCCGAGGTGATCCCGTACTCGCTGCCGTTCCGCCGGCCGTACACGACCGCGAGAGGACGGCTCGAGCGGCGTGAGATGGTCCTCCTGCGGATCACTTCGTCCGACGGTCTGTCAGGTCTCGGGGAGGCGGTCCCACTGTCGCTCCGGGCTGGCGACGGGCTGGCGGTGGTGGTCAGGGAACTGCGTGACTGGGCGGAAGCTGCGATCGGACTGGATCTGCCGGCCAACCGCCCGCGCCGCGCGGAAGAACCGACGGCCGGAGACGGAGCGATCGGACCGGACCGGCCCCCTGACGCCCGGTCTGCGCCTGCACGCTGCGCGATCGCGACCGCGCTGCACGACCTGGCAGCCCGCAGCGCCGGCGTTCCGCTCCATGAGCTGCTCGCGCCCGGACGCACGCCCAGGCCGGTTCCATGCAACGCGACCCTGACCACCGACTCGCCGGCCGGCGTGCTGCGACAGGCCGAGGAGTGGGCCTCCGACGGCTTCACGGTCTTCAAGCTGAAGCTCGGCGGCGGTCACGACATCGGACAGGTCGAGGCGATCCGCTCGGGCCTCGGCCCGGAAGCGGAGATCCGGCTCGATGCGAACGGCAGCTGGGACCTCGATCTGGCCGAACGGCGACTGGCCGCCCTCGAGCCGCGGGGAATCGAGCTGGCCGAGCAACCGGTCGCCGACCTCGAAACGATGGCCGAGCTAAGGAAGAGAACCCCGATTCCGCTGGTGGCCGACGAATCGGTTTCCGACCGGCATCAGGCCGAACGGGCCCGCCGCCTTCGGGCCTGCGACGCAGTCACCGTGAAGCTGAGCAAGATCGGCGGGCTGGACGTCGGGCTCGGCGGTTGCCTGCCGACCTATCTCTCGAGTGCGCTGGACGGGCCGATCGGGATCGCCGCGGCGGCCCATGCCGCCCAGTCGCTGGATCGCGACGGCGCATGGTCGGGCGTGAGCCACGGCCTTGCCACTTCCCGCCTGTTTTCGGACACGATCGCCGCCGTCGATTGTGCTTTCGACGGCCCCCGCCTCCACCTGCCGCCCGGGCCTGGGCTCGGAATCGTGATCGACGAAGATTCCCTGCAGGCCCGCCGGCTCTGAGCGGCGCCGTGCCGCCACAACTAGCCTGCCCCTGATGGACCGGGCAAACGCGAACACAGCCCTGGCTTCGGCCTTCGCCGAAGAACTGGCCCGATCCGGGGTGGACCGGGCGGTCGTCTCCCCCGGCTCCCGTTCGACCCCGCTCGCGGTGGCCCTCTACCGGGAGCCCGGCATCGAAGTGTCGGTGGTGATCGACGAGAGGTCGGCCGGGTTCTTCGCGCTGGGAGCGGCCCAGGCGACCGGCCGGCCGGTCGCCCTGCTCTGCACGTCGGGTACGGCTGCCGCGAACTACCATCCCGCGGTAGCCGAGGCCGACCTGTCCGCGGTGCCCTTGGTCGTCCTCACCGCCGACCGGCCACCCGAGCTGAGGGACATCGGTGCGGGCCAGACGATCGACCAGATCAAGCTCTACGGGGACTCGGTCCGCTGGTTCTGCGAGGTCGGCTGTCATCAGGCCGACGACTCCGGCCTGCTCCACTTTCGTTCGACCGCCTGTCGGGCCGCCGTCCTCGCCGCCGGAGATCCCCGGCCCGGTCCCGTTCACCTGAACTTCGCCTGGCGGGAACCGCTTTCCCCGGTCGAGGTTCCCGGTTCGGTGACCGCCGAATCCCGCAGGGCCCTTGAAGGAAACGGTGGTCCCCCGCTGACCGGGGTCGTGCGAGCGGCAGCGCTGCCCACCGACGCAGAACTCGAACGTATCGCGGGGCTGGTCGAGAGCCATCCGCGCGGGCTGATCGTGGCCGGCCGGCAGACCGATCCCGGCCTCAGAGAGCCGCTGGCCGAACTGGCCGGGGCCAGCGGTTATCCGATCCTGGCCGAACCTACCTCACAGTTCAGGACCGGCCCACACGACCACAGCGGTGTGGTCTCAACCTACGACTCGATCATCGATAGCCGGGGGGGCGATCTGGCCCCCGGTCTCGTCCTACGATTCGGAGAGACTCCGACCTCCAAGCGGCTGAGGGCATGGCTGGCCGGCGCCCCGGAGCTCGGCCAGGTGATTTTCGACGGCAGCCACGGCTGGTACGACCCTTCCCGGACCGCCCACCTGGTGGTCCGCTGCCCCGGCCCGGAAATCGCACGGGCGCTTGCGGAAAGACTCGATTCGACCGGCGACGAGCGATACCGCTCGGCCTGGCTGGCAGCCGAGCGGGACAACCTGGCGGCACTCGACGCCACACAGCAGCCGGGGCGCGATCTGGACGCCGCCGCACTGCACGTCCTGCTCGGCCGCACTTACCGGGACGGTGAGATCGTCTACACCGGTTCGAGCCGGCCGATCCGCGACCAGGAATCGTTCCTTCCACCGGGCGACGCCGACGTCAGGTTCCTTGCAAACCGCGGCGCAAACGGGATCGACGGACTGATCTCGTCCGGTATCGGGGCGGCCGTTGCGTCCGGGCAGCCGACCACGGTGATCACCGGGGATGTGGGGCTGCTCCATGATCTGGGTGGGCTCAGGCAGTTCCGCCTGGCCGAGGCCGGGCTGCGCATCGTCGTGGTTAACAACGACGGCGGAGCGATCTTCGACGACCTTCCACAGAAGCGCGACATGCCGGAGGCGGAGTTCCGCGACCTGATGACGACCCCACCCGGCATTCAGATCGAGCGGGCAGCCTCGCTGTTCGAGATCCCGTTCTGCCGGGCCGGGACGTTGGACGAGCTGACAGGCTGCCTCGGGTCCGGTTCGGGCCTGATCGAGGTTACGCTCTAGGGGCGGTCCGGCTTCCGGCCGACCCGGGGACGGGGCGGCTCAGCCCTCGAGCAGCGGGAGCAGGGCACCCAGCTTGATCTCGGTCTCGGCCAGTTCCTCGGCCGGATCGGAATCGGCGACCACGCCGACCCCGGCGTACAGGTGGGCGTCGCGGTCGCGGAGCAGGGCGCTCCGCAGCGCGACACAGAACTCCCCGTCGCCGGACCCGTCCATCCAGCCGACCGGACCGGCATACCAGCCCCGGTCGAGCCGTTCGACTTCGGCCATCACCTTCTCGGCCTTCTTCCAGGGTTCGCCCCCGACCGCCGGGGTCGGGTGCAGCAGCCCGGCCAGTTCGATCGCGGTGCGTGGCTCGGCCAGCTGGGCGAAGACCGGCGTGCCTAGGTGCTGGATGTTCGCGACCTTGATGATCTCGGGTTCGTCGGCAGCCTCGACCCAGACGCTCATCCGGCTCAGCGCCTTGACGATCCGCTTCACTACGAGGTCCTGCTCGCCGCGGTCCTTCTCGCTGGAAAGCAGCTTCTCGGCCAGGTGGTCGTCGACCGCGGGGTCGGAGCTCCGCCGGGTCGAGCCGGCCAGGCCGACCGTGGTGACGCCCCTTCCCACGCACCGCACCAGCAGTTCAGGGCTGGCGGCCACGAACGCGGCCTCCGGGGTGCCGACGCAGAAGTTGAAACAGGAAGGGAAGCCCTCCCTTATCGCGGCGAAGATCGACCCGGGGTCGTGCGCCGTCCCCGATCGGACCCTGACCTCGCGGGCCAGCACCACCTTGGCGATCTCGCCGTCCCGGATGCGCTCTACCGCAGCCGCGACGGCTTCCTCGAACTGGCCCGGAGTGGTCGCGCTTTCGATCTCTGAGCGGAGGGCCGGATGTGGGTCGATCAGGCCCAGTTCCCGAAAGACGAGACCGGCGGCCCGGGCGAGAGCGTCGGCTGCGACCCGCTCGGGATCCGCCCCGGGACCGGTGAGCGCATTCAGCGTGATCGAGGCACCTTCCGGCCCCCTGCGAAGCGAAAGCTCGGGCAGGATCATCGCGGCCGGTTCGAACGAAGACCAGGCCGGGCTCGCTGCCCCTTCCCCGCTGAACGCGAAGCCGCCCGTCCAGACCGGGCCGGTGGTCGGCCCGGTCTCGCCGTCACCGCGAACCACCGCATCGCCGGAGAGGTGGGCACACTCGGCCGCGACCTCGCGGAAGCGGTCGGCGCCGCGGGAGACGACCGAATGTGCGCGGCCGAGCGCGGCCAGGGCGAAGCCACGGTCCGGTTCCTCCCAGCAGAACCAGGGGTCGACCGCCCGGCGGGAGGCGAACACGGTGGCGACCGGATCGGGGCACTCGATCGCTACCGTGGCCGAGGCCACGGTCGGCCGGTCGCGTGAGCATCCTGCCTCTACGGCATCGGTCAGCAGCGATCCGAGCCTGGCCGCGTCGAGCCGGGCCGCGGTCAATCGCTGCCGCGAGCGAGCGCCACTTCTCCGGTGCGCACCATCTCGAGAAGTCCGTGGGGGCGCAGCATGCTTTCGAAGGCCTCGATCTTGTCGTGTGAGCCCGTCACTTCGACGATCAGCGCCTTGCGCGATACGTCGACGATCTTCGCTCTGAAGATCTCCGCGAACTGCACGATCTCGGCCCGGTTCTCGACCGCGGCCGAGACCTTGAACAGCGCCATCTCACGGGCAACCGTCTCCTCCGGCTCCATATCGCGGATCTTGAGCACGTTGATCAGCTTGTGCAGCTGTTTGGTGACCTGGTCGATCGGGTGGACCGCCCCGTCGATGGTCAGCGTGATCCGTGAAATGTTGGGGTCGTCGGTGGGGCCGACCGCGAGCGTGTCGATGTTGAACCCTCGCCGGGAGAACAGTCCGGCGACCCGGGCCAGGACACCGGGGCGGTTCTCGACCAGGATCGAGAGCAGGTGCTTACGCCCGGACAGGGCACGGTTCGTGCGCAGGTCCTCGAGCCGGACCATCTCCGCCCCGGCCATCAGCCGACCATGTCCCGGGCGGCACTGCCGGCCGGGATCATCGGGTAGCAGTTCTCATGCGGGCTGACCCGGACGTCGAGCAGCGCCGGACCGTCGGCGTCGAGCGTGGCCTGCATCATTTCCTCGAGGTCGGCCTCGTCATCGCAGCGCAGGCCCTTCGCGCCGAAAGCCTCTGCCAGCTTGACCCAGTCCGGGCTCGGCCCGTTTGCGACGCCGCTGTAGCGCTCGGACCAGAACAGCTCCTGCCACTGGCGGACCATGCCCATGTAGCCGTTGTTCATCAGGAAGACCTTGACCGGCACTTCCTCGTTGACCGCGGTCGCCAGTTCCTGCACGTTCATGATCAGGCTGCCGTCCCCGGCGACGCAGACCACCTGTTCGTCCGGGCAGGCGACCTTTGCTCCGATCGCCGACGGAAGCCCGAACCCCATGGTGCCGAGGCCGCCCGAGTTGATCCACCTCCGCGGCCTGTTGAAACCGTAGTACTGGGCCACCCACATCTGGTGCTGGCCGACGTCCGAGGTGACGATTGCGTCTCCGCCGGTCACCCGGTGCAGCGTCTCGATCATGAACTGCGGCTTGATCTCGCCGTCCTCGCCCGGCTCGTAGGCGAGCGGGTACTCCTTCTGCCAGGCGGCGATCCGGCTCCACCAGCCCTCCAGCCGGGTGGGATCGGTCTGGAGCGACCGGTATTCCTCGGTCAGCTTGGGCAGGACCCTGAGCGCATCGCCGACGATCGGGATGTGGGCCGGGACGTTCTTCGAGATCTCGGCCGGATCGACATCGATGTGGATGAACTTCGCGCCCGGAGCGAACTCGTCCAGCTTGCCGGTGATCCGGTCATCGAAGCGTGCCCCGATCGCCACGATCAGGTCCGCCTCGTCCATCGCGTAGTTGGCCGCCCGCGTTCCATGCATGCCGAGCATGCCGAGCCACTGCTCGTTGTCGGACGGGAACCCGCCCAGGCCCATCAGGGTCGACGTCACGGGGAAGCGGTCGGACAGGCAGAGCTCGCGCAACTCGCTCGAGGCGTTCGCGTTGATCACCCCTCCGCCCGAGTAGATCACCGGTCGCCTCGCGTTAGCCAGGGCCTTGGCCGCGATACGAATCTGCTTCAGGTTGCCATCCAGGTTGGGCCGGTAGCCCGCCAGCTCGACCGGGCTGGTGCGCGCCGTGTAGTCGATCTCCTGTTTGGAAAGGTCCTGTGGCACGTCCACCAGGACCGGGCCGGGACGACCGGTCGAGGCCAGGTGGAACGCCTCGTGGATGTATTCCGGGATCTGGGCCGCCTCGGTGACCAGGAGCGAGTGCTTGACGATCGGCAGGGTCACCCCGACGATGTCGGCCTCCTGAAAGCCGTCGGTCCCGATCAGCTCGGTCCGGACCTGCCCGGTGATGAACACGGTCGGCACCGAATCCATCATCGCGTCGGCGATCGCGGTGACCAGGTTGGTGGCTCCGGGCCCCGAGGTGCCAAACGCGACGCCGACCCGGCCCGAGGCCTGCGCATAGCCCTCGGCGGCGTGGCCGGCGGCCTGTTCGTGCCGGGCCTGGACGTGGCGGAGGTCGGCATCGACCAGCGCGTCGTAGGTGGGCAGGTTCGCTCCACCGGGGATGCCGAAGATGTGGTCGACACCTTCGGCCATAAGCGATTGCATCAGTGCGTCGGCGGCTCTCATCGGAAATGCGATCCTACCAGCGGATTCAGGTCCGCTGGGCGACTGAAAGCGCGCCGCCCTCGAGCTCACCGGGGTTCCACTTGGTTTTCGGCGTAATCGCGCGCTGGATGATCCGGTCCCGGTTCTCGGCGACGATGCCGAACACCGACTGGACCAGCTCCACCCCCAGCGGATGGGGTTCCAGCCCGAGGTCCAGCAGCTTCTGGTTGGAAGCGTTGTAGTAATGGTGCTCCAGTTCGACCCGTGGGTTGGGGAAGGTCTCGATCGAAACGTGGTGGCCGGCCTCTTCACCGCATTGCTTGACCAGCTCGGCCAGCTCTGACACCGAGAACTGTTCGGTGAACTGGTTGAAGACGCGGTACTGGCCCCGCTCGGCCGGGTTCTCGGCCGCAAGCTCGACGCAGCGCAGGGTGTCCTTGATGTTCAGATAGCCCCTGGTCTGCCCTCCGGCGCCGTACACCGTCAGCGGGTGACCGACCACGGCCTGGACGCAGAAGCGGTTGAGCACCGTTCCGAACGTCTCGTCGTAGTCGAACCGCGTGGTCAGGCGCGGATCGAGCCCGGACTCGTTGGTTTCGACCCCGTATACGACACCCTGGTTGAGATCGGTGGCGCGCAGACCCCAGACCCGGGTCGCAAAGTGGATGTTGGTCGAGTCATGAACCTTGGAAGCGTGGTAGAGCGAGGCCGGCAACTTGGGGAACGGCAGGGTGTCGGTACGCCCGTTGTGCTCGATCTCGATGAACCCTTCTTCGATGTCGATGTTCGGGGTCCCGTACTCACCCATCGTCCCCAGCTTGATCAGGTGGGCGTCGGGTACCCGGTCGCGCATCGAGAACAACAGGTTGAGGGTCCCGATCACGTTGGTCTGCTGGGTCTCGACGGCCGCCTTCCTGGAGCGCATCGAGTAGGGGGCCGAGGGCTGCTCGCCGTAGTGGATCACTGTTTCCGGCAGGGTCTCGGCGATCACCTGGTCGAGGAACTCGGCGTCCTCGATACACCCGATGCGCGCTTCGATCAGATTGCCGGACACGGTATGCCAGACCTCGATCCGGTCTTCGAGAGAAGTGATCGGGGTCAGTGAATCGGTGGACTGCTCGAGGTGCCAGCGGCGGCGGGCGAAGTTGTCGACGACCGTGACCTCGTGCCCGCGGTCGGAGAATCGCATGGCGGTCGGCCAGCCGAGGTAGCCGTCGCCACCGAGTACAAGGATTCGCATAGCCGCTGAGATTACCGCAAGCCCCGGCAATCTAGGATCCCCTCGGTGCGACTGACCGTGCTCATGCTGATCGTCCTGTCCGGCCTCTTTTTGCGGCTCGACCAGGCCTGGCAGGGCGCAGAGCACAACCTGCCCGATTCAGCCGCCTACGAGCGCATCGCCCGCGGCGTGAGCCGGGACGGAGTGTTCGAACAGCGCGGCCCCGGCACACCGCTCCACCCCCAACCGGCGTCCAACTACACCCCGGGGCTGCCGCTTCTCACCGCCGGCATCTTCGAACTGACCGGCGGCGACTCGGTCCGCGTCGCACGGCTGGTCCTGGCCCTGATCGCGACCGTGGCGATCCCGATCAGCTGGCGCATCGGATCACGGCTGGGCGGCGACGTGGCAGCCATAGCCGCGGCGGCGATCACCGCCTTCTACCCCACCTCGATCGCCGATTCCGGGATGCTGCTGACCGAACCGCTGACCGGGACGCTGATTGCCGGGGCCGTGTTGGCCGTGCTCTGGGCCCGCGAGCAGAGCGGCCTTCATGCCTGGGCCCTGCCCGGCCTGCTGCTCGGCCTGACCAGCCTGGTCCGGCCCGAGGCCCTGCTGGTCTCGGGCCTGCTCGCCATGGTGCTTTTCGCATTGCAGCTGCGGGCCGGTCTCCGCGCCGCCCTTCTCCCGGTGGCGGTGATGTCGGTCGCCACAGCGGTCGTGGTCGCGCCGCTGATCGCCAGGGACCTTTCCGGATCAGGGCGGTTGGTACCGCTCTCGACCGGCGGAGGTCAGACTCTGTTCACCGGGAGCTATGCCGCTTCGGGCGGCGACCCGACCGACGTCATGCCACGGGTGCTGCGCTCGAACCCCGACATCAGGCGCCAAATCATGCGACAGAACAGGCGCAGCGGCGAAGGCCCCGCCTCGATCACGCCGGAGCGGGTCCTGGCCCTGCTGGCCGAGCGACGGCACCCCGGGACCCCGGCTGACGCAGCGCTCTCGAAGATGGGCCGGGACTCCTACATCTCACAGTTCGAATCCGATCCGACGGCGCTGTCCCGGTATCTGCTGGGCAAGGCGGGCCGGATCTGGTGGAGGGGGCGCTGGGAGTTGATCGATTCCCTACCGGGGCGGATCGTCCACCGGGGGCTGATCTTCGCCTGCCTGACCGGAATGCTCGCCCTGGCGGTCCGGCGTCGGCCCGAGTTCTGGATCGTGGGTACGCCACTGCTCTCGGCGACCGTCATCGGGGCGGTCCTGGTCGCCTCGCCGCGACGGGTTCTGGCCCTGTGGCCGTTGGTCGGCGCTGTCGCCGGGGTCGGGCTGGCCGGCCTCGTCCGGCTTGCATTCGGTGCCCGGATCCGCCGCCGCTGGGGCCGTTCGCATAGCCTGACCGCCCCTGATGCGCTCAGCCCCCAGCCCGACACCATCGCCGTCCGGCGCTGAACGGCCGACCCCGGCCGGGTCGTCTGCCGTGACCAGAGTGATTGACCGATACGGGCGCGGTTCTCTCGTCGTCCTGCTCGTGATCATGGCGGTCGGGTTTGGCCTCCGCCTCGAGAAGGTGGTGAATCCGCTGGCCGAGCCCGGTGACGACGCGCTCGCCTACCGTGCGCTGGCCGAATCCCTGTACACCGACGGCACCTACGGCTCTCCTGATTTCACCTACCGAAGCGACTGGTCGCCCGGCGCACCGCTGATCTACGCCGGTTCCTACTTCCTCACCGGGGGCGTCCGGGACGGAGTGGCCCGCGGGGCGGAAGCCCTCCTGGGGACCGCCGCGATCCTGGTCGTCTTCCTGCTCACCGCGAGGATCTCGCCCACGCGCGACGGACCGGACAGCCAGGTCGCGGCGCTGCTCGCCGCCGGCATGGTCGCGCTGTATCCGCCGTTCATTCACTCGACCGGCGCCCTGATGAGTGAACCGCCGGCGACCTTCACGCTGCCTGCCGCTGTGCTGGCTTTTCTCTGGGCCGATTCACGGGACTCGGCCCGGGCCTGGGTCGTACCCGGGCTCCTGCTCGGCCTGACCGCGCTGATCAGGCCCGAGTACCTGGCCGTGGCAGCCCTGTTCGGGGTGCTGCTCGTCTTCAGGGTCGGCATCGCGCGGGGGGTCCGCAGCACCGTGGTCGCGGCCCTGCTGTTCGGCGCAGCCGTCCTGGTCCCGATAGTCCCATGGACGATCCACAACTACGTATCGCTGGACCGGGTAGTCCCGATTTCGACCGGCAGTGGCAAGGCGCTCTACGTCGGGACCAGCCTCCCGGACGATGGCGACTACCAACGGGTCAAGGCCTCGCTGCTCGAACGCTACACCGGCAGGCGGTTGCCGCCCGACTCGGCCGCCCTCGACCGGGTCGACCCGGTACCGCTGTTCGACCGGGCGGCCCGGCGGTATCCGGAGCTGTCACGCGACGCAGCGCTGGGAAGGATCGGCCGCGAGAACCTCGGCGAGTACCTCGGTTCCGACCCGCTCGGCTACCTGGCGATGACCGTGCGCAAGGTCGGGCGGATGTGGGGCAGCGGGGTCGGCGAGGCCATGTCGGGCCCGGCCGGTTCCGCAATCCAGAAACTGCTCGTCGTGCTCGGCATCGCCGGCCTGGCACTGCTTGCCTGGCGGAGACGCTGGGAGGCGATCGCGATCGCGATCCCGATCGTCACGGTGACCGCGGTCGGCGCGATCACGCTGGCCCCGGCCCGACGCAACGAGATCCTGATGACGCTCGTTCTGCCGCTCGCCGCCGTAGCCTTGACGGAAGCCGTCGGCTGGATCGCCCGCCGGCGAGGAATTCAGACCGGAAGAGACTCGGTAACCAGTTGACCTTCGCTTCGATATTTCCGCCCGAGTTGACCGCGCTACGGGCCACCGGCCTGGTGATCGCCATTTTGATCATCGCGTTCGCCGTGGTCAGGAGGCGCGAACTGAGGAACGCCGACGTGTTGCTGTTGCTGGGAGCAGGGGTCGGGCTGGCGCTCGTGTCCGGGACCGAGGTCACCGACCGGCTGCTCTCGGCCCTCTCGTTCGAGCGTGGCAACGGCGGCCGGATTCTCGGGCTGGCCGTAATCGCGATCCTGATCCTCTTTCTCATGGCGCTCAGAGCACTCTCGGTGGGAGCCCGGAACGCCCGTCAGATGTCGGCCGTCCTGGAAGGCATCTCCTCCGAGCAGTTCCGGCTGGACGACAACAGGTCGGTCTTCCGCAACCGGATCGCCGTGGTCATTCCCGCCTACAACGAAGCGGACAACATCGGCTACGTGCTCGATCAGGTCCCGGCAGAGGTCTGCGGGCTGCCCACCGCAACGCTGGTCGTCGATGACGGCTCACGAGACGGGACCGAGGAGGTGGCTGAGGCTCACGGGGCGATCGTCGCCCGCCACGTGGTCAACCGTGGCGGTGGCGCCGCGCTCCGCACCGGATACCGGTTGATGGTCGATTCCGAAGCCGCGATCGTGGTCACCCTCGACGCCGACGGCCAGCACCTGCCGGCCGAGATGCCGGCCCTGGTGCAGCCGGTGCTCGACGGGGAGGTCGACGTCGCTCACGGCTCCAGGGTGCTCGGCCATGCCGAGCAGAACCACTTCGCCCGCGAGATGGGCATCGTCTTCTTCAACCGCCTGGTCTCGTTCCTGACCGGGACCCACGTGACCGACTGTTCCAACGGTTACCGGGCAGTCAGGACCGGAGTCCTGCCCCAGCTGGTGCTCAAGCAGGAGCAGTTCCACACCTCGGAGTTCATGATCGAGGCGATCAAGCGCGGGATCCCGGCCAGGGAAGTACCGGTCACGGTCGAGCAGCGACTTCACGGCAGCTCGAAGAAGCCGGCCGTGTTTCGCTACGGGGTCGGTTTCTCCAACGCGATCATGCGGGCCTGGCTGCGCTGAGACGTCAGCGGGGCGGCATCCTGGTCTCTTCGGGATCTGGCAGGTAGAGGTCGGTCCCGCATCGCGGGCAGACCTGAACGTACAGCTTGAGAATCTTGCCGCAGGTCGGGCATCTCCGCTCCGGCTCGGTCACCTCGTTGCGGTAGAGGATGACCGCGATCAGACCGAACAGCAAAAGGACCATGCCGACCAACAGCCAGATGAAGAACGAACCGCCTTTGGCCCGGCCGATGATCCCGGTCGCAAGGCCGAACATCAGGGCGATGAATACGTACTCGTACCCCACGCGCTTTTCGCCTAGCCGAGCGGACGGTGCGAGCCGCCCTGCTCGTACCTTTCCGGGTCGAGCACGCCCGGGCGGCCGATCGATCCGAGTTCGGAAAGGTCTCGGCGGAACGGCAGGCTGGCGGTCCAGTCGATCACCGCGCGGATCTTCCGCGAAAGCCCCGGGATCTGGCTCATGTGGTACGACCTGGCCATCCACCAGGCCGGGAAGCCGTGGAATCTGCGGTGACCGACGCGACCGACCGCCTTGTAGCGGCCGAGGTTCACGAACGACGCTTTGCCTCGGTATTCGAACTCGACCGGCGAGTCCACCCCGATGCCGACCGCCGAGGCCACGTTGATCGCGGCTACCCGCGCCTGCCGGACGGCGTGCTGGGCGGTCGGCGGGCAGAAGCCGCCGGCCGGGTCCGGTACCGCGGCGCAGTCGCCCAGTGCCCAGACGTTTTCCATCCCTTCTACCCTGAGGAATGAATCGACCTTGACCTTGCCGCGCTCGTCGAGCGGTACCCGGAGCTTCTTCAAACCGGGATTCGGGACCACCCCGGCGGTCCAGACGACGGTCCGGGCCGGCAGGGTCTCGCCGGTCGAGATCGTTGCCGACGATGCCGTGACCCCTTCCAGCGTGGTCTCGAGCCTGACGTCGATACCCCGGCCTCGCAGCTCCTTGACCGCATATGTGGCAAGACTCCGGTCGATTTCCGGCAGCACGCGCTCGGCGGCCTCGATCAGCACCCAACGCATTCCGTGGAGCCGGGCACGCGGATAGTGCTGCATCGCGTCGGCGGCGAAGTCCTGCAGCTCGGCAAGGGCTTCGAGCCCGGCGTAGCCGCCCCCTACGAATACGTAGGTGAGGAGCTGGCCGCGAAGTTCGGGATCCTCGGTCGCGTTCGCCACCTCCAGGGTTTCGATCACCCTGTTCCTCAGGTAGATCGCGTCGGCCAGGCTCTTGAAGCCGACTGCGTGTTCGCTCAGTCCGGGTATCGGCAGGAAGCGCGAAACCGAACCGGGCGCCAGGACCAGGTGGTCGTAGTTCACGGTTTCATGCTCGCCGTTGTGGCCGGTGATACCGACGGTTCCCGCCTCGGGATCGTGGGCGTCGACCACACCCAGCCGGAGGTTGGCCCGTTTGACGATCTCTCGAAGCGGCGTGACCACGTGCCTGGGCTCGAGCGTGCCGGCCGCTGCTTCGGGCAGGAACGGCGTGTACAGCAGGAAGTTGACGTCGTTGACCAGGCTGAGCCGGGCCGATTGACGCGGGAGCATCGCCTCCAGCACCCGCGTGACGGTCGCCCCGGCAAATCCGCCGCCGGCTATGACGATGTTCCAGGCCATCGCCGCGAGTATATGCCCGGGATCCCGGGACGAGACCGGCCCGGAGCGCGCCCAACCGACTTCAGTAGACGGCCCCTTGCCGTACGATATGGCGATGGTCAGGGAGTTCGCAGGGATCGCCGGGGGCCCACCCGGCCGGAGCAGGCGGTTGCTGCTGATTGCGGTATTGCTGCTGCTTTCAGCTCCGGCCTGGGGCTCCGCCACCGCCGCGGCGCGTCCCTCGACCCCTGTCTCCCACCAGGTCCGGCAGAGCCCGGCGGCGATCGGCTCGGCCTGGGATCGCGACGATCTGCTCGGGGCGCGACCGGCTGAAGTGGAGGTCGACCCGGTGCGGGGTCCCGACCTGGCGGAACTCACCGACGCGTCGGTTTCCGGCGCTTCCGGCGACTTCCTGCCCGGAAACGTAGCCGCCTATCCGCAGCGGGTCCACGGGAAGATCTTCTACCTGTCCGGGGGAGCGTCGTTCAGCTGCTCCGGCACGCTGGTCAACTCCCGCCTGAGGAACGTCGTGTTCACGGCCGGACACTGCGTGTTCGACCGTCAACAGGACAGTTTCGTCAGCAAGCTGATTTTCGTTCCCGGCTACGAGGACGGCAGCACGCCGCTCGGTACGTATGCGGCGCGAAGCCTGGTGACCACGACCGGTTGGATCGAGGATGGAAAGTTCAGCTACGACATCGGAGCGGTGGCGCTCGAAGACAGCCCCGAAAACAGCCTCGGCTCCCGCAGGATCGCGTTCGACCTCGATCCCGGTGAGCGGTCGTGGACGATCTTCGGATACCCCCAGCAGCCGGACCCGCCGTACGGCGGGGGGCGGCTGGTCGGCTGCGACGCCGTAACCAGGACACGGGACGTGGGCGTCCCGCCGACGATCGGGGCCGGCCCCTGCTCGATGGAGCAGGGTGCGAGCGGTGGTGGCTGGGTCACCGACGACGGGTACCTGAATTCCGTGACCAGCTACGGCTACTGCGACAGTGAGCCGGATCTCTGCGGCTTGATCTTCGGTCCCTACTTCTCCAACGCGGCCAAGGCGCTTTACACCGACAGCTCAATCGGCGGCTCCAAGGCCCCCGGCGTCAGGTTCAAGGCAAAGCCCCCGAAACGGGTCCGGAAAAAGAAGGTCAGGTTCGGGCTCGGGGGCTCGGGCAGCACCCCGGTCAGCTTTCGGTGCAAGCTGGACCGCAAGAGCTATGTCAACTGCTCGGACAGCGTGAAGGTCAGCCATCTCTCGCCCGGCAGGCACGCATTCCGGGCATATTCGACCGACCAGACCGGTCACCGGAGTTCGAAGACCGTTGTCTGGAAGTTCAGGTCGAAGAAGAAGCGCCCGAAGCGGTGAGGATCAGAGGCCGAGGTCCCGCCGCAACAGACGCGTGACCTCGCCCCCGTCGGCCCGGCCCTGGGTGGCCTTCATCACCGCTCCGACCAACGCCCCGATCGCCTTCTCGTTGCCGGACCTGACCTGCTCCGCCGGCGCGGGATTTTCGTCGATCGCCTGAGCGACGATCTTCTCCAGTTCCCCGGAGTCCGAAATCTGCTCCAGTCCCCGTTCTTCGACGACCTCCAGCGGATCGGCCCCGTCGGCGACCATTTCCGCCAGCACCGCTTTGGCCGACGAGTGAGAGATCCGCTTCGAGCCGACCAGCCGGACCAGCGCCCCCAGTGAATCCGGTGTGACCACTGTCTCACCGAGCGCCTGATCTCCCTGCTTTCGCAGCTCGGCCGCGAATTCGCCGGTAACCCAGTTGGCCGCCGCCCGGGGCTCGATCTCGGGGTGATGGGCGATCACCCCTTCGAAGAACTCGGCCCATTCGAGGTCGAATGAAAGCTTCAACGCGGCGCCTTCCGATACTCCGAGCTCCTCGCGGTATCGCTGCGATCGCTCAGCGGGGAGCTCGGGCAGGGCCGCGGCAGCCGCATCCAGCATCTGCCGGGTCGGGACCACCGGAACCAGGTCCGGCTCCGGCATGTACCGGTAGTCGTGGGCCTCCTCCTTGGAGCGCAGCGAGTGGAGCTCCCCGGTCGCCGGATCGAAGTGCAGGGTCTCCTGGACCACCTGGCCTCCGGACGCGATCAGCTCCTTCTGTCGCGCGACCTCTGCCTCGATGCCCCGCTCGATGAATCGGAACGAGTTCATGTTCTTCATCTCGGTCTTGGTCCCGAACTCGTCCGAACCGACCGGGCGGACCGAGACGTTCGCGTCGCAGCGGAGGCTGCCCTCCTCCATGTTCACGTCGGATACGCCGAGCTGCCTGATCGTGGCCCTGAGCAGCTGGCCCCACTCACGCACCTGGGCGCCGCTCCTCAGGTCGGGCTCGGTCACGATCTCGACCAGCGGCGTACCGCCCCGGTTGAAGTCGACCAGGGAGTCGTCGGAGCCCTGGATCCGCCCACGGTGGTGACCGACGTGCACCATCTTGGCCGCGTCCTCTTCCAGGTGGGCCCGGTGGATGCGAACGTCGCCCAGCCGCCCGGCTCCGGCGATCGGTACGTCGTACTGGCTGATTTGGTACGCCTTCGGACTGTCCGGATAGAAGTAGTTCTTACGATGGAAGATCGACCGCGGCGCCACTTCGCATTCGAGCGCAGCCGCGATCAGCAGGGCGTACTCGATCGCGGTCCGGTTGGGTACCGGGAGCACGCCGGGGTGGGCCAGGCAGATCGGGCAGGTATGGACATTGGCCCGATCGCCGAACGAGAGCTCACAGCCACAGAACATCTTGGTCCTGGTCGACAGCTGGACGTGGATCTCCAGCCCGATCACGGCCTCGAGTTCTTGTTCGCTGCTCATCGCTCCACTTCCTGGGGCTCCTGCTCGAAGCCGATCTCCCGCTCCAGGGCGAAGGCGGCCTCCAACAGGCTCTGTTCGGCGAAAGCCGGGGCCGCGATCTGGAAACCGACCGGTAGCTCCGGCCCACCGCCCGCCGGCCCGGCGGTCCCGGCAGGGATCGAAATCGCCGGGATCCCGGCCAGCGACATAGGCACCGTGTAGAGGTCGTTCAGATACATCGTCCAGGGGTCGCCCGTCTTCTCCCCCAGGCCGAACGCCACGGTCGGGCTGGTCGGTGTGACCACGAAATCGACCTGCCCGAAAGCCTTGTCGAAGTCCCGGACGATCATCGTCCTGACCCTTTGGGCACGACCGTAGTAGGCCTCGTAGTAGCCGGAAGACAGGGCGTACGTGCCCAGCATGATGCGGCGCTTCACCTCGGGGCCGAACCCGGCACCGCGCGTCTCTTCGTACATGGAGACCAGATCGTCCTCGGACTCCCTCATGCCGTAGCGGACCCCGTCGTAGCGCGCGAGATTGGTCGAGGCCTCGGCCGGGGCCAGTACGTAGTAGGCCGAGATGCCGTGGTCGGAATGAGGAAGCGCGATCGATTCGATCGAACCGCCCAGGCGCTCGATCGCGGCGGTCGTCTGCTCGAAGACCTTCCGGACCCCTGCTTCGAGCCCCTCGCCGATCAGGTCGGCCGGGATACCGAACCTGAGGCCGTTCAGGTCGACCGCGGACGGCAGCTCGACCCCACCCTCGATCCCGACCGAAGTCGAATCCATCTCGTCCCGGCCCTGGAGCCGGGACAGCATCAGCGCGGCATCGGTCACGTCCCGGGTCAGCGGACCGCACTGGTCCAGGGAAGAGGCGAACGCGATCATTCCGTAGCGCGAGATCGCGCCGTAGGTCGGCTTCAGGCCGACGATCCCGCATAAGGCGGCCGGCTGGCGGATCGAACCGCCGGTGTCGGTGCCGAGCGCCCATGGAGCCAGCCGCCCGGCGACCACAGCGGCCGAACCACCCGACGAGCCCCCGGGCACCCGTCCGTGATCCCACGGGTTGAGCACCGGCCCGTAGGCAGAGTTCTCGTTCGAAGAGCCCATTGCGAACTCGTCCATGTTGGTCTTGCCGATCATCGGCATACCGGACGCGGACAGGCGGGACAAGGCGGTCGACGTATACGGGGGTATGTAGCCCTCGAGGATCCGGGAGCCGGCGGTGGTGGGCACACCGGTAGTGCAGAAGATGTCCTTGACCGCGACCGGCACCCCGGCGCCGGGAGCCCCGCTGTCGGGATCGACTCCCCGCATGGCCGCGGCCCGGTCGGCCTTCCACAGATAGCCGTTCAGCCGGTCCTCGGCGGCCCGATCCAGCCAGGCATTCAGGCATTCGTCGGAGCTGACCACGCCGTCTGCGATCAGACCGGCCGTCTCGGTCGCGGTGGCAGCAAGCAGTTCGTGCTCGGCCAAGATCAGGCCTCGGCCTGGGGCGAGGGGACCCGGAAAGCGCCATCGTGCGGGTCGGGAGCCCCTTCGAGGGCGCGGTCACGGTCGAGGCTGGGGCGTGGCAGGTCGTCGCGCAGCACATTCTCGAGCGGCACGACGTGCGAAGTCGGCTCCACTCCTTCTACATCGATCTCGGTCAGCCGGTCCACGTGGTCCAGGATCGAAGACAGCTCGTGCTCGAGTGCTGCAACCTCCTCTTCGCTCAGCTTCAGCCTCGAGAGCCGCGCCACGTGCAGAACCTGTTCCCGCTCGATCACGAGGCGAGTCTATTTGAGCGGGGCGGGGCCGCGACCCGAGGCGAGCCCGGTGCCGGCACCTACGGGTACCGGATCAGTTTTCCCTCGAGACGCTCTTCCAACCGGCCCCGGTCATGACCAGACAGCCGGTCAGGGCGGCAAAGAACCCGACATCCAGACCACCGTCCGGAGGCCAGACGACTTTCAGGAGCAGGAGGAGGGTCGCCAGCGTGACCAGTGTCGACAGGTAGGTCTCGAAAGTGATCGGAACGTCGGTGGTACGGCTCCGGGCCAGCAGTGCGGGCAGCACGAGCCCACCGACCGCGGCTCCGAGCAGGATCAGGTCCAACAGGCCGACCGAGCCGAACGCGGATTCGCCGCCGCTGAACGGAATCAGCAGTCCGACCAGGATCAGTCCGCCGGCTGCGGCGACCAGCCACTCCCCGGGGTGAACTCTCTGAAACTCCAACATTCCTCCTGTGTCCTGGCCGAACCGATCCCGGCTGCGCCGGTCAGGCTATCGCCCGGGGCCGGTCCGGCCCGCCGACGCCTTCCGCCTGCGCAGGTCGACCGCGACCAGATGATTGGACAGGAGTCCCGCCGCCACGATCGCCGCGGCACACAGCAGGGCCAGGAACGGTGCGGCCTCCCTCCCGGCCCCGTCCCATGGCGGAAAGACGAGACGGTAGAAGATCAGCAGGCAGGCTCCCGCCCCGACCACGATCAGCACCGCACCCGCCTTGACCGGCAACCGCGCCCGCCGCGCGGCCAGCACCGGAAGGGCCAGGGCCAGGGCGACCGTGGCCAGCAGATAGAGGTCGATCCAGTCGAAAGAGACCCACGCGTCGAAGCTGCGCCCCATGCCTACGCCGACCGCGTCGTCGGCGACCGGGGCATCGGCCTGCAGGTTGAACCAGCCGCTGAACATCAGGAGCAGCAGCAGGGCCCCGGCGGCCGCGCCGAGGATCAGGCCGAGATCCAGTCGCAGCCGCACGGCCCGGCCGGGGACCCGACCGCCACCGCCCGTTCCGGAGGCCGGACCCGGCAACGGCCTCAGCCGCCGGCGCGCGCGGCAGTAAGGGTGTTGACCATCAGCATCGCGATGGTCATCGGACCTACGCCGCCGGGAACGGGCGTGATCGCTGCTGCGACCTCGGAAACCGCGGCGAAGTCGACGTCGCCCTTCAGGCCGTCGGCGGTCCGGTTCATGCCGACGTCGATGACCGTCGCCCCTGGCTTGACGTGGCCGGCACCGATCAGTTCCGGGACGCCGACCGCGGCAATCAGCACGTCGGCGCGGGAGCAGACCCGGTCCAGGTCGCGCGTCCTCGAATGGCAGACCGTCACCGTAGCGTTGCGTTCCAGAAGCAGGCTGACCAGGGGACGGCCGACAAGGTTCGAGCGGCCGACGATCACCGCTTCGGCCCCTTCCAGCTCGACCCGCTGGTGGTCCAGCAGCTCGATCACGCCCGCCGGGGTGCAGGGGACCAGGCCCGGGCGCCCGCTGGCCAGCAGGCCCACGCTGGTCGGGGTGAGGCCGTCCACGTCCTTGGCCGGATCGATCGCCCGGGTCACCGCATCGGGATCGATCTGCTCGGGAACCGGCAGCTGTACCAGGATCCCGTCTACCGACCGGTCCCCGCCCAACTCCTCGATCAGCCCGATCAGCCGGTCTTGCGGACTATCGTCCGGCAGGCTGTGGTGGACCGACCGCATGCCCGCTTCCTCGCACGCCTTGTGCTTGTTGGCGACGTAGATCTCCGATGCCGGGTCGGCCCCGACCAGGACCGTGGCCAGGGTCGGTGCCCTCCCTTCCGCGGTCGTGAACGCCGCCACCTGGTCGGCGACCCTCGCCCGCACCTCAGAAGCCACCAGCTTTCCGTCGATGACCTCGGCCGCCACCGTCACCTCTTCTTGATCGGCGCGTATTCGGCCATCAGTTTTCGCTCGGTCCCGTCACTGGCGAATTTCACGATAATCACCCCGCCGGACTCGGCGCCGATCACTACGCCGTCGCCGAAAGAGGCGTGCACCACGTCGTCCCCGACCGCCACCTCGAGCGGTGTCGAGGGCTGAATCGGGTCGGCGCCGCCGGCCGCCCGGCCGCGACTTGGGGCCACGCCGGGCGCCTGGTAGCTCCTGACCTGACCGCCGCCGCTCCTGCCTCCGACCCCGGAGGCCCCGACTGCCGTTCCCTGATGGTGAGTCAGTCCGGGCGGCAGCTCGTCCAGGAACCGGGACGGAACTGCCGGCTCGGACTGGCCGCCATAGATCCGGCGCGAGCGGGCGGCGGTCATGTAAAGCCGCTCACGGGCACGGGTGATGCCGACGTAACAGAGCCGGCGCTCCTCTTCCTCTTCGCCTTCATCCAGCGCCCTGGAATGGGGAAAGACGCCGTCCTCGCAGCCGACGATGAAGACCGTGTCGAATTCGAGGCCCTTGGCATTGTGCAGGGTCATCAGGGTCAGCAGCGACTCGTCGGTCTGAAGCTTGTCCTGGTCCGTATACAGAGATACCTGCTGCAGGAACTCCTCCAGCGGGGGCACCTCGCTCTCACCCTCGATCTGGCGGTTCGTGTCGAATTCGGCCGCCACGCCGATGAACTCCCGCAGGTTCTCGACCCGGCCTTCCGCTTCGATGGTCCGCTCCGCCTCGAGCGAGTCGAAATACCCGGTCTCGACCAGCACCGCCTCGAGGACTTCGGCAACCGGGTCCCGCTCCGACCGGGCCTGCAGGCCGGCCATCGTGTGCTGGAACTCGGAAATGGCCCGGATCGCCGCAGTCGCCAGTCCGGGAACGGCCTCGGGGGACTGGGCCACGTCCCAGATGTCGTCGCCGGTCGTATTCGCGAATGCCAGCAAACGCGACTGGCTGGTGTTGCCGATCCCGCGCCGCGGTGAGTTGACGATCCGGCTGAACGCCACGGAATCTGCCGGGTTGGACAGATACTGGAGGTAGGCGACTGCGTCCTTGATCTCGGCCCGGTCGTAGAACTTGGTCCCGCCGATCACCTGGTACGGGGTACCGAACCGGACCAGAGTGTCCTCGAGGACACGGCTCATCGCGTTGGTTCGGTAGAAGACCGCGATCCGGTCGACCTCCGCCCCTTCGTCTTCGACCAGGCGCTCCACCTCACCGGCGACCCACCGGGCCTCCTCGTGTTCGTCGGCCAGGCGGACCACTTCGATTTCGTCGCCCTGTCCGGCCTCGGTCCAGAGCTTCTTCGGCCGGCGGTCCCGGTTCACCTCGACCACGGCGTTGGCCGCCGAGAGGATCGTCTGGGTGGAACGGTAGTTCTGCTCGAGCTTGACCACGCGGGCGTCGCCGAAGTCCTTCTCGAACTCGAGGATGTTGCGTATGTCGGCATGGCGGAAGCCGTAGATCGACTGGTCCTCGTCGCCGACCACGGTCAGGTTGCGGTGTTCCCCGCAGAGCAGGGTCAGCAACCGGTACTGGGCGTGGTTGGTGTCCTGGTACTCGTCGACCAGCACGTAGCGGAAGGCCCGGCGCCAGCGCTCCCGGACCGACTCGAAAAGCTCCAGCACGTTGACCGTCCGGACGAGCAGGTCGTCGAAGTCCATCGCGTTGCTTTCCATCATGCGCTTCTCATAGAGCTCGTAGACGGAGCCGACCGTCTCCTCGAACCAGGAGCCCTGGCGCTCGTTGTACGAGACCGAGTCGAGCAGCTCGTTCTTGGCCCCGGAGATCGCCGATCGTACCGCCCGCGGCGGAAACCGCTTTGGATCGACATCCAGCTCCTCCATGACCCGTTTGATCATGCGCAGCGAATCCGCCTCGTCATAGATCGTGAACGAGCGGGCGTAGCCCAGCTTCTCGGCATCGGCTCTCAGCATCCGGGCGCAGGCAGAATGAAAGGTCGTGACCCACATCGCGTTCGCCCGCCGGCCGACCAGCCGCTCTACCCTGTCCCGCATCTCGGCCGCGGCACGATTGGTGAAGGTGATCGCCAGGATCTCGCCGGGTCTGGCCCTGCCGGTGGCCAACAGGTTGGCTATCCGGTGGGTCAGCACCCGGGTCTTGCCGGAGCCGGCACCTGCGACGACCAGCAGCGGCCCGTCTCCGTACTCGACCGCCTCCCGCTGCGGCGGGTTGAGCCCTTCGACGGTGTTGGCAACGGCCTCCACCAAACGAGGATATATGTCGGTCCGGCGGGCCGGGACCGCAGATCAGACCGGCGCCGGCAGGGCAGGTTGTCCGGGTCAGCCTCCGGCCGACGACCGCCCGCGCCGCGGTCCCGGGCCCGGATCGTCGCCCGCCGGGCCGTCGTTGCCGGAGAGTTCGGCCACCTGCGCCTCGAGCTCCTTGATCCTCGCCGAAAGCGACTTGACTGCGTCCTGGACCGGGTCGGGAAGGTGGATCCAGTCGGTGTCGGGTCCCTCCGGCCTGCGCCCCTCCACCTTGACCGGATGCCCGGGGTTGCCGACCACGGTCGAACAGGCCGGCACGTCTTCCACTACCACCGAGTTGGCTCCGATCTTCGCCCCGTGCCCGACCGTTATCGGACCGAGCAGCTTGGCCCCGGACCCGATCGTGACGTTGTCTTCCACGGTCGGATGGCGTTTGCCCGCCTGAAAGCCGGTCCCCCCGAGGGTCACTCCCTGGTACAGCGTCACGTCGTCACCGATCTCTGCGGTCTCGCCGATCACCACCCCGGAACCGTGGTCGATGAAGAACCCGCTCCCGATCGTCGCCCCCGGGTGGATCTCGATCCCGGTGACCGCCCGGCAGAGGTAGGAAATCGCGAACGGAACCAGCGGAATCGACTGCCGGTGGAGCCGGTGCGCGATCCGGTGCGCGAGAACGGCCTGGACCCCCGGCCACGTGGCCAGGATCTCGACCGTCGAAGCGTTGGCCGTGGCCGGGTCGCGCCCCCGGGCCGCCGCGACATGAGCGCCGATCTCGCCAGAGACGGTCATTGGACGAAGAACGGAAGTGACATGTAGCGGTCGCCTGAATCGCAGACCACGGTCACCACGCGACCGCCTTCCAGCTCCGGCCTGCGGGCCAGTTCAAGGGCGGCGTGGACGTTTGCTCCGGCCGAAATGCCGCCGAGGATTCCCTCGCGACCGGCCAGCAGGCGCGCGGTGGTCAACGCGTCTTCGTCACTCACCGGGAGTACCTCGTCGAGCAGGTCCAGGTCGAGCACGTCCGGGACGAACCCGGCCCCGATTCCCTGTATCCGGTGCGGGCCGCCGCGTCCACCGGCCAGCACCGGCGAAGAGGCCGGCTCCACCGCGACGATCCGGGCCTTTGACCCCTGTTCCTTCAGGTATCTGGCGACCCCGGTGATCGTGCCGCCGGTTCCCACGCCGCAGACAAACGCGTCTATTTCGCCGTGCGTGTCGTCCCAGATCTCGGGACCGGTTGTACGGAAGTGGGCCTGTGGATTGGCCGGGTTCGAGAACTGCTGCGGCATGTAGCCGTCCCTCTGTTCACGAATCCGCGTGGCCAGGTCGACCGCCTCGTCCATGCCGCCGAGTGACGGGGTCTCCTCGACCTCGGCGCCATACGCGCGTAACAGCTTGGCCCTTTCGCGGCTCATGCCTTCGGGCATGGTCAGGACGAGTTCGTAGTCCCGCGCCGCGCAGATCATCGCCAGCGCGATGCCCGTGTTGCCGCTGGTCGGCTCGACGATCACCGACTCGCCCCGGACCAGGTCGCCATGGGCCTCGGCTGCGCCGATCATCGCCGCGCCGATCCGGTCCTTGACCGACCCTCCGGGGTTGAAGTACTCGAGCTTGGCGCACACCTCGGCGCCCAGGCCGTGGCCGATCCGGGCCAGTGAGACCAGAGGGGTGCCACCGACCGTGGCTGAGGCCTGCGGCGCGATCAAATGAAGTACATCCTCGAAGCGGCGTCTTCCGACTCGCGCCGTTCGATGTCGGCGATCGTGGTCTCGCTGAAGACCTCCCGCAGCGCCTCAACGCCGTCGGCCCAGATTCCACCCGCCTCGTCGGCCTCCTGCCCGACCCTCCCGTCGAGTGCCTGGACCACCTCCAGGACGGTGATCTCTTCCGGCGGACGCGAGAGCGTGTACCCGCCCTTGCTGCCGCGATGGCTGCTCAACAGGCCGGACCTCCTCAGGGTGGAGAAGAGCTGCTCCAGGAACTGGTCGGGAATGTCGCGGCGCTCGGCCAGCTCCTTGACCGGCATCGGGCGGTCACCGGAGCGGGCCAGCTCGGCCATCGCGACGACGGCGTAGCGGGACTTGGAAGTGACCGAGATCACCCTTCAGTTCTACAACACCGGCGGCGACAAGCGCGGTAAAGGCAGTCAGGAACGCCCGGTTCCGGGCTCGTCCGATGCGATCCGCTCGCGCGCCGCGGCGATCCGCTGCAGCGTGGGCGCGCGACCGAGCGCGGCCACCGACTCGAATATCCCGGGAGATACGGTCGTCCCGGTGATCGCCACCCGGATCGGCTGATAGACTTTGCCCGGCTTGAGGCCGAGACGGTCGGGGACCGGGCCGAGCGCCGTTTCGACTGCTTCCGGGTCGAACTCCCCGAGTTCGCCGAGCGCCTCCCCGGCCGCCCGCAACGCCTCCCCCGCATCGCCTTTCATCACCTTCCGCCAGGCCTTCTCATCTTCGACCGGAGGCTCGAACAGGAACCGGATCAGGGGCCAGACCTCGGCCAGGGTCTGAGCCTTCTCCTGGGCGATCCGGCAGGCGGCCCGCAGCTGTTCGTCGGCCTCGCGCCCGAGGAAAGTGGCGACCGTCGTCGTGTAGTCGGACAGGTCCATCTCCCGCATGTAGCGGCCGTTCATCCAGCGCAGTTTCTTCTCATCGAACACGGCCGACGCCCGCCTGACGTCCTCCGGCCGGAACCGCCTGACCAGTTCTGCCGTGTCGAGCAGGGTCTCGTCGTCCCCGGGGCCCCAGCCGAGCAGAGCCACGTAGTTGCGTACCGCCTCGGGCAGGTAGCCGCGCTCGCGGAGCTCCTGCACCGAGGCGGCTCCGTGCCGCTTGGACAGCTTCTTGCCGTCGGGACCGTGGAGCAGCGGCACATGAGCGTAACGGGGAGCCTCGTGGCCGAGCGCCCCCAGGACCAGCAGCTGTTTCGGGGTGTTCGAGAGATGGTCGTCTCCCCTGATCACCTCGGTGATCTCCATGGCCGCGTCGTCCACCGCGACGGCGAAGTTGTACAGCACCGAGCCGTCGCCCCTCGCGATCACGAAGTCGTCGAAGCTCCGGTTGGGGAACCGGACCTCTCCCCTGACCAGGTCGTCGACCACCGTCTCCCCTTCGTCCGGGACCCGCAGACGGATCGCTCCATCGGCTTCACCGTCGCCGGCCACCGGTCCGCGATAGCCGCGGTCGCTGCCGTACCGCTCTTTCCAGGCCTTCACGTCCTCGGCCGTGGACCGGTCCCGGTAGGCCGCTCCGCTTTCCAGCAAGCGCTCAAGCGCAGCCCGGTGGCCGGCCGCCTGCTCGAGCTGCGAAACCGGTCCCTCGTCCCATTCGATCCCCAGCCACCGGAGGGCGTCGAGGATCTGGTCGACGTTTTCGGCGGTGGAGCGCTCGAGGTCGGTGTCTTCGATCCTGAGCACGAGCGTGCCGTGCGAATGCCTGGCCGCCAGCCAGTTGTAAAGTGCCGTCCTGGCTCCGCCGATGTGCAAGGCACCGGTGGGCGAAGGGGCGAATCTAACTCGGAGGTCACTCTCGGCAATGCTCATCGGTGCCCATGTTTCCACAGCCGGCGGGCTGGCGAAGGCGGTGGCCCGCGGCGAGCAACTCGGCTGCGACTCGATTCAGATCTTCAACCAGAGCCCGCGGATGTGGCGGCCGACCGCCTATGGAGAAGAGGACTTCGCCGCCTTCCGGGAGGCGATGGACAGGTCCCGGGTATCCGCCGTGATCATCCACGCGGTGTACCTGATCAACTGCGCCACGCCCGACCGGACGCTGCGCAGGAAATCGCTCGCCTCGCTGACCCACGCGCTGCGGATCGGCGACGCAATCAATGCCACCGGCGTCGTGCTCCACCCGGGCGCCCGCAAGGACGCTCCGCTCGGGCCGGCGATCGGGCGGGCCGGAAAGGTGATCGGAGCCGCGGTCGCTGAATCCGAGGCCTGTCCGGTGCTGATCGAGCAGATGGCGGGACACGCGGGGATCCTCGGCCACACATTCGACGAGATCGCGGCCCTGACCGAGGCCGCGGGCGGTGGAGACCGGGTCGGCATGTGCCTGGACTCGTGCCATCTCTTTGTCAGCGGCTACGACATCACGACGATCGGCGCGATCGGCGACGTTCTCGACGAGGCCGACGCCAAGGTCGGGCTGGACCGCCTCCGGGCGCTGCACATCAACGACTCGAAGGTCCCGTTCGGGGCCAACCTGGACCGGCATGAGAACCTCGGCAAAGGTGAGATCGGCGGCCGCTCGCTCGGACTGTTCCTGTCCGAGCCGCGATTCGAAGGGCTGGTCGCGACCCTGGAGACCCCGGGGCCGGCCAAACAGGGCCCGGTTAGGGGCGACATCGCCTACGCCCGCAGGCTCCGCAGCCTGGGAGTCAAGGCCCGGGACCGGTCCCGGGCCGGCTCGTCGGGATGAGTCGAAGGTCCGGTGGGCGGTTACACTGCGCCGGAGCCGGCAAGCACACCAACGAGGAGGTCTGAATGGCAGACGACAAGAAGGCGGACAAGACCCCGGATCTGGAGCAGGTCAGGGACGTAGCCGAAGCCGCAAAGGCCAAGATGCTGGCCGAGACCTTCTTCACCACACCGGCTCCCGACCACGAGATTCCCGCGCACGGGGTAGATCCGAGGGCGGCGCTCGAAGTGCTGCAGAGCGAGATGATGCTCGACAGCCGGCCGGACAAGAACCTGGCCACGTTTGTCACCACCTGGATGGAGCCCGAGGGGCGTCAGGTGATCAGCGAGAACCTCCACCGCAACTACATCGACCACGCCGAATACCCGCGCACGGCCGAGATCTCCAAACGCTGCGTCAGGATCCTCCACAACCTGTTCCACGGCGAGGGAGAACCCGAAGCGCCAGGTGCCGCCTGCGCCGGCTCCTCGGAGGCGGTCATGCTCGGCGCCCTGGCCATGAAGTGGCGCTGGAAGGCCGCCCGCGGGAAGGCCGGCAAGTCCGACGCCAAGCCCAACCTCGTCTATGGCGCCGACGTCCACGTCGTCTGGGACAAGTTCTGCCGCTACTTCGACGTGGAGCCTCGCCAGGTGAATCTTCCCAAGGGCAAGACCACGGTCGGTCCGGAAGAGCTCCGGCCCCAGATCGACGAGAACACGATCGGCGTCGTCGCGGTGGTCGGCACGACCTTCACCGGTGAATGCGACGACGTGGAGGGCATCGACCGGATGCTGACCGAGCTCAAGGGCGAGGGCCTGGACGTCCCCATGCACATTGACGGCGCCAGCGGAGGTTTCGTATTCCCGTTCACCCACCCAGATTTCGCCTGGGACTTCCGGCTCGAATCAGTCAAGTCGGTCAACGTATCCGGCCACAAGTTCGGCCTGGTCTACCCGGGGGTCGGTTGGCTCGTCTTCCGCGACGGCGACCAGTTGCCCGAGGATCTGGTCTTCTACGAGGACTACCTGGGCCAGAAGGACGCCACCTTCACGCTCAACTTCTCCGGCAGCTCGTCGTTCATCCTGGCTCAGTACTACATCCTGATCCGCGCCGGCCGGTCCGGTTTCGAATCGGTGATGCGGGCGATGACCATGAACCGGGACACGCTCGCGCGCGAGCTCGCAGCCGAGGATTCGCTGACGGTCTACGAACCCGGGGACCGTCCCCTGCTGCCGCTGGTGATCGCCCAGGTCAACGATGACGAGCCGTTCACCGGGACCGATCTGGTCGGGGAACTGGCCCGCCGGCGGGGTTGGCTCGTCCCGGCATACCACCTGCCGCCGGACAACCAGGACCAGCAGATCATGAGGATGCTGGTCAAGGGAAACCAGACCAGGGAGATGGTCGAAGCGCTGACCGCCGACTTCCGGACATCGATCGAGTACCTGAGGAAGCGCGGCCCGGCCAAGGGGCCGAAGCCGAACGTGCACACCGGACATCACTACTAACCACCACTAACCGCCGACCGGCGTTGGTGCCGGCGGCGAGCCGGACGGCGCTCAGTCGCCCTGGGCGACTCCGCTGTTCGCGGACGGGACGATCATCACCGGCCGTTTGGCGTGCTGGCTCACCGCGGTCGCCACACTGCCCTTGAGCACGTACGAGATCCCCGTCCGGCCGTGTGAGCCGAGCACGATCAGGGCTGCGTCGTGATCGTCGGCGACCTCGAGGATGGTCGACCAGACCGACTGCCGGCGTGCCTTGTCGATCGTGTTCACCTCGAAACCTGCTTCGCGGGCCAGCGCCGCCCCCTCTTCGGCGGTTTCGTGGGCGGCACGGGCCAGTTCATCGTCGGTCTTCTCTATCTCGGCACCCGCTACCCCGACCGGGCCCATCGCGATCGCCTCGACCGGCTCCCAGACCGTCAGCACGCAGGCCGGGCGTGGAGCCAGCACCAGTCCCGCCTGGTGGATCGCGTCACGGGCGAATTCCGAGCCGTCGTAGGCGATGAGGATTGAGCTTCGGGGTTCGGACATGCCGCCCTCCTGTCGGTTGGTCGCAGCTATGCGGTTCGGGCCAATCGTACCGACCCGCATTCGGTCACCGGATGTGGACTCCGGATATCGCCCTCGAGATGACCATGCGCTGGATCTCCGCCGTGCCTTCGAAGATGTCGTAGATCTTGGCGTCGCGATGCATGCGCTCGACCGGGAACTCGCGGGTGTAGCCGTTGCCGCCGAGGATCTGGATCGCGCGCTCGCTCACCCAGGTAGCGACCTCGCCGGCCTTGACCTTGGACATCGAGCCCTCGGCGTTCTCGAACGGGACGCCCTGCTTGCCCATCCAGGAAGCGCGCCAGACCAGCAGGCGTGCGGCGTCGATCTCGGTCTTCATGTCGGCCAGGGTGAACGCGACCGCCTGGTTCTCGATGATCGCCTTGCCGAACTGCTTGCGGTCCTTGGCGTATTCCAGCGCGTACTCGTAGGCGGCCCGGGCGATGCCCAGGGCCTGCGCGCCGACGATCGGCCGGCTGGCCTCGAACGTAGCCATCGCGGCCTGTGACTTGGCCCGCTTGCCCTCGCGAACCCGGGCCAGCCGCTCGTCGAGCTTCTCCTTGCCACCGAGCAGGCAGCTGCCGGGAACCCGGCAGTCGTCGAGGTGCACGTCGGCGGTATGCGAGGCGCGGATGCCGTGCTTCTTGACCTTGGCGCCCTGCTCGCAACCCGGGGTGCCGGGTGGTATGACGAACGCGGCGTGACCGCGCGCGCCGAGCTCGCGATCCACCGAAGCGATCACCACGTGGACGTTGGCGATACCGCCGTTCGTGGCCCAGGCCTTCTGACCGTTGATCACCCATTCGTCGTTGGCCTCGTCGTACTTGGCCGTGGTACGAACGGACGAGACGTCGGATCCGGCGTCCGGTTCCGAGGCGCAGAAGGCGGCGATCTTGACGTCGTCCTCGGTTCCATAGCACTGCGGGATCCACTCGCCCATCTGCTCGGGGGTGCCCTGGCCGGCGATCGCCGAAACGGCCAGACCGGTGCCCTGGAGCGCCATGCCGAGCCCGGCGTCGCCCCAGAAGAGCTCTTCGCTGACGATCGGCAGCGTCAGTCCGGTCGGATCGGCCCAGAACTGGGCCGTTCCCTCGAAGCCGTAGAGCCCGATCTTCGCGGCCTCCTCGACTATCGGCCAGGGGAACTCCTCCTTCTCGTCCCATTCATGGGCCGCCGGACGCATGACGCCCTCGGCGAAGCCGTGCACCCACTCGCGGATGTCTTTCTGGTCCTGGCTCAGTTCGAGGCTGAACGGAGCCTGTTCGGAACCGGCGTCAACCGATTCCTGAACCACTTCTTCTACCTGTTGTTCTGAAGTCTGGGTTGCGGTCATGGGTACATGTTACATGGATCGGTGACATCGTTTCGGCGAAGCGAGGTCGTTCGTCACGGCGCGCCACTTATCCGTGACCGTGCTTCGAACGGCCCAGGCGACCCCGGTGAGACGACTCAGGCGGCCCGGGCGGCCGTCTCGCCGAAGATCTGGTCGAGCTCGCTGCGCAGGACCGGCGACTGCCTGACCTTTACGTCGGATCCGAGCTTCAGCCGTCGCTCGCGCTCACCGTCGGCCAGGACGAGCACCACGTCCGCCCCGCCTTCGTGATGGCTGAAGATCGACTTCATCTCCTCCACCGCGTCCAGCGAGAACTGGTCGGCGTTGATCCTGACCATGAACGGCTCGGCCCGCCGGGCCTGCTCCTCGATCGCCTTTTCGACCTCGGCCGGGCTGGGATCGAACTCGCGCGCCTCCTGAACCACCAGCTTGGTGCCGCGTTCGGTCTGGTCCACCCTGCCCTTGACCAGCACCACGGCATCCAGCCGCACCGCCTTCAGCTTCTCCGACTGCTCCGGCTTGAACAAGATCAGCTCCACCTCGCCCTCGATGTCGCTCAGCGTGGCGAACGCCATCTGGTTGCCGCTCTTGGTCCTGATTTTCTTGTACTCGGTGACGATGCCACCGACCGTGGCCCAGCTCTTGTCGTCACGATCGGAAAGCTCGGAGATCGAGCAGTCCGACTTCGCCAGGATCGCTTCCCGCAGCCCGTCGAGGGGGTGCGACGAGAGGAACGTGCCGAGCGTCTCCTTTTCCAGCGCGAGCAGCTGCTTCGGCTCGAACTCGGTCTCGGGGATCGGCGCGTGCTGGCCGGAGGATGCCTGGCCGGGGTCGCCTCCGCCCATGTCGAAGATCGAGCCCTGTCCCAGGTGGGCGTCGGCCTGTGCCTTGTTGCCGGCCGACTGGATTTCGGGCAGCATCTCGAGCATCCCCTGGCGCGAGCCGGGAAGCAGGTCGAATGCCCCGCACTTGACCAGGCCTTCGATCGCCCGCTTGTTGACGGCTCGCGAGTCGGCCCGTTCACAGAAATCCCACAATGAGGTGAAGGGCCGCTCCTCGCGCGCCCTGAGAATCGCCTCGACCGCCGAGTAGCCGACGTTCTTGACCGCGTCGAGCCCGAACCGGATCCCCTCCTCGGTGACCACGAAACCGTGGTCCGAGGTGTTGATCTCCGGCGGCAGGACCTCGATTCCCATGTCGGCACAGCGGCTGATCAGGAACGGCACCTTGTCCTTGGTGTTCATCACCGAGGAGATCACCGCCGCCATGTACTCGGCGGGGTAGTTTGCCTTCAGATAAGCGGTCCGGTACGCGATCAGCGCGTAGCAGGCAGCATGTGACTTGTTGAACGAGTAGTCGGCTGCAGCCTCGTTGATCGCCCAGAGGTCCCTGGCCACGCTGGGCTGGGTGCCGGATGCCGCCATGCCGTCCATGTACTCCGGCTTCATCTCGGCCATCATCGCCCGCTTCTTCTTACCGATTGCCTTGCGGAGATCGTCCGCCCGGGCCGGTGAGAACCCGGCCATGTCCTTGGCCACCGCCATTAGCTGCTCCTGATAGAGGAAGCAGCCATAGGTGGATTCGGTGATCGCCCGCAGCCGTTCGTCGGCATATTCGACCGTGTCGGGATCGCCCTTGCCCCTCGCATACCGGGGGATCTCGCTCATCGCGCCGGGGCGGTACAGCGATACCAATGCCGTTATGTCGTCGAACTCGGTTGGGACCACCCTGCGCATCGCTTCCCGCATGCCTTCCGACTCGAGCTGGAACACGCCGGTGGAATCGCCCTCAGCCAACATTTCGAAGGTCCTGCGATCGTCGAGCGGGATCTCACCGATCTCGATCTCGATTCCTTTGGAGCGGCGCACGATCTCGATCGCGTCGTCGATCACGTCGAGGTTTCTCAGCCCGAGGAAGTCCATCTTGAGCAGACCCATCTCCTCGACCGGGTTCATCGAGTACTGGGTCACCGTCTTGAACGACTTCACCGGCCTGCCGTCCTCGTCGGTCGAAGGGGCGGCCGACTTGTCTTCAACCAACTGGAGCGGCACGATCTCTTTCAACGGACGGCCGGAGATCACCACCGCGGCGGCGTGGATCGACGTATTGCGGATCTTGCCCTCGAGCCCACGGGCGGTGTCGATGATCTTCTTCGCATCGGCGTCGCTGTCGTAGGTGGCCCTCAGTTCCTGCCCGGGTTCGAGGCATTCGTCGAACGACGGTGCGCGGCCCATGACCGGCTCCGGGATCTCCTTGGCCAGTCGATCGCCTGTCGCGTAGTCGAATCCGTGGACCCGGGCGGCATCACGGACCGCCGCCCGCGGGGCCATCTTGCCGAACGTGATGATCTGGGCCACCGAATCACCGCCGTACTTCTCGGTCACGTACTGAATCATCCGATCGCGGCCGCGGACCGAGAAGTCGATGTCTATATCGGGCATCGACTTGCGGCCGGGGTTGAGGAAGCGCTCGAACAGCAGGTCATGTTCGATCGGGTCGAGATCGGTGATGCCGAGCGCGTAGGAGACGATCGAGCCCGCCGCCGAACCCCTCCCGGGACCGACTGCGATGCCGTTCTCCCGCGCGTACTTGATGAAATCCCAGACGATCAGGAAGTACGAGGGAAAGCCCATCTCCTCGATCACGCCGAGTTCGAATTCGAGCCGCTCGGACGCTTCGGCCGGAACAGGGTCGCCGTAACGCCGGACCAGCCCCTTTTCGGCGATCCGCCTCAGCATCGTCTCCGGTGGTTCGTCGTTCTCGGTGGGGTAGTCGGGCAGCAGGATCTCACCGAGCGGGATCTCGACATTGCAGCGATCGGCGATCTCCAGCGTCGTGGGAACGGCCCCCGGCATGTCGGCGAACGCGGCGGCCATCTCACTGCCGTCCTTGAGGTAGAACTCGTTGGTCTCGAAGGTCATCTTCGGGTCGTCCAGGGTGGACTTGGTCTGGACGCAGAGCAGCGCCGTGTGGTTGTCATAGTCCTCGCGCCGCAGGTAATGGACATCCGCGGTGGCGACCAGCGGACGACCTACTTCGCGCCCGATCCTGGCGATTTGCTCGTTGGCGCGATTCTGGTCGGCGATCCCGTTCTTCTGGACCTCCATGTACACCTGCTCGGGCCCGAACACCTGGATCAACTCGTCCAGGTGGGCCCGCGCGTCGTCGGGCCGGTCCTCGACCAGGCGCCTGACGAACCGTGCCTGCAGACAGCCGGTCAGGGCGATCACGCCGTCGGCGTGGCGGTCGAGCAGCTCCATGTCGATGTTCGCCTTGCCCCGGTGATAGCCCTCCAGGAAGCCCTCCGAGCTGAGCGCAACCAGGTTGCGGAAGCCGGTGTCGTTCTCGGCCAGCAGGGTCAGGTGGTTGCGCTCGTACCGGGTCTGCTCCTTGACCGCGTGGCGGTCGTCCACGAAGTAAGCCTCGATCCCGATGATCGGCTTGACGTCGTTGTCACGACAGGCCTTGTACAGGTCGAGTGCGCCGTTCATCACGCCGTGATCGGTCAGGCTCAGGGCCGGCATGTCCAGTTCTGCAGCGCGCTCTGCCATCTCCCTGATGTTGCAGGCACCGTCCAGCACCGAATGCTCGCTGTGGACGTGCAGATGGGCCACTTGGGGCCTGGCCGGCGTGCTCGAAGTCATGTCCCGCCATGATGGCAACTCGACCCGACGCCACCTGGTGCGGCGGGCCGGGAAAACCGCAACTTCCGGAGAGCTTCCGGCGATCAACCGAGGCCCGGCCGCGGCCCCGCTTCCCGCTACGATCGGCGGGTGATCCTGCTGCTCAGACACGGCGACGCCGAACCCGACCAGGGTGACGGCGACGCGGCCCGCCGTCTCACTGCCAAGGGCGAGGCCCAGGCGGTGGCCGCCGGTCGCGCCATCGCGCGAATCGGCCTCAACGTGGACATCTGCCTGACCAGCCCCCGGGTTCGGGCCCTCGCCACCGCGACGCTGGCCTGTGAATCTCTCGACCTCGAACCGGAGATCTCCGAACCGATCGGGACCGGCGACTACGACACGCTCGAACTGGTCGCCGGCCGCGAGAACGTCCTGTTGGTCGGCCATGAGCCGGCCCTCTCGACCGAGGTCGCCCGGCTGACCGGGGCCGCCATCAAGCTGAAGAAAGGCGGACTGGCCGGCCTCGACCGGGGTCTGCTCAGACTGCTGCTCCGGCCGGCCGAGCTGACCGCGATGGCAGATCCGGCCAACTGACGGCCCGCGCGGCGCTCAGCCGCAAACCCACGGTGAAGTGCCGGAATCTGCGTAGATAAGGCCGGCGATCCGGTCCTGCTCTTCCTTCGAGGCTTCGTGTGGAAGCCCCTCCCCGCCGTAGGTCTTCCAGGTCGAGGGGAGGATCTGGTAGGCGCCGCCGGCCCCGCTGGACGGGTTCAGGGCCGAGTAGTTGCCGCCCGACTCGCACATGACGATGTAGGTCGGGATCGCGTACGGCCCACCCAGAGCCCGCGCCACCTCGGCCTCGGCTTCGGCCGCACTGGCGGCCTCCCGTTTCCTGATCTCCTTCTCCCAGTCCGCGATCCTGGCCTTGAGGTCTTCGATCTCGGCCCGGCGGGCCGAATTCACCGACGCGAGCCGTGCCGCGGCGCTCTCTGCCGCCGCGCGCGCCGCCGCTATGCCGTCCCTGGCGGCCGACAGCGCGGCGAGGTGGGCGGCGGCCTTCTCCTCGAGCCGGCTCAGCCGGTCGACTTCTCGTTCGAACTCGCCCCGCACCTGGCGGACCCGCGAGGCCAACCGCGTGTCGGAGTCCCGTACCGCTTCCAGGTACTCGTCCCTTGTTGCGAGGTCCCCGTAGTCCGAGGCGGCCAGGACCAGGCCGCTCAGTTCCGGGGTGCCCGACATGTAGATCGCGACCAGGCGGTCGGACAGGACCCGCCGGGCTCGCGCAAGCCGTTGCCTGGCCTGCTCGAGGCCGGCCGTCGCGGCCGCGACCCGGTCTTCGAGCTGCGCCGAGCGTTCGGCTCCATTTGCGACCAGTCGGTTCATCTTCGACTCCCTTTGAGCGGAAGCCGCGGCCCGCTCGTCGGCGGACTCGAGGTCGCTGCGCCCCTGATTGAGCTGGTCGGCGATCCGCTCGATCTGCCCCCGGGCGGCGGCCGAGTCCTGCTCGAGGCTCGCGATCCCACCGGCCGCCGCGACCGGCAACAGGGCAGCCAGGACAGCGGCGGCCGGCCCGGCCGCCAGAAGTGCCGAACGCCTGCTCAAGCCGTTCTCCGGCCCGAGTCGATGAGAGCTCTAGTTGAAGCCAAAACCGGGTTTCACGGTAGCCCAGCCGGTCTCGGCCCGGCTCGGGCAAGGGCCGGCCCGCAAGATCGATTGCGCCTCGGGAAAGGCCGCTCAGGCCTCGGGCACCTCGCGGGTCGCCAGATAGCCGGCGACCCCGATCGCGGTGATTCCCACGGCCAGTCCGGCTCCTGTGACCGCCACCGTGCGAAGAGCCACCTTGCGCCGCAGGTAGAACCAGGCGAACTTGACGACGATCCGGCCGACCAGGTTGTAGAACATCACTTCTCCTCTCGATTGCGGACCTGCTGGGCCATCCGGCTCTGCAGCGAAAACAGCTCGATGAATCCCGGGCTCGCGGCTTGCGAAAAGTCTCCGCCCGACTCACCGAACGAAGCCAGGCTTTCATCGTAGAGGGCGTACGGCGAGCTGCGGATGGTCGGCGTGGCCGACCCTTTGAACAGTTTGACCGAGACCTCTCCTGTCACGAACCGGTTGGCCGAATCCATGTACGAATCGAGATCGTGCCGGAGCGGTTCATGCCAGAGCCCCGCGTAGGCGAGATAGGCCCAGTGGCGATCGAGCGAGTGCTTGAAGTTGTTCTGGTGGATCGTCGAGACCAGCTTCTCCAGTTCCTGGTGCGCGGTGAGGACGACCGTCGCGGCCGGAACCTCGTAGAGATCCCGGACCTTCAGACCGACTATGCGGTCTTCGATGTGGTCGACGATCCCGACGCCATTGCGGGATGCGACCTCGGCCGCCGCCTCGAGCAGAGCCACCAGTCCCATCCGCTCACCGTTGAAGCTGACCGGGCGCCCGGCCTCGAACCCGATCGAGACAGTCTCCGGCTGGTCGGGGGCGAATTCCGGCCGGGTGACCAGCTGGAATACATCGTCCGGCGGCGGCGAGTCGAGGTTCTCGATCGTCCCGCCTTCCGAGGAGCGGCCCCACAGGTTGTCGTCGATCGAGTACGGAGGCGCCTCTTCCGCGCTGTCGTATTTCAGCGGGATCCCGTGTTTCCGGCAGTAGGCGAGCTCCTCGTCCCGGCCGATCTGCCACGAGCGCACCGGGGCGATCATCTTCAGCTCTGGGTTGAGCGCGGCCACGGTCGCCTCGAGCCGGACCTGGTCGTTGCCTTTGCCGGTGCAGCCGTGGGCCAGCGTGTCGCAGCCGGTACGGGCGGCCACCTCGACCCCGAGCTTGCCGATCAGTGGACGGCCGAGCGACGTGAACAACGGATAGCCGCCACCGTAGAGCGCGTTCGCCTTGATCGCGCGCAGCACGTAGTCCTCGGCGAATTCCTCGCGGGCATCGATCACCACCGTCTCGACCGCCCCCATCGACTCGGCCTTCTCGACTATCGCGGCGTAGTCCTCGCCGGGCTGGCCGAGATTTATGGTCAGGGTGACCACCTCGGCTTCGTAGGCGTCCTGGATCCAGTGGAGCATCACGCTGGTGTCGAGGCCGCCCGAGTAGAGCAGCAGGACCCGGTTCACCTCTTCCGGCTTCGCCTCGAAAGTCGCGACCGGCGGAGGCAGCGAATCAAGTGTGATCCTGGTCATGGGTCAGGGACCGATCCCGCCGCTGCTGCTGCCGCTGTCGCTACCGCTGTCGGTCGAAGGCGCCACCCCACCACCGGAATCCGTGCCGCCTCCCGTATCGGGGGTCGTCGGCGTGGTCCCTCCGGTATCGGCGCCGGTATCCGGAGGGGTGACCCCGCCGCTGTCGCCTCCGGTCGAACCGGTCGAACCGGTGGTCGCGGTGGTTCCGGTCGAACCGGTATCGCCGGTCGGGGTGACCGGCACGGCCGGGGTCGTGGTCCCGGTCGGCTCGGTGCTCGAAGAGTCGTCACCGGACGACGCGATCACGATAACCGCAATGACCAGCCCGACGATCACCGCGACCAACCCGATGATCAGGTTGCGGAGGTGCCGCTTCTTGTCCTCGGGCGAGTAGCGCGGGCCGCCACCCTGCTGCGGGGGGCCGTCGTCATCGCTCATGATGCGGGTCGAGTCATCGTTCATCGGGTTTCCTCCGGCTGCGGTTTGACGGGGCGGATGCTACCCGCTGACTCATGCCCGGCCGGTCCCGGACAGGGCCGAGGCCAGTTTTCCGACCGCCAGGTCGGCCTGCTCGACGGTCAGCACGAACGGCGGGAGCAGGCGCAGGGTGTCGGGCCGGGGCGCGTTGACGACCAGCCCGTCGCGCAGCAGGACGGCCGCGATCCCGGCCGCGTCGATCCCGGCCTCCAGGCCCACGCCGATCATCAGGCCCCTCCCCCGGACTTCGTCCACGCCGTCCAGCTCGGCCAGGCCACGACCGAGCTGGTCGCCGAGGTCGCGCACCGCGCGCAGGGTCTCCGGCCGGTCGACCAGGTCGAGGACGGCCAGCCCGGCCCTCGCCGCCACCGGGCCCGCGGCAAAGGTCGAGCCGTGGTCGCCCGGCTCGAGCACGCTACCGGCCCCCCGGCTGCCGATACAGGCCCCGATCGCGACCCCGCCGCCCAGTGCCTTGGCCACGGTCATCAGATCCGGCCTGACCGGTCCCTGCTGGTAGGCCCAGAGCGAACCGGTCCGGCCCACACCGGTCTGGACCTCGTCGAAGATCAGCAGTGCCTCGTAGCGGTCACACAATTCCCTGGCCTTCAACAGGAACTCGTCCGAGACCGGGAAGACCCCGGCCTCGCCCTGGATCGGCTCCAGCATGATCGCGGCCGTCCCCGGCCCGACCGCCGCCTCGAGCGCCTCGGCGTCGTCGAACGGCACCGAGCCGAAGCCCGGGACCATCGGGGCGAAATCGGGGTTCCGGCTCAGACCCGGGGTGGCCGAGAGCGAGCCGTAGGTCCGTCCGTGGAAGTCACCGTCAACGGTCACGATGACCGGGTCTTCGACACCGCGACGACGGGCCGCCTTGCGGGCGATCTTGATCGCGCACTCGTTTGCTTCGGTGCCGGAGTTGCAGAAGAAAACGGCGCCACCCAGCGACGATTTCGAGAGGCACTCGGCCAGATCGACCATCGGGGCGGTGTAGAACAGGTTCGAGACGTGCATGAGCTGTCCGGCCTGCTCTTTCATTGCATCGAGCACCTCGGTCCGGCAGTGGCCGACCGAGGCAACCGAGATGCCGCCGAGGAAGTCGAGGTATTCCCGGCCGTCGGAGTCGAACAGCAGCGCGCCGTCCCCGCGCACGAACTCGACCGGGGCCCGTTTGTAGGTGTTCATCAGGTAACGCTGCTCACGTTCCCTGAGCCGCTCGTTCACGGGTTGACCTTGGTCCCGATCCCGGCCACGGTGAACAGCTCCAGCAGCAGCGAGTGCGGTCGGCGACCATCGATGATGTGCGCGTTCTGGGCTCCCCCACGGATCGCGTCCACGCATGCGCCCAGCTTCGGCCGCATCCCTCCCGAGATCGAGGGAAGGGCCGCCTCCACCTCGGCGACCGTGGTCTCCGAGATCCTGGTCGACTCGTCGTCCGGGTCGTCCAGCCAGCCGACGATGTCGGTCAGGAAGACCGTCTTGAAAGCGCCCAGCGCCGCCGCCACCTTGCCTGCGGCCTCGTCGGCGTTGACGTTGTATGAGTTGCCCGCCCGGTCGGACGCAGACGACGCGATCACCGGGATGTAGTCCTCGGCGATGTGGTTGAGCACGTCGACGTCGACCCGTTCGATCTCGCCGACGAAACCGACCTGCTCGGCGTTGGCCACCGGCCCCACCTCGAACAGCGAGCCGTCCTCGCCGGACAGCCCCACCGCGGGCTGGCCGGCCCGGTTCAGCCGGCTGACCAGGTCGGCGTTGACCTTACCCAGCAGAACCATCTTGGAGACCTCGACCGTGTCTGCGTCGGAGACGCGCAGCCCGTGGTGGAACCTGACCTCCATGCCCATGCGGTTCATGTACTCGGTGATCTCGGGGCCGCCACCGTGTACTACGACCGGGTTCATGCCGACGTACTTGAGCAGGACCACGTCGGCGGCAAAAGCCTCGCGCAGGCCTTCGTCGCGCATCGCCGCGCCCCCGTACTTGATCACCACCGTCTTGCCGTGGAATTCGCGGATATAGGGCAGCGCTTCGAGCAGGACCCCGACGTTGTCGTCGCTGAACGCCGCCTCGCCCCTGTCTCTGTCTCTGTCTTGCTCCATGGCCTTTCTCGCCTAGGTCGTGTATTCGGCGTTGATCCGGATGTACTCGTGAGTCAGATCGCTGAAATAGACGGCTGCCGTGCCGCTGCCGCGGTCCAGGACCAGTCCCAGCTCGACTTCGTCACCGTCGCCGGCCAGCTCTTCTGCCGAGATCGATTCGGGCCCCAACTCACCGACGTCGGCCCCGGCCAGCGCCGCCCCGGCCGCCTGGGCGATCCTGCCCCAGTTGGGATCCCGCCCCAGCAGTGCGGTCTTGACCAGCGGCGAGTTGGCGATCCGCCGGGCCACCACTTCGGCCTCGCGGTCGTCGGCGGCACCCGACACCTCGATCCGGCCGACCCGGGTCGCCCCTTCACCGTCGGCGACGATCTCCAGCGCGAGCTGCAGCAGGACGGCCTCGAGCAGCCCGGTCGGCAGTTCTTTTCCCGACCTTCCCGAAGCCTGCAGCAGGACCGTGTCGTTGGTGCTCATCTGTCCATCCACCGTGATCCGTTCGAACGAAGTAGACACGGCTGAGCGGAGCCGGGCCTCGGCGTCCGGGAGTAAGGCGTCGGTCTGCACTAAGCAGAGCATGGTAGCGAAACCGGGCTCGATCATCCCGGCTCCCTTGGCCTGGGCGGAGATCGTCACACCGTCCGATTCGAGCGTGCACCGTTTGGGCCACTGGTCCGTGGTCATGATCGCCTCGGAAAAGGCAACCGCCCCTTCGGGCTCCAGCGAGCCGGCGAGGCCTGCCACCGCAGCAAGCACCGGCTCGATTTCCAGCGGCACACCGATCACCCCGGTCTCGGCGACCGCGACCCGGTCCGGATCGAGCCCAAGTGCCGAGGCGGCCGATTCCCTCAGCGCCAGCGCGTCGGCCAGGCCCTGGTCGCCGGTGGCCGCGTTGGCGTTGCCGGAGTTGACGATCGCGGCCCCGATCGAGCCCTGCCGGAGCCGGTCGCGGCAGACCCGCACCGGGGCTGCCGCGGTCGCGCTCGCGGTCAGCAGGATGGCCGAGTCGGCCGGCTCGGCGTCGCAGACGATCAGCCCGAGGTCCGTGCCGCCGCCACCCTTGAGTCCACAGGAGACGCCCGCCGCCCGGAAGCCATCCGGGAGCCCGGTCGGATCGCGCTGTACGACGCGGGGCGGCGGCTCGACCCAGCGCGACCTGAAGAACGGCCCGCTCACCGCAATCCCGCCGTTTCGTCCAGGCCGAGCATCAGGTTCAGGTTCTGGATCGCCTGGCCGGAGGCACCTTTCCAGAGGTTGTCGATCACCGCGAAGACCACGATCCGGTCGTCGCCGGCGATCACCTGGATGTGGCAGCCGTTGCTGTCGCGCACATCGCGCATTCCGGGCGGGGCGTCGCAGAGTTTGATGAACGGCTCGCCCGTGTAAGCCTGCTCATACAGCCGGTCGAGCTCATCCTGGCCGACGTCCCGGCCCGATCTGACGTAGCAGGAGACCGACTCGCCCTGGTCCAGCGGAACCAGGTGCGGTACGAAGGTGATGCTCTCGATCCCGGCGTCGGATGGTGACAGCCGGTCCAGCTTCTCGGCGATCTCGGGCCGGTGCCGGTGACCGACCGGCGTATAGGCGGTGACGTTCTCGGTGACGGTGGTGAACGCGGTCGCCTCGCCTTTGTCCCTCCCCGCACCGGAGACCCCGGACTTGGCATCGATCACCACGTCTTCGATCAGGCCCTCGCTCGCCAGCGGGGCCAGGGCTAGGATGGTCGCGGTCGGATAGCAACCCGGGTTGGCGACGAGTTCGGCCGCCGCGACCGCTTCGCGTTCCAGCTCGGTCAGTCCGTAGACCGCTCCGTCGAGCAGATCGGGAGCCCCGTGTGCACCGTAGAACCGCTCGTAGGTGGGCAGTTCCTCGAGCCTGAAGTCGGCCGAGAGGTCGACCACCACGAGGCCCCTCCCCCGCATCTCGGCCACCACCGGCGCGGAGGCTCCGTGCGGGTAGGCGACGATCGCGGCCTCCACGTCATCCAGGTCGGCGAGGTCGAGCTCGCGCAGCTCGAGCGGTACGGCGTAGCGCGGGTACAACCGGTTCAGCGGCGTCCCGATCTCGGAACGCGCGGTCAGCGCTGCCAGCTCGAGGTCCGGGTGGCGCCAGACGAGATCGGCCGCCAGCGCTCCGGCGTACCCGGTGGCCCCGGCCACCAGGACCCTCGCCCTGGGACCGTCCGGCCCGATCGGCTGGCCGGCCAGGCCCGGTCCGCCCGGGCCCGCGTTTTCGGATGGCTCAGGCACGGAGCCTGCCCCCGACCGCTTGCAGTCCGGTGACGATCTTCTCCCAGACCGGTTCGACCTCTTCATCGCTCAGGGTGCGGTCGCCGGCGCGGAACCGCAGTCTGAGGGCAAGGCTCTTCTCATCGTCCCCGATCTGGTCCCCCCGGTAGACGTCGAATATGGAGACCCTGTCAAGCATTCCGCCGCCCTGCTCCCGGACGATCCCGACCACTATCGAGGCGTCGGTCTGCTCGGGCACCACCACCGCGAGATCGCGGTC
>JAGQUV010000108.1 GCA_020438295.1 Solirubrobacterales bacterium
AGATCATGGCCGGGCGCTCGTCCGAAGTCCAGACCGGAGCGTTCCTGATCGCGCTCAGGGCAAAGGGCGAGACCGTGCCGGAACTGGTCGGCCTGGCCCGGACCATGCGGGAGCTGGCGATCCCGGTCGAGACCGGCAGGGACGACCTGGTCGACACCGCCGGCACCGGCGGTGGGCCGTCTACCTTCAACGTCTCGACCACGGCAGCGCTGGTCGCCGCCGGGGCCGGCTGCGCGGTCGCCAAGCACGGCAACCGCTCGAATACGAGCCGCAGCGGCTCGGCCGACCTGCTCGAGGCACTCGGCGTGGGGATCGACCTCACCCCCGATCAGGTGGCCCGGTCGATCGAAGAGACCGGCTTCGGGTTCATGTTCGCCCCGGCCCATCACAAGGCGATGGCGCACGTGGTGCCCGTGAGGAAGGAGCTCGCGGTGCGGACGATCTTCAACTTCCTCGGCCCACTGACCAATCCGGCCGGCGCCGGCCGTCAGGTGATCGGGGTGGCCGACCGGCGCTACCAGGAGTCGATCGCCGAAGCCCTGGTCGGCCTGGGCAGCGAGCGGGCTCTGGTCGTCTCCGGAGACGACGGACTCGACGAGGTCACGATCACCGGCCCGACCAGGATGATCGAGGTGCTCGACGGCGGGACCCGCGAGGTCATCGTGGCTCCGGGAGACTTCGGGATCGAGACTGCCGACCTGTCGGAGGTCGAGGGCGGAACCCCTGAGCAGAACGCCGAGATGACCCGGGCCGTGCTGGCCGGGGAGGCTTCGGCCCGTACCGACCTCGTGCTACTCAACGCCGCTGCCGCGATCCAGGTCGGCGGGGGGGCCGGAGACCTGGCCGAGGCGGTTGAACTGGCCCGCCGCTCGATCGAATCGGGAGCCGCTGCCCAGGTTCTTTCCCGACTGGTCAGCTTCACGGCGGACCAGTAGGCTCTTGCTGTCAAGTGGCAATCCTCGACCAGCTAATTTCGGCCGCGCGCCAAGGCGTGGAAGAACGCAAGCGGGCGGTGCCCGCGAGCCGGCTGGCCGACGGTCTCGGCCACCGTGGCCACGACCGTCCGTTTCGTGAAGCGCTGGCCCGCCCCGGCATGTCGCTGATCTGCGAGTTCAAGCGAAAGTCCCCGAGCGCGGGGGAGATCGCACCCGGGGTCGAACTGTCGGATCAGGTGGGCGCCTACGAAGAGGGCGGAGCGGCGGCGCTTTCGGTACTGACCGACGAGACCCATTTCCAGGGCCGGCTGGAAGACCTGGCGGCGGCCCGCGAGAGCTGCAGCCTGCCGATCCTCCGCAAGGATTTCGTGGTCGACCGCTACCAGCTGCTCGAGGCCGCGGTCAGCGGCGCCGATGCCGTGCTGCTGATCGCCGGGGTGCTCGACGACGGGCAGCTGAGCTCGTTCCAGGCAGAGGCGATCGAGCTGGACCTGGACTGCCTGGTCGAGGTACACGACGCGAGCGACCTGGAACGGACCCTCGAGACCGGGGCAGAAGTCATCGGCATCAACAATCGCGATCTCGATTCCGGGGTGGTCGACGTAGGCACGACCTACGAGCTGATCACCGATGTGCCGGCCGGGAAGATCGTCGTTTCGGAGAGCGGGATTTCTACCCGGGAGGAGCTGATCGAGCTCGAGCGGGTCGGAGTCGACGCCGCTCTGATCGGTGAAGCGCTGATGCGGGCCGGGGATCCGGCCTCCAAGGTCAGCGAGCTGGCCGGACGGGACGCGACCAGCGAGCACTTCCTGCCCTGACCCGGGGCCTCGGCAGAGACGGCCCCGGGGCTTTAGCAAAGCTTAGGAATCGGCTTAGGCAGGGTCAAAACTCGGCAGAGATCATCGCGACATGATCAGTCGCAGCAGTTCCTTCGGTCCGATGTTCCTGTCCGCCGTGCTCGGCGGACTTCTGGTTGCCGCAGTCGGCTTCGCGGCGGTCTCGGCCGGCTGGGTGGGCAAGACGGAGAGCACGACCAGGACCGTGACTGCGGGGGCA
>JAGQUV010000109.1 GCA_020438295.1 Solirubrobacterales bacterium
CGGGGTGTTGAACGTCATCCGGTCCATCCCGGCGGTGACGACCCGGCGCCCGGAGTGCTTGATCGCGGCGAGTCCCGCCGCCTCGTCGACCAGGCGCATCACCGTGCCGCCGTGGATGAACCCGCCCGAGTTCGCGTCGGTGATCGACATCCAGCGGACCAGCAGCGAGCTCGAGTCGCCGACCCGCCGGGCCTCGCCCCCCGCCGGCCCGCTCTCAGGCTCCGGCCGCTCCGGTGGCTCGATCGCTTCCGCCATGCGGCAACCCTATTCGCATCGAATGGAGGGCCCGGAGGCGGTCGGCCGTAGCGACGGGATCCGCCTCGATGGCGCTGCGAACGAAGCGATGACAGAGCCAGCCGGCCAGTGCCAGCGTCTGATCGCGCTCCCGGTCCCGGACCGCCGATGCCCAATCGCCGTGGAACCGCTGACTGTCGAGCTCCACCGCCATCGCGACCTCCGGCCAGGCGAAATCGACGACCAGCGGGCGAGAACGACCGGGGACGGTGACCGGATGATTCAGAGACGGGTGAGGGATGCCGGCGAGAAAGCACACCGGCAGGAAGTGGACCTCGGCCCAGGATCGGGCGATCGCGGGTTGCTCTTCGAGCAGGGCTGCCAGGCGCCTGATACCCGGCCGGCCGGTGCGCTCGGAGACGAGCTCCGCGAGCCGGGAGCGCTTGAGCAGGCCGAGCGACTCCGCGGCCACGAGGAGGACCTCCAGCTCCCGCAGGTCGCGGGACGGGGCGAGGTCGATCAAGGTCCGGTCGGCCGACGTACAGGGGACCCCATGCACCCGGCGCCGGTCGCGCGGGTCGATCCGGGATCGGTGGACCACGATGCCGGCCCGGCTGCGGGCGCGACCATCCGGGACGGTCACCTCTGGTCCCGATGGGGAGCGCGAGAGGAAGCCCTGCAGCGCGGCCGACGGCTCGTGGCTCAGCGTCGCTTCAGGGCCGCAGGCGAGGACCGCCCCGAGCCAGAGCTGTCGTTCCGTGAACGGCGGCGCGGTGATCGAGAAGATCCCGCGCCGGATCCGGAACAGACGGCCGACCGCCACCCGGCTGCGGACGGTGCTGGGTCGCAGGCCCAACGCGGCGAGTTGTCGCCCGGTGATCAGCTCCTGCTGTCTCCTGGCGATCGCGGCGATTCGCCGCTCGATGGCAAGAACCGACGAACCACTCGACGCTTCTTGCCATCCACCCGACATCCACCACGACGATGCCGGCCGAGAGCGCACGCGTGGCGCACGAACCCACCTTCGGTGCCACAACCCACGAACGAACCTCGCACCGATCACTCCGGCGAAGCCGCACGCCTGCGATCGGTGGCCGGCGTCCCACCGGCCACGCCCCTACGCGCTCAGGGCGACCGCCCGCTCGGCCCCGCCTCCGGCGACGCGGACCTGGTTGCGGCCGGCGTGCTTGGCTTCGTAGAGGGCCTCGTCGACGCTCGACCAGAGGGCGTCGAAGTCGAAGCGGCGGCCGGGCTCGGAGGCGCTGACGCCGCAGCTCATCGTCAGGGCCATGCCGTGCGGGAAGGGATGCCTGGACACGGCCGCGCGGAGCCGCTCGGCCAACTCGGTCGTCTCGTTGATGCCGAGGCCGGGGAGAACGATCAGAAACTCCTCGCCGCCGATCCGGTAGGCGAGCTCGAAGGCGCGCAGCTGGCCGCGGATGATGTCGGCGCAGCGGACGAGGATGTCGTCGCCGGCGGGGTGGCCGACCGTGTCGTTGACCCGCTTGAAGTGGTCGAGGTCGCAGCAGAGCAGGCCGACCGGCGCGTCGGCGGTGAGCGACTGTTGGCTGAGCTCGGCGATCCGGTTCTCCAGCGCCTTGCGGTTGAGCAGGCCGGTGAGCGGGTCGATCACCGATTCGCTGCGGTACTTCTGGTCGGAGCGCATGAGTGCGGTCGAGAGGATCGCGATCCCGCAGACGAGGGCCGCGGGCATGATCAGCCGCGGCGGG
>JAGQUV010000110.1 GCA_020438295.1 Solirubrobacterales bacterium
CCTCGCTTCCGCCGTCGCCGAAGGAGTAGTCGAGACCGGCCAGGGCTCCGAGCACGGCGCTCAAGGACTGATATGCCCAGGACGGCCAGAGGAGCACATCGCGGGGAGCGAGCTCGCCCTCCGAGCTGGAGTCCAGGCCGAGCGTCCACAGCCACCAGGCGAAATAGAGGGCGACCGGAACCAGAAAGATCCATGCCCGTTGCCAGCGGTCCCGTCGGAGGAGGATCGAAATGGCAACTCCGACGACGAACGGAAGAGCGACCGAGTAGGTGACGACGCCGAGGCAGAGCAGGCCGGCGGCGATCACGTCCCCCTTGCGATCTCCGCGGTCGAGCGCGAGGAGAGCGCCGAGCCCGCACGCGAGCGCACCGATGATGGTGAATCCGTTGCCTGCGAGGACATGGAGTGGGTCGGATCCGAAGACCAGCAGCACGAGTGCCGGCGCCAGAGCCGCCAGCTTGCCGATCCTGCGGCTTGCGTAGGCGAGAAAGAGGCCAGCATTCAGGATGACGACCCCAACGGTCAGCAGCTGAAATGGCAGGTACCCGACCCCGAAGGTCGAGAAGATCGCCCTGTAGAGGATTCGCGTCGTAAGGATCAGGTGGCCGACGTGGGGTTCGAATGCTCCCCTGAGGTCGAGATCCGGGGTCTCCATGAACAGATCCATCTCGTCGACGGAGAACGTCGTGTCCCGTCCGAACCACAGGATCAAGCCCGCCGCAATGATCGCTGCGACCCCGAAGAGCGTCCACGCCGCTCGGTCGAGCCAAGGTGGGACTTCAGCGGCGCTGGCCGATGGGCTGTCGATCGATGATTCGACAGTCGCAGCCGGATCGTGCGGAGTCATCGGGTCTGCCGGGGGGCGCGATACACCGTCCGGCATCCTAGTCTCGCCGGGTAGGGAGAGGCTTGATCCGGCGACCAGACATCGAGCGGGATGGGCGCGCTCAGCGGACGGCCACCGCCGGTCACGGTGGCGCCGGCACCGAACAGATCCGAGCCTGTCCCGAAGTCACCGTGGCCAGCCAGACCTCCGGCGCCGGGTCGGTCGGGATCAGCACCCGGAACCAGGAGCCGGGCTCCGCAGTGCCGAGGCTGACTTCGGGTAAAGGACCGAACCGCCCGGCTGCCAACGTCGCAGGCTTCCCGCCCAGGGCATGGACGTACATGCCGCCCCTCGGAACCTTGAATCGTTCTCGTGACGGTGTGGCGCGAATGCACATCGAGGGCCTGTCGGGTCCGACGGCTGTCGGGAGAAGAGCCAGCGCGTATGCCTGCCGCAGCGCCTGATCGATGACGGCCCGATCCGCTCCGGGGAGGGCGCGGACCTCGTTGAGATCGTAGGCGGGTGAGCCGAACTCAGCAACGGCCTGCAGGTACCGATCCCGATCCGGACCCACGTTGAGAAAGGGGATGACCCCCGCTACCTGGTAGCGGACGGCACCGTTGCCACCCACGGGGCCGTCGCCGGGCGACCATCCGTTTGCGAGCTCGAGCATAGTGAGATTGCCCCTCACCTCGGACGATCGGTCGCGCAGAAAGGCCGCCCCGTCGCGCAGATAGACGAGGTTCATCGCGAGGCTGAAGGCGAAGACGGCGAGCAGCGCGTAGGCCCAGCCGGCACGTATCCGGAAGCCGCTGACGGCATCGGTCAGGACCAGCAGCAACGCCGAGGAGCCTGGGAACAGGTAACGGATCGCGTAGACCTGGGTGCCGAAGAAGGGATCCGTATCGGCGATCGCAGCGGCGAGCCAGAAGGTGACGAGGACGCCGAGCGAGACCCAGAACGACCTCGGGACGTTTCCCCTGAGGACCCGCCAGATCAGGGCGGCGGTCAGCGCCAGTCCGGCCAGCCAGCCGGCCAGGGTCGGGCTGGCGTCGAGGGCCGGGTTCGACCCGAAGATCCGCAGCAGCGGGATATCGACGCCGGTGATGCCGCTCGCGTTGACGGCCATCGAACGG
>JAGQUV010000111.1 GCA_020438295.1 Solirubrobacterales bacterium
AGTACGTGATGTCGACCGACATGGGCGCGCCGGCACTCGTTGCGGTGCCGACGAATCGGGTGACCAGACTGATGCCCCTCAGCTCGTCACCGCAGCGGTACTTTCCGTCCCAGCGCACCGAGTCGGTCAGGCTGCGCTCGGCAGTGGTCGGATCGGGAACCTGGTCGATGTTCGGCCCGAGGAAGAGCGCCAACACCGACCCGACCACGAACAGTACGAACAGGGCGGCGAGTGCGATCAGCAGGAAGCAGCCGCACCCGCCCATCGCCGGCAGCGAGCACCCCGACCCAGACGACCCGCCGCCCCCGGATGGCCCGCCGCCGGGTTGGCCGCCGCCGGGCCGGAACATCTCCCGCGCCGCCTTCCGATTCTCAGTGCCCTCGTAGGTGAACGGATCCTTGGGCCCATACGGGTCGGGCAGTGTCACGGCGAGTCCACCCGGTCGACAACAGGCACCAAATGGCCTGACAATCCGGCCGGCGATCGCAGGGCGGCGGTGTGCCGCTTGCTGATAGCGAGCAGCCGCCCGAGCATTGTGCGGCCCCCTCAGGTTGCGCCGGTCGCCAACACTAGTCGGCTGATACCGGCCAGCGAGAGGGACAGCTGCCGGACCGCGACCCTGATCGACGAGAGGCGCTCGAGCTCCGGTTCGAGACCACCTCTCTCACAGCCAGAACCTGATTGCGACGGCCTCCCTGCACGCCACCGCGGCACGGTGCCGGCGCCTCGGTGAGGAACTGTCTCAAGTTCAGCGCGGACAGACAGCCCGGATGCTGCAACGCTTGGCGGCGATCCGTCGCTCAGCCGGCGAGCGACTCGATCCACTCGATCAATGCGGCATGACCAGAGCGCCTGGCGTAGTCGAGAGCCTCGGCCATTGTTCCGGCGGCGCGGCCATCGTCGCCCCTGTCGCGGAGCACGAGCACCTGATGCGCCAGCGATTGGGCAAGCCCCGCCGGGTCACCCAACTCCCGACAGATCCGCTCCTGCGCTCCCGACAACTCCAACGCTCGGTCCAGCTCCCCCCGATCCCAGTGGATCGAGGCCTGGTTTCCCAACGAGATCGACAGGCCTGACAGGTCACCCAACCCACGAGAAATCCGCTCCTGGTCCCGAAGGAGCTCCAACGCCCGATCCAACTCCCCCCGATCCCAATGGATCAACCCCTGCCCACACAACGACGCCTGGAGGACAGCCGGGTCGCCCAGCGTACGACAGATCTGCTCGCACTCCCGGTGAAGCTCCATCGCCCGATCCAACTCGCCCCGCACCCCGTGGATCACCGCCTGATTCCCCAACGACACCTGCAACCACCATTGGTCGCCGTGATCGACGGCCCAAGTATGGAGTCGCTCGAGGAACGGCAGCGCCGCGCCGGGCGACCCCAGACCCCCCAGCAGCACTGCCACCCCATTCAGGTAATGGGCATCCACCTCACCGGGATCCGACGCTAGCGGCGGGGTGTACGCGATCGCTGCCCGTCGATCCGACCCGGCCTCAATCGCGACCCAGTAGCGCCGCACCTCGAACTCGTCGAGCCTGTACAGGGCGACAAACCACCCTGGATCCACCAGCAGCGCCACCAGCTCGTCCCAGCGCCCGGCCTGAGCCAACTGCCACGGGGCCTCGTCCAACGCCCTCGGCGTCGGGCCCAGACCCCGGAAGTATCCGGCCAGGCGTTCGCGGACCGCCAGACGGTCGGTCTCGGTGGGCAGATAGCGGTGCTCGACGGCGGTGCGGATGAAGTCGTGGGCGAAGTCGACGCGACCGGCGCGCTCGATCAACAGTGCGGACGCGGCGATCCGCAGCGGCGACCAGTACGCCCCGGGCAGGCGGGTGTCGCCGTCGCCCAACAAGTCGAGCAACTCAGGCTCCTCAAGGCCGTGGCGCGACGCCCAGATGG
>JAGQUV010000112.1 GCA_020438295.1 Solirubrobacterales bacterium
CATCCCTCGTAGTCAAGGGTCAGAAGCAGCGACCAGAGGTCGTCGTCGAGGTCGCGGAACGCCTGATATCCGTCCGGGCCGGCGCCCTCGACCTCGGCTTCGATGCGGTCCAGTTGATCACCGAACAGCGGCTTCAGCCACTGCTCGAGGCCGGCGTCGGCCAAGGTCGGCCGGAGCGTGTCGACCGCCCGGCGGCCGAACCTCGTAGCGGCCAGCCGGCGGGCGGCACGGGCTGCCGCTCCGCTCGCCCTTTCGGTCAAGGGACGGGTCGAGGGGGAAGGAGTCATGGCGGCGGATCCTACTCGGATGGTTGCCTGCGTACCAACCGGTTCCGGTCCCCCATCCCCCGCTTTCGGACCCCCGTTGCGACTGGCGTTCTGTCAGGCTGTCGGCATGGGGACTGAGTCGCCCAGGATCGCGGTGGTCGTTCCCAGCTGGAACTGCCTCGGCGACCTGCGCGAGTGCTTGGCGTCACTGGACGCGCAGACCGGGGTCGAGCTCGAAGTGGTGGTGGTCGACAACGGTTCGTCCGACGGCTCGGTCGCCTTCCTCCAGCAGCACGGCATCAAGCATGTCCCGCTCCCCCGCAACCTCGGCTTCGCCGCGGCGGTCAACCTCGGCATCGAGATGACCACGACCGAGATGGTGGCCACGCTCAACTCCGACACCGTGCTCGAGCCGGGCGCGTTGGCCGAGCTCTACCGGACCCTGGCCGGGGACCCGGGCCTGGGCGGGGTGCAGCCGCGGATCCTGTCGTTGAAGCGGGGCGTCAGGCTCGACCCCGAGGACCCCGAAGCCAGGATCTACAGCCTCGGCCAGGCGCTGACCCTCGACGGCCGGGCCCGCGAGGACGGGATCGGACAGCCTCAGGGGGAGCGGGGCTACGAGGCCCGTGAGATCTTCGGGGTCTGCGGTGCCGCCTGCATGTTCAGGCGCGACATGCTGAGGCAGGTCGGTGGCTTCGAGGAGAGCTACTTCGCCTTCTACGAAGACGTCGAGATGAACGTTCGCGCGAGGATCGCAGGCTGGAGGTTCAGGCTGGTCCCGACCGCGGTCGTCTGGCACGTCGGCAACGCTGCCTGGCACACCGGTTTCGACCGGCCCGACGCCGAGAACGCACGGCTGGTCGCCCGTAACCGGATCAGCACCCAGGTCAGGTTCATGCCACTCAGCGCGCTGCCCCGGATCGCCGCGGTCGAGGTCGGAGCGATGTTCCGGGCGGCACTGGCCCGCCGTTTCGTGCTGACCTCAGCCGGCAAGGTCGCGGCTCTGGTCCGGTTGCCGCAGCTGCTGAGGATAAGGCGCCGCCTCCGGCGGGAGGGCGACCTCGCCCTGGCCCAGACCTGGCTCGGCGAGAGCCATCGCTCGCCGACCGAGGTGGTTCGCCACCCGGTGCCCCCGGTCGGCACGCCGCCCCCGGCTTGAGCAGACCCGCGACCGGCCGGGCAGCGCGGTCAGACCCGCCGGCGCCAGTCCTCGAGCAGGTCGCGCAGGCTCTCGACCACCCCGATCCCGGGCACCCATCCGGTCGCGGCGGTCAGCTTCGCGTTCGAACCGGCTACCACTGGGGGGTCCACCGGGTGGGCACGATCGGGCTTCACCTCCACCCGCACCTCCAGGGGGGTCTGTCCGGCCAGGCCTTCGACAACCGAGGCCAGACTCACGGCCGTACCCGAGCAGACGTTGAAGACCCCCTCCGCCCGGCGCTCGACCAGCCCCGCCAGTGCCCGCGCGGTGTCGCGCACGTCGGTGTAGTCACGTTCGGTGCCGAGATTGCCGACTTCCAGAACCACCCGGGCCTCTTCGCGAGCTTCGGCTAGGGCGATCTCCCGGGCGAAGTCCGATGCTGCCTGGGC
>JAGQUV010000113.1 GCA_020438295.1 Solirubrobacterales bacterium
TTCGTCGAGGTCGTCGGTGGCGACTACGAGCCCGACCAGAGCTGGAGCTTCTTCAGCGTCAGCGGCATGAACACCGACGCCAACTCCGTCGGCCGCAACGTCGTCGCCCGCTACTTCGGCAGCCAGGTCGACAAGCTCGACATCTGGGCGGACAACGCCGTGCTGATCCCGGCCCCGGGCGCGGTCGCGCTGCTGGGCTTGGGCGGCTTGATCGCCGGTGGTCGCCGCCGCTGATCGAAAGCCCCGAATCCCCTTCCGGGGAAACGCCTGACGTGCCACCGAGATCGGTCCTCTGATCTCGGTGTATTTTGTAGTTGGGCTGGGTGGGCACCGAGATCGGCATTGCGATCTCGGTGGTTTGGTGCCACCCTACCGAACCAGGATGGTGCCACTTCTATGAAGACCCGAGTTTTGTCAAGCGGGTTTCGGGATCCCAGACTTCTATCCGAGCGAACGCCCGTGGCGTAGCCCATGTGGGTGGTCCGAGCGAAGCAGGCGGCGGCCCCATCTGACGCCGAGCGGTGGGCCCAAGTGGCACCCGAGCCGGCCGCCTGTTCCGCGGGTCCCGTCCCCGCCCGACCCAGGCTCACGCCGCGGCCGGCTGCTCGTTCATCCGGTGGAACAGCCAACGCACCCAGCGGTTGGCGACCGCCGCGACCGCGACGCTCGTCGGCTTGCCCCGCTCTCTCATCGACTCGAAGAGCCGACGCCAACGCTCGTCGTAGCGGCAGAGCCGGTGCGCCGACTGGATCAGCACCGTACGCAACGCCCCACGCCCCGCCTTGACCAGGCCCGCGTCGGCCACGCGTTCCCCGCTCGACGCGTTGCGCGGGCTCAGCCCGCAGTACCGGCTCAGCTGCTTGCCGGTCCGGAACCGATCGAACCGTCCGATGTCGGCACGCAGCATCCACGCCGTGACCGGGCCGATCCCCCGGATCGACCGCAGACGCTCGACCACCCGATCCCCGGCCGTCTGCTCGTCGAGCCGGGCCTCGACCGCCCTGATCTGCTCGCCGAGCCCGCCGAGATCCGCGAGCAGCCCGTCGATGATCCACCGCACCGTCGGGTTGAGATCGGCCTCGATGAGCCAGGCCATCCAGGCCCTGGTCCACCGGCTCAGCGGCGGCTCGGCCACGCGGCGTTCGCGGAGCAACGCGAGGATGCGCACCTTCGCCTGCCGACGCTGCTGGACCAGCTGGACGCGGCGTTGGGTCAGGCAGCGCAGGTCCCGGATCGGCTCGGGCGCCAGCCAGACCTCCGGCAGGAAGCCGCTGCGGGCCAGCTCGGCGAGCAGACGCGCGTCGGAGAGGTCGGACTTGTCGGGGTTGTGACGCATCCGGTTGACGTAGCCGGGGTGCGTCAGCCTGGCCGGCAGCCCAGCCTGCTCGATCAGCTCGTGGGCGAGCTGGGCCGCCCCCGAGCACGACTCGATCGCGACGCACGCCGGGCGTCCGAGCGGCCCGACCGCCCGGGTGATCTCTCCGATCTGGCTCGGCACGCTCCGGTTGCAGAGCACCGCTCCTTGCTCGTCCACGACGCACACCTGCGTCCGCCTCTGGTGGTAGTCCAGCCCGACCCAGACTCGTATCTTCTCCATGCCTGCTACTCCTTGATGGGATGACCAACCAACCAAGGTGTGTAGCCTCGGTCGGGAGTAGCAGGTCTTCATCCCCATCTGACCCGTCCCCGGGTCAGTGGTTGGTCCCCAAGACATCCGTCATAAAGCACTGAACCGCAGGAACCGATCGGTGCCACCAACCGTTCTATTCCCGC
>JAGQUV010000114.1 GCA_020438295.1 Solirubrobacterales bacterium
TGTCGAGGTTGCGTCCCCGCTCGAACCCGTCCATGCCGCGCTCGATCACCATCAGCGACATCCCGCGATGCTTCTCCTTCGGGTCGGTCTTGACTGCGGTGATGACCAGGTCGGCGTTGATCCCGTTGGTGATGAAAGTCTTGGAGCCGTCGACCAGGTAGTGGTCGCCGTCCTTGATCGCTTTGGTCGACATCGAGGCCAGGTCGGAGCCGATCCCGGGCTCGGTCATCGCGATCGCGGTGATCAGGCTGCCGTCGACTATCCCGGGGAGCCAGCGCTCGCGCTGTTCCTCGTTGCAGTACTCCTCGAAGTACGGCAGGCAGATGTCGTTGTGCAGGGTGATGCCGAGCATGCTGCCGGTCACGCCGGCGTACGAGCCCTCCTCGACGATCACCTGGTTGAACCGGTAATCGTCGAGCCCCAGGCCGCCGTACTGCTCCTCGACCGACATCGCCAGCATGTTCTTCTCGCCGGCCTTGGCGAACAGCTCGCGGGGGACGGCGCCGTCCTCCTCCCACTGTTCGAAGTTGGGGGAAACCTCCTCGGCAACGAACCGTCGTACGCTGTCGCGGAAGTCATCGTGCTCTGGTTCGAATATCTCTCGTTCCATGCGCGCAACTCTACGAGAACAGGAGCAATCGGGAAATGAAGTCACAGGCGGCGATCGTTTTTGGTGGGGCGTCGGGACTCGGCGAGGCCACGGCGAGGAAGCTGGCCGACGCCGGCCACAGCGTGACCGTGGCCGACCTCAACCAGGAAAAGGGTGAGCTGGTCGCAGAGGAGATCGGCGGCGCTTTCGTCACTGCCGACGTGACCGAGGAGGACTCGACCCGGGCCGCGGTTGCGGCCGCGTCCGAAGCCGAGCACGGCCTGCGGGTCTGCGTCAACTGCGCCGGGGTCGGCGCGGCCGGCAGGATCGTCGGCAAGGACGGCGCCGCGCCGCTCGACGGCTACCGCTGGGCGATCAACATCAACCTGATCGGGACGATCAACGTGCTGCGGCTGGCCGCCGAGTCGATGGTCGGCAACGAGCCGGTCGAGGACATGCAGCGTGGCGTCTGCATCAACACCGCCTCGATCGCGGCCTACGACGGCCAGATCGGTCAGACCGCCTATGCCGCGACCAAAGGGGGAGTGGTGAGCCTGACCCTGCCGGCCGCCCGTGACCTCTCCCGCAGCGGGGTCCGGGTGATGACCATCGCACCCGGCCTGTTCGACACGCCGTTGCTGGCCCTTCTGCCCGAAGAGGCCCGCAAGGCGCTCGGCGACACCGTGCCGTTCCCGGCGCGGCTCGGCCTCCCGGAGGAGTTCGGGGCGCTCGCCCTGCAGATCGTCGAGAACCCGATGCTGAACGGCGAGGTGATCCGCCTCGACGGCGCCCTGCGCATGGCTCCCAAGTAGGGCGGAGACGCGGTGGCAGGTGCCCGTCCCGGGCTGTGAGTACGCTGCGCTGACCCTTGGACCTCTTCCAGAGCATCATCCTCGGCATCCTTCAGGGGCTGACTGAGTTCCTGCCGATCTCCTCCAGTGGGCACGTGCTGTTCGTGCCCGCGCTGCTCGGCTGGGACGACCCCGGCGCGGCGTTCACCGCGGTGATCCAGATCGGCACCGAGGCGGCGGTCCTGATCTATTTCCGCAAGGACCTCTGGTCGATCGCGCAAACCTGGCTGGCCTCGCTCCGCCGGCCCGAGCTCCGCGGCGAGC
>JAGQUV010000115.1 GCA_020438295.1 Solirubrobacterales bacterium
GGATGCGCGTCGTGCAGTAGGTCTTGAACTTGATGCCGCGCGACAGGTCGAAGCCGTTGATCGCGTCCATCAGGCCGAACGTGCCGGCCGAGCTCAGGTCGTCGACGTCGATCGACTTCGGCAGCGTCTGCAGCACGCGTTCGGCGATCGCACGCACGAGCGGCATGTGGTGCTCGATGAGCGTGTTGCGGAGGTTCTCGTCGCGGGTCTTCTTGTAGGTCTTCCAGATGACCTCGAGATCGCTCTCCGTCAGGTTCGTCATGGTGGCGGACTGGGCCGAGGCGCGCGGGCTAGCGCTGCCGGCGGGGAGAGCGGACGGGACGCGACGGGTCGCGCGGACGGCGACGGAGGACTTGGCCATGACGATCAATCCAGCAAGGCGTGAGCAGAGATCCGGGAAGGGGAAGAGGACGCCGATCTGGTCGGCGTTGCGGTTCGTTCGGCTCCAGGCGCGTCGATCGGCTTCTATCAGCCTTTCCTGCCTTCCCGTTCTCTGCGTGAGCCCGCCGTTCATGGCGGTGTTGCTGGACACCTGGACCTGTGGTCCGTGACTCCGAGCCGGGCGCCAGCTCATGATCGAGCGGCTGCGCGGCAGGTGGAGTATTCGTCTGTGTCCTCACTTCATTCGGGAACCAGGCTGCCATGACCGGCGGGAACCGGCCTTAGGCCCTTGGCTTTGCGTCGCCGACTTTCGTCGGGTTTGCCTTTTCGAGAAGCGTCTAGGTGGGGAGCCGTGACACCAAAGAGCGATGGTCCTTTCGAACCAGCGGCGATACATCGACCGCAACCGACCCCGAATTCAGGGATTCTGGATTCCCGGACTGAGACGCATCGGTAAGTCCAATCGCAAGGACTACTTGAGCTTTGTCGAAAACCTCAGGTCGACTCTCAGGGCAGGCGGATCAGAGCCTCGATCCGGTGCGGGGCGAGTCGTTGGCGACCGCCGAGGGCTTCGAGTTCGATCACGAACGCGCAGGCGGCGACCTCGGCACCGCAGCCTTCGACCAGCGCGCAGCACGCGTGCATCGTGCCCCCGGTCGCGAGCAGGTCGTCGACCAGCAGGACGCGCTGACCCTTGCCGACGGCGTCCTGGTGGATCTCGACGGCATCCGTGCCGTACTCGAGCACGTACTCGATGCGGTTGGTCTTCCAGGGCAGCTTGCCGGGTTTGCGAATCGGCACGAAACCCACGCCCAGCCGTAGCGCGAGGGGGACGCCGAACAGGAAGCCGCGCGATTCGACGCCGGCCACCACGTCGACCTTGCCGACGTCGAGCGCGGCCAGGCGATCGATCGATGCCGCCAGCGCCGCGGGGGACGCCAGCAGCGGTGTGATGTCCTTGAAGAGGATGCCCGGCTTCGGATAGTCGGGCACGTCGCGAAGGAACTCGGCCAGGTCCATCCCGGCAGAACTACCGGACCGGCTCCGAAACGACAAGCGCGGCGGGTCCGGCCTCACCGCCTGGCGGCGGCACCCGAGCGGACCCGGTCCTTGCCCGACACCGTGATCGCGCCCGGGATGTTCCCGAGGTCGGGCACGTCGGTGACGCTCGGCGGCGTCTGGGCCTGCGGCTTGCGACCCTCGATGGTCTGCACCGCGCGGGAGTGCGACTCCGTGATGCGGCATTGCG
>JAGQUV010000116.1 GCA_020438295.1 Solirubrobacterales bacterium
ATCCGCTTCTCGTTGTTGACGATGATCTCGGGCGCGCCGAGGTCGAGCAGTCGCTTGAGCCGGTTGTTGCGGTTGATCACCCGCCGGTACAGGTCGTTCAGGTCGGAGGTGGCGAACCGGCCACCGTCGAGCTGGACCATCGGCCTGAGCTCCGGCGGGATCACCGGGATGCAGTCGAGGATCATCCACTCGGGGCGGTTGTCGGAGTTGAGGAAGGCCGAGGTGACCTTCAGCCGCTTGACCGCGCGGGCCTGCTTCTGGCCCTTGGCCGTGTTGATCTGGTCTTCCAGCTCGGCGCAGGTCTCTTCCAGGTCGATCTGCTCGAGCAGGTCGCGCACCGCCTCGGCGCCCATGCCGCCGCGGAAGTACTCGCCCCAGCCGAACGGAGAACCGAACCGGTCCTTCAGCTCACGGAACACGGTCTCGTCGTTGATCACGTCCTTCGGCTTCATCGTGGTGAAGATCTTCCAGACCTCGTTCAGCCGGTCGATCGCCTCGTCGATGTAGGCCTCGGTGTCGCCGATCTCGGCCTCGAAGTCCTTGTTCAGCTCCTTGATCCGCTTGGCCCGGTCCTCGTCCTTGAGCTTCTTGAGCTGGCTGGCGGTCATGCCCAGCGAGTCGGCCCAGAGGTGGTCCTCGTCGTCGAACTTGGTCTGGGTGCCGTCCTCGAGGTACTTGGTCCGGCGCTTCAGCGCCTCGTCCAGGAGCTGGGTGCTGCGGGAGCGCTCGGTCTCGTATTCGGCCAGCACCGAGTCGACCTCCTTCTCCAGCGAGGCCATGTCCTTGTCGCGGGCCTCCTCGTCGACCCAGGTGACCATCGAAGCGGCGAAGTAGAGCACCTTCTCCAGCTCCTTCGGGGCCATGTCGATCAGGTAGCCGATCCGCGACGGGACGCCCTTGAAGAACCAGATGTGCGAGACCGGAGCGGCCAGGTCGACGTGCGCCATGCGCTCACGGCGGACCTTCGACCGGGTCACCTCGACCCCGCAGCGCTCGCAGACGATGCCCTTGTAGCGGACCCGCTTGTACTTGCCGCAGTAGCACTCCCAGTCCTTGGTCGGACCGAAGATGCGCTCGCAGAACAGGCCGTCCTTCTCCGGCTTCAGGGTCCGGTAGTTGATCGTCTCCGGCTTGAGCACCTCGCCCCAGCTCCAGGACCGGACCTTCTTCGACGAGGCGAGACCGATCTCGATCGCGTCGAAGTTGTTGATGTCAATCACGTTACTCATTCTCTACACCCGCTTCCTCTGCCTCGGTACCGCCATCGCCGGCGGCATCACCCGCCTCGCCCTCGACGGCCTCGTCGGCGGCACCGTTCGAATCGTCTGCCCTGACCTCGGTCAGGTCCATGCCGAGGTCCTGGGCGGCCTGCAGCAGGTCGTCCTCCTCCTCGGCCAGCTCGCCGACCCCTTCCTCGCTGACCACGTTGGCGTCCAGTGACAGCGCCTGCATCTCCTTGAGCAGCACCTTGAACGACTCCGGGATCGAGGGCTCGGGGATGTTCTCGCCCTTGACGATCGACTCGTACGCCTTGGAACGGCCCTGTACGTCGTCGGACTTGTAGGTGAGCATTTCCTGCAGCGTGCTGGCCGCACCGTAG
>JAGQUV010000117.1 GCA_020438295.1 Solirubrobacterales bacterium
GGATGAGGCGCGGGAGCTGGCCGGCGACGCCACCGTGGTGCCGGTCAGCCTGAGCTTCACCGACGACTGCGAAACCCCGGTCTCGGCTCTGCTCAAGCTGCGTGACGACGGCCCCTGCTTCCTGCTCGAATCGGCCGAACGGGGTCAGGTCGGGCGGTACTCGTTCCTCGGCACCAGGCCTCGGGCTATTCTGCGCTGGGGCGAGGGCGAGCTGGCCGAGTATCGGGGCGACGCGCTGTCGGCCGGGGACGAGCCGGCCGAGCGGATCGAAGCGCCCGACCCATACCGGGCGGTGGCCGACTACATGGCTCGCTACCGGGTTGCCTCACTGCCGGGGCTGCCCCCTTTCTCCGGTGGGGCGGTCGGTCTGTTCGGATACGACCTGGTCCGCACGGTCGAGCCGCTGGGCCCGCCCAACCCCGACCCGCTGGGGCTGCCGGACCTGGCCCTGATGATCACCGACGTGCTGGTCGTGTTCGACCACCTGCACAACCAGATGACGATCCTGGCCTGTGCGTTCGCCGACGACGGCGGCATCGAAGCCGCCTGGCACCGCGCCGCGGAACGGATCGCCGAGGTCAGGGAACGGCTGCGCGGACCGGTGCCGGTCGCCCCGGATGCCGGACCGGTCGAGCCGCCCGAGTTCAGCTCGAACGTGAGCCGGGAGCAGTTCGAGCAGACCGTGGCCGACGTGGTCGAGTACATCCACGCCGGCGACGCGTTCCAGGTGGTTCCGTCGCAGCGGTTCTCGGCCGAGGCCAGGGCAGGGGCGCTCTCGATCTACCGCGGCCTGAGGGCGATCAACCCGTCCCCTTACATGTATTTCCTCGAATTCGGCGATTTCCAGATCGCCGGGGCCTCGCCGGAGCCGCTGCTCAAGGTCACAGGTGACCGGGTCGAGATCAGGCCGATCGCCGGCACGTCGCCGCGTGGCGGCAGCGAGGAGGAGGACCGGCGCCTGGCTGAGGCACTGGTCTCGGACCCCAAGGAGCGGGCCGAGCACGTGATGCTGGTCGACTTGGCCCGCAACGACATCGGGCGCGAGGCCGAGTACGGCTCGGTCGAGGTCGAGGAGCTGATGGTGGTCGAGACCTACTCGCACGTGATGCACATCGTCAGCCGGGTGACCGGCCGGCTCCGGCCCGGGCTGGGGGCACTCGACGTGCTGCGCTCGGCCCTCCCGGCCGGCACCCTGTCCGGGGCGCCCAAGGTGCGGGCGATGCAGATAATCGACGAAATGGAGGAGGTCAAGCGCTGCTCGTACGGAGGCGCGGTCGGCTATCTGTCCTGGGGCGGCGACCTCGACACCGCGATCCACATCCGGACCGCCCTGGTCAAGGACGGCCGGATCCACATCCAGGCGGGCGGCGGCACGGTCGCCGACGCCAGGCCCGAGTACGAGTACGAGGAGTCGGTGAACAAGGCGAAAGCGATGTTCAGGGCGGTCGAGATGGCC
>JAGQUV010000009.1 GCA_020438295.1 Solirubrobacterales bacterium
CCATCTCGGCCGCGACGATGTTGGCCAGCGAAGTCTTGCCGAGCCCGGGCGGTCCGGCCAGCAGGACGTGGTCGAGCGGCTCGCCACGACCGCGGGCCGCTTCGATGAACACCGCCAGCTGGTCGGTCACCTGGGCCTGGTTGACGAAGTCGGCAAGGGTCGGTGGCCTCAGCGAGCGGTCGAGCTCCTGGTCGGGCAGAGCGGCCCGGGCGTCGTGGACACTGGGCTCGGCCCCGGGCGGCAGGTCACCTTCCACCCCGAGGTCGATCCGGCGGCCGCTTATGTCGGGCAGCTCAGCCATCGCCCGGACTCACCGTCGGGTTGGGGCTGCCGGCCCTCCGCAGCGCCTCGGCGACGAGAGCCTGGGCGTCATCGCCCGGATCGAGTCCGTCAAGCATCTGCTCGGCCTCGAGCGGGGTATAGCCGAGGTTGATCAGACCGTCTCGGGCCAGCGAGCGGGCCGAGCTCTCGGCCGGGGTGGCGATCTCGCCGCCCGACTCCTGCACGGTCGTCGTGACGCGGTCCCTGAGCTCGAGAATGATCCGTTCCGCGGTCCTCTTCCCGATTCCGGGCACCGCCTGGAACCGTTTCGCGTCGCCGCCGACGATCGCCGCGGTTAGCTCGCGGTACGGGCCCCCGGACAGGGCCGCGATCGCGACTTTCGGTCCGATCCCGCTCACCCCGATCAGCTGCTGGAACAGGTCACGCTCCTCTTCGGCCGAGAATCCGTAGAGGACCAGGCTGTCATCCCGACTGATCGTCTCGGTGTGGAGGAAGACTTCCTGCCCGGCCGCCGGCACGCTACGCAGGGTCTCGGTGCTTACGTTCAGGCGGTAGCCGACGCCGGCCGCCTCGACCACCACGTGATCGGAGCGCCGGACCAGGACTTCGCCCCTGACCGCCGCGATCAACCGACCACCCGCACAGACGGATCGACGGCCGCGGCGGTGGCGATCGCGTCACGCCGTCCCGCGGTGCCGCCGTGGCAGATGGCCACCGCGAGAGCGTCGGCCGCGTGATCGGGCCGCGGCGTCTCGGAGAGCCCCAGCAGCGTCGCGACCATCTTCTGGACCTGGCGTTTGGCCGCGTTGCCGGACCCGCAGACCGCGGTCTTGATCGCCTGCGGCGTGTAGGCGAAACACGAGACCCCGCCCTGGGCGGCGGCCAGCAGCGCGACTCCCGAAGCCTGGCCGACCTTCATCGCGGAGCCGACGTTCTTGCCGAAGTAGAGGTCCTCGATGGCCAGCGCGACCGGCTGGTGCCAGGCGATCAGGTCGGTCAGGGTGGCGTGGATGTGGGCGAGCCGCTTTTCGATCGGCTGGTCGGACGGGGTCTCGATCGCCCCTCCGTCCAGCGCGGCCATCTGCCCCCCTTCGACCTTGACCACGCCGAAGCCGAGGTTGGCCGTCCCGGGATCTATGCCCATTACGACTCTCATCTAGACACCATTCTGCATCCGGCATCGGATGCCTTCCGGGGCCCACCGGAAAGCGCTCCAGGGGGCGGTCAGACGTAGATCAGCCGGCGATCCGCTCGAGCACCTCTTCGGGTATGTCGAAATTGGCGTGGACCTCGTTGACGTCGTCCTGGTCCTCGATCGCGTCCAGCAGCTTGATCAGGGTCCCGGCCTCGGACTCGGCCACTTCTACCGTGTTGGTGGGCTCGGTGACCAGGCCGACCGACTCGACCTCTATCCCTTCGCCGGTCAGCGCCTGCCTGACCGCGGTCAAGTCGGCCGGATCGGCGGTCACGCGCAGTTTCCCGCCGTCCTCGACCACATCACTGGCCCCGGCGTCGATCGCGACGATCAGGTCGTCTTCGCTCAGGCCCTGTCCGTCGACCACTACCTCGCCCACCGTCTCGAACATCCAGGCGACCGACCCCGGCTCGCCTAGATTGCCACCGTGTCGGGTGAACGCGTGACGGACCTCGGCGCTGGTCCGGTTGCGGTTGTCGGTCAGCGCCTCGACCAGTATCGCGGCGCCACCCGGCCCGTATCCCTCGAACTGGATCCGCTCGACCACCTCGGCATCTGCGCCCTCGCCGGTGCCCCGGTCGATCGCTCGCTCGATGTTGGCCTTGGGCATCGATTCGTCGCGCGCCTTCTGGACGGCGGTCGCCAGCGAAGGATTGGCGTCAACGTCTCCGCCGCCTTCCCGTGCCGCTACCGTGATCGCCTTGGCCAGCTTGGTGAACCGCTGGCCCCGCTTGGCATCGGCGGCCCCTTTCTTGTGCTTTATCGATGACCATTTCGAGTGACCGGACATGGTGTGATTCTATTGGTGGGACGAAAACGGCCGAAATAGAGACAGAATCCGCGATGAGCGACGAACGCAGACATAAGCCGACCCGCACGCTTGCGGCGGTGCTGATCGCGCTGTTGATGCTCCTGGCCGCGCTTTCCCTGTGGACGGTGATTCCGCTCGCCTGGCTCTGGATCGGCTCGCAACTGACCGACACCCAGTTCCCCACTCTCGGGCCGTATCTGGTGGCGCTCGGGGGGGTGGTCGCCTCGATTCTGGTCGTGGCCTGGATCCTCGGCCTGCTGAACGAGCTCTACCTGAGCCTGACCGGGGTCCACCACGTCGCGCCGATGCGGCCCGGCTGGCTGAAGAGCATGCGCGACACACCCAAAGACACGCACGCGCTGACCCTGCTCGAAGCGGTGATCATCGGCTCGGTGGTGATCGCCATCCTGGCCCTGCTGGTCTGGTTCTTCACCCTGGCCGGCTCGCCGCTGCCCAGCGCCTGACCGGCCGGGGCAGGGCCCGACCGTCCGGAGGTCAGAGGCCGGCCTCCGCACGGCCACACTCGGCCGCAAACCAGCGATGGATCCGGTCGTCGCCGACCAACTCCGGGTGGAAAGAGAGCGCGGTCACGTTGGCCTGGCGGACCGCGACCGGGTGGCCACGGAGCTCGGCCAGTACCTCCACCGAGCCGCCCAGCTGCTCGACCCAGGGCGCCCGGATGAACACTGCCCGGACCGGCGCCTCGGCTATGCCCGGGAGCTCGATCTCGTCTTCGAAGCTGGCCAGCTGCCGGCCGAACGCGTTCCGCCTGGTGGTTATGTCGATCAGGCCGAGATGCTCCCGGTCGGCCACGATCATTCCGGCGCAGGTCCCGAGGATCGGGCGGCCGGCGGCGTGCAGGTCCCGGATCCCGTCGGCCAGCCCGGCCGACTCGATGCCCATGCTGATCGTGGTCGACTCGCCACCCGGGATGATCAGGCCGTCGAGGCCACGGAGGTCGGCCGGCAGGCGGACCTCGACCCCGCACGCGCCGACCGCATCCAGGTGGCCCACATGCGCTGCGAACCCGCCCTGGACGGCGAGAACACCGATTCTCGAGGAGGCCGCTGCGGCCCCCGGCGCGTTGCTACCAGCCTCGTCCGGCAAGGCGGCCGTCGTCACCGAGCGCCGACATCTCGATGCCGGGCATCGCATCGCCGAGCTGTTCCGACGCCGCCGCCACCCGCTCGGGATCGTTGAAGTGGGTGGTCGCCTCGACGATCGCGCTGGCCCGGCGCTCGGGGTCGTCGCTCTTGAAGATGCCGGAGCCGACGAAGTTCCCCTCGGCGCCGAGCTGCATCATCAGCGCCGCGTCGGCCGGCGTCGCGATGCCACCGGCACAGAAGACCGGCACCGGCAGCCAGGCCCGCTCGGCGACGTCGCGTACCAGCTCGAGCGGGGCGGCCAGGTTCTTGGCCGCGGTCGGCAGCTCGGTCCGGGTCAGAGTGCTCAACTCGCGGATGCCGGAGGTGATCTCGCGCATGTGGCGGACCGCCTCGACGATGTTGCCGGTGCCGGCCTCCCCTTTCGAGCGGATCATCGCGGCACCCTCGCCGATCCGGCGCAGGGCCTCGCCGAGGTTGGTCGCCCCGCAGACGAACGGGGCGTCGAAGGCGAACTTGTCGATGTGGTTGGACTCGTCGGCCGGGGTCAGGACCTCCGACTCGTCGATGTAATCGATGTTGAGCGACTGCAGCACCTGGGCCTCGGCGAAATGCCCGATCCTGGCCTTGGCCATCACCGGGATCGAGACCGACTCCTGGATCTCCCGGATCATCCGCGGGTTCGACATGCGGGCGACCCCGCCGTCGGCCCTGATGTCGGCCGGGACCCTTTCCAGCGCCATCACCGCGCAGGCACCCGCCTGTTCGGCGATCCGTGCCTGTTCGGCGTCGACCACGTCCATGATCACGCCGCCCTTGATCATCTCGGCCAGACCGGTCTTGACTCGGAAAGTAGCTTGCTCAGCCATCTACCCAAATATAGAGATTCGGGGGCTCCCGAACCGCCTCACGGCATCCCGTCTCGGGCAGCCGGGCCGGCGAACCCGGCGCCCTACTTCAGCTTGTAGGCACGGATCCGGTCGCGGTGGGCGGCCTCGTCCCGCGAGTAAACCCCGTGGGCGAGCGCGTGAACCAGGGCCAGAAGCGCGGTGTTGGATCGCAGGAACGAAGGGCTGTTCGACGAGTAGTAGAGGCTCATGTCGGCCTCTTTCAGGGCCTCGGACAGGGTTGCGTCGGCGATCGCCAGGGTGCTGGCCTGGCGATGGCCGGCGAGCTTCATCGCTCGCGCCAGCAGCGGGTGCGAGCGGCCGGCGGAAAGCGTGACCAGCAGGGTCTCGTCGTCGAGCCGGCCGAGGCGCTGGAGCGACGGGCCCGCGGTCGAGGTGACGATCTCGGCCCGGATGTCGAGCAGGCTCAGGGTGTGCCTGAAGTAGCTGGCGAAGAAGGCCATCTGGTCGGTGCCGACGATCACCACCTGGCTCGCCGCCGAAAGCGCCGCCACCGCGTCGTCGATCTGCTGCTGGCTCAGCTTGCGGGCCGTCTCCTCGATGTTGGCGTGATCGGTGCCGAGCGAGGCCTCGAATTCGGAATGGTCGAACGAGAACAACATCCGGCCGGACGTATCGGAGCCGGCCCCGACGGTGGCGCGATATTCCTCGATCGCCGAAGTCTGGAGCTCGGGGTAGCCCTCGAACCCGAGCGCCTGCGAGAACCGGACGACCGTGGACGACGACGTGCCGGCCCGCCGGGCCAGTTCCTCGGCCGTAAGGAATGCCGCTTCGTCCAGGTGGTCAACGATGTAGCGGGCTACATCCCGCTGGGACCGTGAAAACTCGTCGATCCGGTCCTCTATGTAAGTTGACAGGGTCTTGGTGTCGGCGGTCACTGTGCTCACGCCGTCCAATTCGCTACCCCCATCCGTTTCCCTTCTAATAGCAGGGACTATGAAATCGTTTTCCGGACTTCCCGACCGCCGCTCGAGCCTCACCGGGCACACTGACGAAGGCGACGAGATATGGATCATCCGGTCGATCTCGCAGAAGCTGTACACCTGCCAGGGCTGCTACGACTCGATCCAGGTCGGCGATGAACACGTGGTCATCCAGTACATCGGCCGTGCCGGAGGAACCGAACACGCCCACTGGCACCGCCGCTGCGCCGAGGAGATCCTCTACTCGCAGATCCGTGACCTGCGAGCGGTCAGCGCCGGCGAGTCTTCCCGGCCCAGGCTCGAAGCCCGGGGGCGGAAGCCGGCCGGCAGGCGGCGGCGCCCCCGCTGACCGGACCACCTGGGGTCACGGTCCGGTCCGGTCCGTTCGTTGCGGACCGGGCGGGTCGTCGGGCCCGGCTGTCCCCGCCGGCCCGGTCCGGTTTCTCCGGTAGGTCAGCCACCCGACCCCGAGCAGGACCACGACCCCCAGCCCGGCGAACGGTGCGACGGGGAAGCCGGACTCGCTGCCGACCCAGGACAGGGTGCCGTCGATGGCCGCCGGATCGCCGTCGACGCTGATCGGGATCGAGTAGTCGAAGATCACGGTAGGGACCGACCGGTCGGTCACCTGGGGCGGGGTGTTCTTCCCCATGTAGTGGGAGCGGTGGTCGTGCCAGGCGAACTGGCCGCTGCGGTCGACCTCGTCCCAGTCCGGGGGCTTGTCGGGGTCGGCCCGGGACGGGATATCGACCTCCGCGTACCGGTCCTGGTTGAGGTAGAACGAGGGGGAGTTCAGGTTCACCTCAACCAGCCCGTCCGCCGAGATCCGGGCGAACGGCTCGCCCTCGTAGCCTTTGACCATGACGGTCTTGCCCGAATCGTTGCGCAGCACGACGCTGTCGTCGAAGTTGACCACTTGGGCATCGATCCCCGGTGCGTCGCGCCCGGGCGTGATCGCGGTGACTTCCGACCTGTAGTCGGGATTGCCCTGATGCGCCGATGCGGCCGCCGGCCAAAGGGCGGCTGCCGCCAGCAGCGTCACCAGCCAGAAAATCGGTCTGTCGGTCAAGCGGGGCTCCCTGGACTTCGAGTTCTCGAGATCGGTATACGACAGTCTACGTACCGGCCGGGCCCGGCCGGTCGGGTGGCGGGGCCGGGCCCGCACTATTCTGGTGCCTTGCCCCGGACCCGCATCGAAGCCACGCTTTTCACCGACCCGTCGTCTCCCGAGGCATACTCGGCGAGTCCCGCACTCCGCACCATCGAGTGGCGCTACCGCGACCAGATCCGGTGGCGGCTGGTGACCATCGGCCTGTCCGCACCGGGTTCGGTGCCGGAACGTTCAACCGGTGAGATGGCCCGGTCGCTGACCTACATCCGCGATCGCTGCGGGATGCCGTTCGCGATCGAGCCGAAGCTCCGCCACACGACCAGTGCCCGCGCCTGCCAGGCGGTCATCGCCGCCCGCCTGATCCACCCCGGCATGGAGTGGCGTGTGCTGCGTGCCCTGCAGCTGATGGAGTTCAACACGCCGATCCTGCTCGACGAGGACGACCATCTGCTGATCGCGCTCGAGTCGGTTCCCGGGCTCGACCCCTTGAAGGTGGTGCTGGCGATCGACACGCCGGAGGTCCAGGCCGCCTACGACTCCGAGTGGGCCGAGTCGCGCCGCGCGACTACCGGGTCCCTCCCGCCCGGCGACCGGGGCGCGGAACGGCCGGCCGATACACGCGTCGCCCCGCCGACCGTGATTTTCGGCCACGAAGACCGCCGAATGCGAGTGGGCGGTCTCCAACCGGCGGAGGCCTACGATGCCGCCGTTGACGAGCTCGATCCCGGCCTGGTCCGAACCGGACCCCCGGAAAGCCCGCTCGAAGTGCTGGAGCTCTACCCGGGGGGCCTGGCGACCCAGGAGGTTGCGGCGATCATGGCCCCACGTTCGGTCGCGCCCGACCGTGGGGCCGTAGCAAGCCTGCTCGACGGGCTCCATTCGCTCGGCAGGGTGAGGCGTATCGCGATGGGTGACGACGCCGTCTGGTTGACCGCCTAGGCAGGACTCGACCGCGGATCGGGCCAGAGGTGAGCGGCCGGGCGCCGGCGCATAGGCTGTGTGGCGGCACGATCCGGCAGCTGAAACCGACCGAAGGAGCGGGACCATGGCCAAGAGGAAGAAGGACGACCATCTCTACGAGCGGCTCAGGCTCGGCGGAGTACGAAAGCGGGTGGCCAAAGAGGTCTCGAAGCTCCAGCCCGAGAAGGACAGCCCCCAGATGAAAGCGGCGCGGCGCGCCGCGGCCGATCTCAACCTGGCGGTCGATGACATCAAGGACCTGATCACCGGCGGCCCGCAGAAACGCTCGAAAGCAGCGAAGAAAGCGGCCAAGACCCGCAAGAAGAACCGGACCAAGAAGGACGCGGCCAAAAAGCGCGGCGGGAAGAAGAACGGCAAGAAGCCGGCCGCGAAGAAGTAGCCGGCGAGGCCCCGGCCCAGGCCGGCCGGATCACGGATTCGGTCAGGCCTGCTCGATTTCCTTCTTGAGCTCGTCGGCCTCCACGTCAACCTGCTTCTCGAGGCGTTTCTTCGCACGCTCGGTCACCTTGTCCAGCTGCTCCTCGAGCTTCGACTCGCCGATCACGATGATCGCCGCCTGGCCGTCGTCCAGGGTCTCACCGAGATCCTTGAGGTCGCCTCTCGACATCCCCCTGAACAGGTGCGCACCGACACCACCGATGACCCCGCCGGCGATCGCCGTGCCGATTATCGAGGGCGGGAACAGGATTCCGATCACGGCCCCAACCCCTATCCCGGTCCAGGCGCCGTGCTGGGTCGGCTTCTCGGTCTTATGCACGTGAACCTTGTCGTCGGACTTCTCGACCACCGCTGCGTCGAACGTGCCGACCAGTCCGGCCGCGTGCAGCTCGTAGACCGCCTCGAAGTCCACCTCGGCGTCAGCCATCTCGTCATAGACGGCGGCGTACAGAAATACGGGTCGGTCCGACATGGGTAGTCCTCTCGATGGTTGTTGATGGTCCGGCCGCAACAATACCGCCGGATGAGGCCTGACCGGACGCTCGAGATGGACCTGGCGAGCCTATGCCTACGCCGGTGGCTCGTCCGGTACCACGCCGAGCTGCTGCATCATCGCCATCGTGTCGATCACTCCCCAGTGCTCGTACGCCAGCCCGTCATCGCCGAATCGCGTGATGTCAATCAGCTGCAGGTCGATCGTCCTGCCGGTCGCCGGCATGCCCATGAAATCACCCTGGTGGGTACCGGTGGCCCGGACTCGGATGGCGACCTTGTCTCCGCTGGGAAGGACGTCCTGCGGTTCCATCCGTAGGTCTGGAAAAGCAGCCAGGTACATCCGGAAGAACTGCAGGACGCCCTCCTTGGTGGGCGCGAGCCCGGGCGTCTCCTCGTGCTCCACGAAGTCTTCGGCCAACAGCGCGCCGAACCCGTCGATATCTCCAGAGTTGATCAGGTCATAGAACCGTCGTGCCGTCTCCGCGTGATCCATCAAGTCTCCTTCCGAAGGTCGTTCGGCCCACTATCTCACACCGAATCCCAACGGTAAGGCCGGCGATTCCGCTACCGGAGACGGGCAGGGAGGCATGGCCCGTTTGATCGAGGCAGACGTCTCGGCCGGGACGGACGGGCCGGGATCCACTCGACCGTTGACAGTCGCTGGCGGCTTTGATAGTTGTCTGCCCGAAGGGAAAGGGAATTTCTTCTCACCGCTCCATCCGTCTGCTCGTCCTCATCGTCTCCCTGGCCGGGATCTTCGGCCTTGCCCTCCCGTCGGCCGGCCAGGCTGTTCTGTCGAATGTGCCCGACGACACCGGGGCCGTTGCAAGCGACAACGTCCTGGACATCGCGGTGGCTCCGAACGGCGATACCTACATCGCCGGCGAGTTCTCCGGCGTCGGCACGCGTAGCGGCCCCGGGGTCGCCTTCTCGAAGAGCACCGGCGCCTGGGATGAAGGCTTGGCGGAATTCGCCGGGGGCCGGATCTGGGATGCCGTTCCCGACGGTTCCGGCGGCTTTTTCGTAGGAGGCGACTTCAGCTACGTCGGCGGACTGCAGCGGTTCGGCCTGGCCCACATACTGGCCGACGGAACTTCCGATCTCAGCTTTCCCGCTACGAGCGGAACCGTCTTCGGGCTGGCGCTGGACGGGACGACGCTGTACGTCTCGGGTCAGTTCAACTCAATCGGCGGGATCTCACGCCCCAGCCTCGCGGCGATCGACGCCGGCACCGGTGCCGTCACCTCGTGGAACCCCAGTGACTACCCACCCACTCCAGTCATACAGAGGGGGCCTCTCACTGTCGACGCCAACTACGTGTATTCGGGAAGAAGCCGGTTCGACAAGGCCACCGCAGTACTGGACAACACCTGGCAGGCGGAGGCCCTTAACACCACCTCGGTCGCTTCAACGGCGGCAGGGGTCTACTACGGCGGCTACTTCAATACGGCCGGAGGGCTCCCCCGCAACTACATCGCGGCGGTCGACCACACAACCGGCGCGGTGATACCGGGGATCGACCCCGACTCCAGCGCCTGGGTCTTCGACCTGCTGTCCAAAAACGGGAGGCTGTTCGTCGGCGGGGGATTTTCCACGATCGGCGGAGCCGCCCGAAACGGCATCGCCCGACTCGATCCCGCCACCGGTCAGGCCGATTCCTGGGACGCGAACTTCGGTAGCGGCGGCGTGGAGGCGATCGCTGACGCTGGAACGACCGTGTTCGCCGCCGGCGACTTCACGAGCGTCGCCGGACAGCAACGGAGGTACATGGCCGAACTGGATGCCACCTCGGCCGCGCTCACCGGTTGGAATGCGAACCCAAGTCTTCCGGGTGACCTGGACGCGGCCGCGATCTCCGGGGGGCGGGTCTTCGGTGGCGGAAACTTCAACATGGTCGGTCGCAGTTCCAAGTTCAAGGTCGCCAAGCTGAATCCGGACGGCTCGCTCGACCCGAGTTTCAGTCCCTTGGTACTGGGCAGCCCTGATGTGCATTCGCTCGACGTTTCGCCCGACGGTTCGACCCTCTACATCGGCGGTGACTTCACCTCAGTCGTGAACACCAGCGGCGGTTCGTCGATAACCCGCAACAACGCCGCGGCAATCGACTTGGCGACCGGTGACTTCACCGGGTGGGACCCGAGCCCCGACGCGATGGTCACCAACATCGTCGCCGAGTCCGGTTCGGTCTTTCTCGAGGGCGAGTTCTCCCAGATCGCCGGCGTGCCACGAACCGAAGTCGCAGCGCTCAACCCCGGTGGTACCGGCACCGCGCAGAGCTGGGATCCGGGCCTGGCGAGATCCGGCGGCGCAGTCGATGTGACCTCAATCGAGAGCGATGGTTCAACCGTTTTCATCGGCGGCAACTTCGACGAAGTCGGCGGCCAGACCCGCGGTCGTCTGGTCGAGGTAGATGCGACGACCGCGGCCCCGACCGCGTTTGATCCGGAGCCGAACGGCAGCGTCAAGTCGATGGAGCTGTTCGGGTCGAGCCTCTACATCGGCGGCGGCTTCTCCTCGGTTGGAGGAAGCCCCCGCTCTCAGCTCGCCGAGATCATGACCGCCGGCACGGGGACGGTGACCGGGTGGGACCCTTCCGTGGGTAGCCTGGGCAGCGGCGTCGAGGATCTCGCGGTCGCCGACGATGGCTCCAGCGTCTTCATCGGCGGTGACTTCATAACCGCGGGCGGGGAGACACGTCGCAATCTGGCCGAACTCGACAGGGCCACCGGGGCCGGGACGGCGTGGAATCCCGAGATAGAGGGATTCGACAAGGTTCTCGCGGTCGCCGAGACAGGAGGAAGCGTCAAGACCGGGGGCGAGTTCGTGCGGGTCGGTCCCGTCCCCAACGCGTTTTACGCGCAGTTCACCGGCGAGGCACAGCCCCCCAGCAACAGTTCTCTGCCGACGATCACCGGCACCGAGGAAGTCGGCCAGACCCTCCAGGCGAGCACCGGTGGCTGGGGAGGCACCCCGCCGCTCGACTTCGACTTCGCCTGGAGCCGCTGCGATGCCGGCGGCGGATCCTGCCAGGCGATCGGCGGCGCCGACAGTTCTTCCTATCCCCTGACCGCGGCCGACCTGGGGGCCACCCTTCGGGTCACGGTAACCGCAACCAACGACCAGGGCTCCGACGACGCGACCAGCGCCGCCACCGGCGTGATCGCACCGGCCGGGCCCGGTCCGGGACCCGACCCGGCCTGCTCCGACGGCATCGACAATGACGGTGACGGCAAGATCGACTTCCCGGCCGACCCCGGTTGTACCAGCGCGGCCGACGAGTCGGAGACAGACGCAGCGGTCGGCCCCGACGACTCCGCCTGTATCAAGGCCAAGAAGGCACTGAAGAAGGCGAACAAACAGGTCAAGAAACAGTCGAAAAAGGTCAAGAAGGCAAAGAAGCAGGTCAGGAAGAGCTCGGGCAAGAAGAGGAAGACCGCGAACAAGAAGCTCAAGAAGCAGAAGAAGAAGCTGAAGAAGCTGAAGAAGAAACAGAAGAAGGCCCAGCAGCGGAAGAACAAGGCCTGCTCGGGCTGAACTGCCGCCGGGCTTGAAGCCGTGGACCGGCGTGTGAGAGGCTCGCGGCATGAGCGATGAGAGGCGGATCGACCTGGTGCTCGAGGGCGGTGGCGTCAAGGGAATCGGGCTGGTCGGCGCCCTGGCGGTCCTCGAAGAGCGCGGGTTCGTCCCGCAGAACATTGCCGGGACCTCGGCCGGGGCGATCGCCGCTGTTCTCACCGCCGCCGGGTACACCCCGACCGAGCTGCGCTCGATCCTGCGGAGCCTGGACTTCGGGAAATTCAAGGACAAGGCCTGGGAGGACATGATCCCCCTGATCGGCGCCCCGCTCAGCCTGTTCAAGGACCGCGGCGTGTACGAAGGCGAGTTCTTCCTCGGCTGGATCGGCGAGTTGCTGGCCGCGAAGGACGTCTTCACCTACGCCGATCTGGTCCATCCCGAGTTCTCGTCCGAGCCGCGTTTCCGCTACCGGGGCCAGGTAATCGCTTCTGATCTGACCGACCGGCGCCTGCTGGTCCTGCCGCAGGATTCGATCCGCTTCGGGGTCGAGCCCGATCAACTCAACGTCGCCGAGGCGGTGCGGATGAGCATGAGCATCCCGGCCTTCTTCGAACCCTGGTCCTGGAAGTCGGAGACCGACGGACGCACCCACACGATCGTCGACGGCGGCATGCTGTCCAACTTTCCGGTCTGGCTGTATGACGACGGGGACGACCCTTCCTGGCCGACCTTCGGACTGATGCTGGTCGAGCCGGAGCCTTCCCGGGACCTGGGCCACCGCCTTCCCCCGGACGGCGAGTCAGGCAGCCTGCCCGAATTCGCGAAGAGCATCGTCCACACGATGCTCGAGGCCCACGACCGCATGTACCTGGAGAGCGCTTCATTCGTGCGGACGATCAGTGTCAAGACCCTGGGGGTAAGGACGACCGAGTTCGACCTGTCGCGTGAGCGAGCCGACGCGCTGTATGAATCCGGGCGCAGCGGAGCCGAGAGCTTTCTGGCCGGCTGGGACTTCGAAGCCTACAAAGCCGGATTCAGGCGCAGCGAGGCACCGAGTCGCCGGGCGAGCATGAAAGCAGCGGACTGAGCCAGGCAGCGTCGCCTGGCGCTGATGAATACCGAGCGGAATCCCGGTGGTCGAGTGGGCCGGGAAGGACTCGAACCTTCGACCTACGGATTATGAGTCCGCTGCTCTAACCAGCTGAGCTACCGGCCCGCGGCGACGATTGTATGGGGCGCTGTTGGCGTACGATGTCGGGTCGTGGCGGACGACCGCGACAGATCCGGTCACTTCGACGTGCTGATCATCGGCGCCGGGCTCTCGGGAATCGGGGCGGCCTACCAGCTCCAGTCCGAGCTGCCGGGAAAGACGTACGCGCTCCTCGAGTCGCGTGAGTCGATGGGCGGCACCTGGGACTTCTTCAACTATCCCGGCTTCCGCTCCGACACCGACATGCAGACGCTCGGGTACCGGTTCCGGCCCTGGACCGAGGGCAAGGCGGTCGCCGACGGCCCTTCGATCCTCCGCTACATCAAGGAGACGGCACGCGAAGGCGGGGTCGACCGGCACATCCGCTACAACCACCGGGCCGAGCGCGCCGAGTGGTCGACCGACGACGCGCAGTGGACGGTGACCGCGAGCAGGGGCGACAGCGGTGAGACCGCGATCTTCACCTGCAGCTTCCTGTACGTCTGCAGCGGCTACTACCGGTACGACGAGGGCTATTCGCCGGAGTTCGCGGGCACTTCACGGTTCGAAGGCCCGATCATCCATCCCCATCGCTGGCCGGACGACCTCGACTACACCGGCAAGCGGGTTGTGATCGTCGGCAGCGGAGCGACCGCGGTCACCCTGGTCCCGGCCATGGCCCCCGATGCCGCCCACGTGACCATGCTGCAGCGCTCCCCGAGCTACGTGATCAGGATCCCGCTCCACGACCGGATCGCCAACCGACTGAGGCGGCTGGCCGGCGACCGGTTCAGCTACCTGGTCACCCGCTGGAAGAACATCTTCATCGCGATCGCGATCTACCAGCTGAGCCGGCGACGCCCCCGGATGATGCGGCGGTGGCTGCGCGCCGGGGTCGAGCGGTCGCTGCCCGAGGGCTACGACGTCGACACCCACTTCAACCCGGACTACGAACCGTGGGACCAGCGGCTCTGCATGGTCCCGGACGGTGACCTGTTCAAGGCGATCAGCAACGGCTCGGCCTCGGTCGTCACCGACCGGATCGAGACCTTCACCGAGAAGGGGCTGAAACTGGAGTCGGGCCGGGAGCTGGAAGCCGACATAGTCGTGACCGCCACCGGGTTCGACCTGCTCGCTTTCGGCGGGATCGAGTTCAACGTGGACGGGCGGGATATCAGCCTGCCGGACACCTTCGCCTACAAGGGCCTGATGCTGAGCGGCCTGCCGAACTACGCGTACACGCTCGGTTACACCAATGCCCCGTTCACCCTGAAGGCGGATCTGGTCGCCCAGTACGTCTGCCGGCTGCTGACCTTCATGGACGAGCGAGACCTGGACATCTGTGTCCCGATCAACGACGACCCGACCGTCGGCGAAGCCCGGCTGCTCGATTTCGAAGCGGGCTACGTCAAGCGGTCCGAACACTTGCTGCCCAAGGCCGGCTCCCGGGAACCATGGAGGCTCGGCATGAGCTATGTCCACGACCTGCTCACCCTCCGTCACCGCCCGATATCCGACGGGGCGCTGCGGTTTTCCCGCAAACCGGAACCGGCAGTGTCCAGGGACCGCGCCCACAGCGCCTGATCCGATAGCGTGAGCTCCGTTCAGCCGATGCCAGATTCTGCCCCAGCCTCAAAACGTGCCGTTGTCGTCGGGTCCAGCTTCGCGGGCCTGACCGCGGCGTTCGAACTGCGCAAGCGACTCGACCCGGCGCACGAGGTCGTCGTGGTGGAACCGCGCGATGTCTTCACCTTCATCCCCTCGCTGATCTGGGTGCCGTTCGGCATGCGCGATCCCGAAGACGTGACCTTCCCGCTCGAGCCCGTCTACTCGAAAAAGGGGATCCGCTTCGTCAACGACGCGGCGGTGGGCTTCGACCTCGACGCCCGGCGGGTGCTGACCGCCGATCAGGAGATCGAATACGACAGCCTGCTGGTGGCCACGGGACCCCGGCTGGCCTTCGAGAAGGTCGAAGGGCTGGGCCCGATCGACGGATACACGCAATCGGTGTGCAACCTCGAGCATGCGATGCTCACCCGAAACGCCTGGCAGGAGTTCCTCGAGAACCCCGGACCGGTGGTAGTGGGCACCGCCCAGGGAGGATCGTGCTTCGGGGCCTCGTACGAGTTCCTGCTCAACACCAAGCATCGGATCAAGAAGGCCGGGCTGGAAGACGTGGCGCCGGTCACTTTCATCACGGCGGAGCCGTTCCTCGGGCACTTCGGGCTCGGCGGCGTGGCCGATTCCGAACAGCGGGTCGAGGGGTTCTTCGAGAAGCTCGATATCGAGGGGATTCCGAACAACGTGATCAGCGAGGTCCGCGACGGCGAGATCGAGCTCGACGGCGGCCGGGTGCTTCCTTTCGCGCTTTCGATGATCGTGCCGCCGTTCACCGGCGTCGACGCGGTCCGCGAGACCGAAGGTCTCGGCAACCCGATGGGCTTTCTGCCGGTGAACGACGAGTTCCGCCACTCGGAGATCGAGAACGTCTACGCGGCCGGAGTCGACGTGGCGATTGCGCCGCCCGAGGAGACCCTGGTCCCGGCCGGTGTCCCGAAGACCGGCCAGATGAGCGAAGTCATGGCCAAGGTGGCCGCTCAGAACATGGCCGCCGACATCCAGGGCGGCGAACGGAAGTCGATGCCGATCTCCGAGATGGAGGCGATCTGCATCCTCGACGCGGGCAGCGGCGGCATCATCTTCAAGGCGGACCATGTGCTGGGCGAAGCCGAGCACCCGCGCGTAATGGCCGGCCCGCAGGCCCACTGGGCCAAGATCGCGTTCGAGAAGATCTTCCTCGAAAGCCGGAAGCGCGGCCACCCGATTCTCTGACCCGGGCGCTTCGTGCCCGACCGACCGCCGACCCGGTTGCCCAGGCTATATGCGCGCGGCTCGCCGCTCGGCGCGGCTAGATCGCGAACAGCTGGGCCAGCGAGCGTCCGACGTCCGGGGGCTCCTCGTCCCCGTCAGCGGAAGCCCTGACTCCTGCGGCCAGCGCCTCGGCCGCTTCCGAGATCTGGGCGGCCCGGTTTGCCCGGAGCTCGCCCGCCTCCGCCGCCTCGGAGAGGTCCGACTCCATCAGTCCGGCCAGCTCGCCCAGCCGGCGCAGGCCGAGTGCGGACGCCGTTCCATGCAGGGCGTGGGCCTCCTGACGTAGCGCCTCGAAGTCGGTGGTCCCGGTGTCGAGCCCGGCGGAGATCACGTCGCAGCGCTGACGTGCCTCTTTGGCAAATGCCTCGACGAGCTCACTGTCTGACAGCTCTTCACTCATAGATCTCTTCCCCTCGACAAGCTAACCGGATCGACTGATACCCAATCTGGCGCACATTGTTGCCGTTTGGCAACTGACTTGCATGCCGGCCCCGGAATTCCTTGCGGAACGGCCCCCCGTGGACGCCTCCGAGCCTCGCATGATCCAGCTAGTCTGCGCCTGGTTCCTACTAGCGATTGGAGAGAGCGTGGCGGATAGAGCGGCATTGATTACCGGGGGGTCCGGGGGCATCGGCCTGGCAATTGCACGGCGGCTCGGAGAGAGTGGCTACGCCCTGACGATCTCCGGCCGCCAGGAGCAGAAGCTGCTCAAGACGGCCGAGCGACTCGCCAACGAAGACCTCAAGGTCGAGGCCGTGGTCGCCGACGTAACCAGCGAGCAGGCCGTGGTGGACCTGGTCGCCGAGCACAAGCGCCAGTGGGGCCGGCTCGACTGCCTGGTCAACAACGCCGGGATCGGGATCGGGCAGGCCCTGGGCGAGATCCAGGCCAAGCACCTCGACCGGCAGCTGGCGGTAAACCTGCGAGCGCTGGTGATCGCCACACGCGAGTCGGTCGAGATGCTCAGGCAGGCGGGCGGGGAGCACGGCAAGGCGCTGATCGTCAACCTGGCCTCGATCGCCGGCAAACAGTCCCCGCCTTGGCTTTCGGTATACGGCGCGACCAAGGCCGCGGTGCTCTCGTATTCGAGGTCCACCCAGAAGGAACTGGCCGGCAGCGGGGTCTGCTGCACCGCGATCGCCCCGGGATTCGTGGCGACCGACATGACCCAGTTCGCCCAGGGCGAGGTCGCCCCCGAGCGAATGATCCAACCGGAAGACATCGCCGAGGCGGTCAGCTTCCTGCTCAGGCTCTCGCCCAGCTGTGCCATCCCCGAGATCGTGGTCTCCCGCTCCGAGGCGGGGCCCGACATCGAAGGCATCTAGCCGGACCCGGCCACGGGACCGGGCATGCGCTGCCTGATCGGCGCCTTCGGCGACCCGGGACACGTGTTCCCGGCGATCAGCCTGGCCCGAGGGCTCCGCGCGCGCGGGCACCGGGTGCTGGTGGAGACCTGGCCCCGGTGGAAGGAGGCGGTCGAAGGCGCCGGGGTCGAGTTCGCCGGTGCCGACCAGTACCAGGTCTTCCCTCCCCCGGCTTCGGGCTCACCGGGCAGCGGAGAGGCGGCGGTGGCGCTGGGGCCGTTGCTGGCCGAGTTCGACCCGGACCTGGTGGTCAACGACGTGCTCACCCCCGCGCCGGCCCTGGCGGCCGAGGCACACGGCTGCCCCCGGGCCACGCTGATCCCGCACATCTACCCGGACCCCCCCGGCGGGATGCCGCTGTTCGCGATCGGTGCGCAACCGCCGAGGACGGCGATCGGACGACGCGCCTGGGCAGCCGCCGCCGGCCTGCTCACGCCGGGCCTGAAAAGGGGGCGGACCGACCTCAACGCCCAGCGGGCAAAGGTGGGGCTAGAACCGATCGACCGGTACCACGGCTCGACCAGCCCCGACCTGGCCCTGCTCGCCACCTATCCCCAGCTCGAATACCCTCGCGAATGGCCGGACTCGGTCGAACTGACCGGGCCGATGCCGTACGAGATGCCCCACCCCGAAATCGAACTGCCGCCCGGCGAAGAGCCGCTGGTCCTGGTCGCGCCGAGCACGTCGAAGGATCCCGGGAACCGGCTGCTCCGCTCCGCCCTGGAAGCGCTCGCCGACCAGCCGGTAAGGGTGGTCGCCACGACCAACCGGCCGACCGGGGGCGAGCCGATCGCCGTCCCGCCCAACGCGGTCCTGGTCGAATGGCTGAGCTACGCCCAGGTGATGCCGCTGGCCTCCCTGATCATCTGCCACGGCGGTCACGGCACGGTCGCCCGGGCGCTGGCCGAAGGGGTGCCAGTGCTGACCTGCCCGGCCGATGGCGACATGAACGAGACCGCGGCCCGGATCACCTGGGCCGGGGTCGGGCTCTCGGTCCGCCGGAGCCTGGTCCGCCCGAGCACCGTCAAGTGGGCGGCTGCCGAGATCCTGGCCGATCCGGCCTACCGCGAAAAGGCCGGCGAAATAGCCGCCTGGGACCGACGCCACGACGGACCGGCCCGCGGGTCGGAGCTGCTCGAGGAGCTGGTGGCCCGAGTCTGACCGGCCGGGCAGCGCGCCCGCCGCCGGCGGGACCGGCGGCGGGGCAGGGACTCGGGGGGGCGGACTCGAACCGCCAACCACCGACTTAACAGGACGGCGCTCTACCATTGAGCTACCCCCGAATGGGACTTCCGGCAAAGCACCGGGAGCCATCGGTGAAACATCGCGTGGCTGGCGAGCAGCCTAGCGAAACGGAACCCCGCGGGGCTGCTACTGCGCCGGCGGGGCGGTCTGCGATCCGGCCGTGCCCAGGCCATGTCCGGCCTGGTCCGGGCCGGATTCGGCGGCGTCGGCCTCGGCCCTGCGGACCGCCTCGACCAGCTTCGACCGCTTCCGGCTCAACTCGGCCCGGCCGGCCGGGTCGTCGGCCGCGGCGGCGGCCCGGATCTCGTCCTCCAGCGCGGCCAGCTCCAGCTCCATGAAGTTGCGCCGGATCGAGCCCGAGCCGACCTGATCGGGATCGGCCCCGACCACCAGCTCGGCGATCAGCCCATGGAGCTCACGGTCGTCGGGGTCGAGCCCTTCGGCCGGGTCGTCGAGGTGGTCCCGCAGCCACTCGGCCGTGCGGACCACCAGCGGGGAAGAGAGATGCCTCGCCTCGAGCCGGTCGAGGTAGGTCCGGCCCTCGGCCGGCCTGGCCACGCACATCGCCAGCAGCGAGCGCTCCTGGCGTTCGCGACGGGTCAGGAGCCCGGACGTCGCGGGGCCCCCGGCGGACCCGGACGGCGCCGCACTCCGCCCCGTGTTCGATGCGGCGTCGGCGCCCTCGTTCGCCGCCGGAGCCCCGCTGCGCTGCGGCTGCGGCTCGGGCGCCTGCGAAAGCCGGGCCACGACCACGGTCGGGTCGATGCCGAGCCTCTCGGCCACCCTGCGGGTGAGCTCCTCCCGGGTAGCCCCGGCGGCGATCCCGGCCAGGACCGGCGCGGCCTGGGCCAGACCGCTGTCCCGCGACTGCGGGGAATTGGTGTCCACCTCCCCCAGGATCAGCTCGAGGTGGAACTCGGGCAGCTCGACTGCTCCGTCTACCAGCTCGCGGAAACGATCCGCGCCACCCTCGGCCACCACCATCTCGGCCGGGTCCTCCCCGGCCGGCATCGCGGCCACCCGGATCGTCAGCTTGCGGCCGGCGGCCACCTGCTGGGCCCTCAGCATCGCCTTGCGGCCGGCGGCATCGGCGTCGAGCGCGAGGATCACCGTGTCTATGGTGGCCGACAGCATGGCGAGCTGTGGTTCGGTGATCGCGGTGCCCATCACGCCGACCGATTCGGTAAGGCCGACCTGGTGCAGCGCGATCACGTCGGTGTAGCCCTCGACCACGATCGCCCTCCCGGCCTTCGCCATCGGGGCGCGGGCGCGGTCGATCCCGTAGAGGATCTCACTCTTGTGGAACAGCTCGCCTTCGGCCGAGTTCAGGTATTTCGGCTTCTGCTCGGAGCCGGTGGCCCGGGCACCGAACCCGACCACCCTGCCCCTCGGGTCGCGGATCGGGAACGTGATTCGCTTGCGGAAGCGGTCGTACATCGCTCCCTTCTGGCTCTTCTGGGCCAGGCCGGTGCGGGCCAGTTCGGCAAGGCTGAATCCGGCCTGCTGGCCTCGTACGATCAGGGTGTCCCAGGCACCGGGGGCATACCCCACCCCGAAATCCGCCAGGGCCCCGGGATCGAGGCCGCGGCCCTCGAGGTAGTCACGGGCCTTGGCCGCCTCGGGCGAATCCTGGTAGGTAGCGGCATAAAACGAGGCGGCCCGGTCGAGCAGCTCGGTCAGGCGGGTCCTGGCCCTGCGTCGCTGCTCGGCTTCCGGATCCTCCTTTTCGCGGGTCACCTCGACCCCGTAGCGATCGGCCAGCAGTTCGACCGCGGCCGGAAAATCGATGTTCTCGGTCGCCGCCACGAAGTCGAACAGGTCCCCGCCGACCCCGCAGCCGAAGCAGTGGTAGAGCTTGTCGGTCGAGTGGACCGAGAACGACGGCGTGCGCTCTTCGTGGAACGGGCAGAGACCGGTGTACCGCACGCCCTGACGGCGCAGGTCGGTCTTGGCGGAAACGATCTCGACCATGTCCGCGGCGGCGCGGACCCGGTCAATGGTGTCGGGCGTGAACTTGGACAGGCGCCCGAGTCTAAAGCCGCGAGCGCTCGGGCACGAAAAGCCCGGTGAAGTGCGTGATGCAGTAGCGGTCGGTCATCCCGGCCAGCAGGTCGGTCACCCGCTGCAGGTCGTCGGCGTCGGGGTCCAGCTCGGGTACCCGGTCGAGCCGCTCGAGGTAGTACTCGAACAGGATCCGGACCATCTGCTGGACCTTCTCATGCTCGGCCCGCGCTTCCACCCCGAGATAGACGTTCTCGAACATGAACTTGCGCAGCCTGAGCATCGCCTGGCCCATTTCCTCGGTCTGGCCGATCTCGTCTCCGCTCGCCGAGCACTTGACGATGTCTTTGACCAGCGCGTCGATCCGGCCGGCTCCGGTCGGGCCGAGCATCGCGATCTCCTCGCGCGGCAGGTCCTCCGGCATCAGGATCCCGGCCCGGAGGGCATCGTCTATGTCGTGGTTGATGTAGGCGACGCGGTCGACCAGCCGGACGATCTGGCCCTCGAGCGACCCGCTCCGCTCGGGGCCTGTGTGCTTGAGGATTCCTTCCCTGACCGGCTGGTTGAGGTTCAGTCCGCGGCCGTCGCGTTCGAGCACGTCGACCACCCGCAGCGAGTGCTCGTTGTGCCGGAAGCCCGTTCCGCCGTGGGCCCGGACCGCCTCGTCCAGCGCCTGTTCACCGATATGGCCGAACGGCGGGTGGCCGAGATCGTGGGCCAGCCCGATCGCCTCGGTCAGATCCTCGTTCAGGCCGAGCGCCCGGGCGACCGTGCGGGCGATCCCGGTCGCCTCGAGGGTGTGGGTCAGCCGGGTCCGGTAGTGGTCACCTTCGGGCGCGACGAACACCTGGGTCTTGTGCATCAGTCGCCGGAACGACTTGCTGTGCACGATCCGGTCGCGGTCGCGCTGGAACGGCGTCCGCAGCGGGCTGTCTTCCTCCGGCACCGCCCGGCTGGCCGGATACGAAAGCACCGCCCGTTCCGACAGGAATTCCTGCTCGCGCCTGCGGGCCGAGTCGGCGAACGAGCCGCCGTCACCGCGCCCGCTCATGCGGCCGCGCCATCGGTCAGGCGGCCCAGCCGGACGTGGGCGTGGTGCTCGAGCGTCTCGCCGATCGCCCTGCCGGCCTGCCTGATCGCCGCCGGATCGCCGCCCGGTGCCTCGCTCATCGGCCGGCCGAGCGCGTCGACCATGAACCGGAGGGCCTCGCCGGAGAAGGGGAATGAATTGGCCTCGCAGGTCGGGCAGACGACCCCGCCGGCCGCCCCGGAGAAGGCGGTCAGGTGGTCGTCGGCGCCGCACCTCGAGCAGCCCGACAGCTCGGGGGAGAACCCGGCCGCCAGGGCCAGCTTGAGCCGGAAGGTGACCATGCCCGGGAGCCCGGCGACTGCAGCTTCAGGATCTTCGTCGACCAGGGCCAGGTACCGGCAGAGCAGGTTGTACGCCGGGTCGTTCGGCTCGGCCCCGTCGAGCAGCCTGAGCACCGCGCCGCAGGCGTCGCCGGCGGCCGCGATACCCCGGGCCGACGAGCGCAGCCGGGCGTGGCTTTCGACCGTTTCGGCGGCGGTCACCGTGTGCAGGTCGCCCCGGCCACGGTGCAGGACCAGGCTGAGCCGGAAAAAGGGCTCCAGCCGACCACCGAATCGTGAACGGGGCTTGCGGACGCCCTTGGCAATCGCCCCGAGCCGCCCCGACTCGCGTGAGTAGAGGTGCAGGATCCGGTCGGCCTCGCCATACCGGATCGAGCGCAGGACCACCGCTTCGGTCTTGAAATTCCCGGCCATCGGCCCCTAAGGTTGCCGGGAGGCTCGGACGGCTAGCGAGCCCGTTTGCGGAGCGGCCGGCCGGCCCTCCGGCGGGGGCGCCTGCGGAGCCGCTTCTGGCAGGCCGGGCAGAAATAGGTGGATCGTCCGCCGACCACTATCCGCACTATCGGCTCGCCGCAGCCCGGGCAGGCTTCCCCCTCCCGCCGGTGGACCAGGAACTCGTGCTGCATCTTGCCGGCGTCACCACGGGCATCACGGTAGTCGTCGATCGAGGCGCCGCCGAGGTCCAGTCCGCGCTCGAGCGACTCGACCACCCCGTCGCGCAGTGCCCGGTGGTGTTCGGCCTTCATCGATTCCCCGGGCGACAGCGGGTGCAACCGGGCCCTGAAAAGCGCCTCGTCGGCATAGATGTTGCCGACCCCGGCCACCCCTTTCTGGTCGAGCAGGAACGACTTGAGCGGACCGGTCCGCCCCTCGGTCATCGCGGCCATCGCCTCGACCGTGAACTCGGGCGAAAGCGGTTCGACCCCCAGTCGCGAGTCGAAGTAGTCGTCGAGCGCTTCCGGGCCGGCGATGAACCCCCGACCGAACCGGCGCGGGTCCGAGAACAACAACCGGCCCCCGTCGTCAAGCATGAAACGGGCCCTGAGGTGCCGGTCGCCCGGGGCCGGCCCCGCCCCGTTCCCGGCTCCGGTCGCCGGGGGCTCGATCCGCGGGTCACCCGGGTTCAGCGATCCGTCCGGCTCGACCAGGGTCAGCGAGCCGGTCATGCGCAGGTGGATCACCATCGAGTTCCCGTCGTCGAATTCGAACACCAGGTACTTGCCCCGGCGCCCGACGTCGACCACCTCACTGCCTTCGGCCGCCCGCTCGAACAGGACGGCCGTCGACGGCTGGGAGAAGTACGGGTCCAGCACCTCGACCGACTCGAACCTCCGGCCGACCAGGTCCGGTTCGAGCTGGCGGCGTATGGTCTCGACTTCGGGCAGCTCGGGCACGGCCCGGTTTTATCAGGTCGCCCTGGCGGCCACGGCCGGCGTCGTTCAGCCGGTCAGGCGGGGGTGTGTGCGCCCGCGTCGGCGGCCCACGGGGTCATCGCCGCGGCGGCCTCGGCGCGGGTCACCGCGTTGGCGGCGGCAAGCCGTGCCACCGGTACCCGGAACGGAGAGCAGGAGACGTAGTCGAGGCCGATCTGGTTGAAGAATTCGATCGAGTCGGGGTCTCCCCCGTGCTCGCCGCAGACGCCGAGCTTGAGGTCCGGGCGTACCGCCCGGCCCCGGGCCACCGCCATCTCGATCAGCGCCCCGACCCCAGGAGCGTCGAGCGACTCGAACGGCGAGCGGTCGACGATCCTCTGGTCCAGGTAGACCGAGAGGATGTGGCCTTCGGCGTCGTCGCGCGACAGGCCGAGTGCCGACTGGGTCAGATCGTTGGTCCCGAACGAGAAGAAATCGGCCTGGGCGGCGATCAGGCCGGCGGCCATGCACGCGCGGGGCAGCTCGACCATCGTCCCGACCCGGAAGTCCTTGCCGACCTCCATGCCTTCCTCGTGGGCAACCGATACCACGCGGTCGCGGATGATCTCCAGCTCCCGCTCGTAGTTGACCAGCGGGATCATCACCTCGAGTTTCGGCCGCTCCGCCTTCGAGTCGGTCACCGCCCGGGCGGCGCGCATCATCGCCCGGACCTGCATTTCGTAGATCTCGGGATAGAGGATGCCGAGTCGGCACCCCCTGGTCCCGAGCATCGGATTGACCTCGGACAGCCGTTCAACCCGCTCGATCATCCGCTCGGTCTCTTCGACCCGGTCGGGGTCTTCCCCCCGTACCCGCTCCAGCTCGGCTTCCAGCGAACGGCTCGGCGGCAGGAACTCGTGGAGCGGCGGGTCGAGCAGCCTGACAGTAACCGGCAGGCCCTCCATTTCACGCAGGATCCCCTCGAAGTCGCCCTGCTGAAGCGGGAGCAGCGCCTCCAGTCGCCGGCGGCGATCCTGCTCCTCGGCCGAGACGATCACGGCCCGGACCTTGGGCAGCCGGTCGGCCGACATGAACATGTGCTCGGTCCGGCAGAGACCGACCCCCTCGGCCCCGAGCGACCGTGACCGGGCCGCGTCGTCGGGGGTGTCGGCGTTTGCCCGGACCTCGAGATGGCGGATCTCGTCGGCCCACTCGAGCACGGTTTCGAAGTACTCGTCGATCACCGCTTCGACCAGCGGGACGTCTTCGTTCGTGATCTCGCCGGTACTGCCGTCGATCGCGATCAGCTCGCCTTCGCGAATCACCGTATCGCCGACCCGCATCAGGCGCTTCTTCGCGTCGACCTCGACCTCCGCCGCGCCGCTGACGCAGGGCCGCCCCATCCCGCGGGCGACCAGCGCCGCGTGCGAGGCCTTGCCTCCTTCGCTGGTCAGGATCCCGCGTGCCGCGTTGAAACCGGCGACGTCGTCGGCCTCGGTGAACCGCCTGACCAGGATCACGTCGCGACCTTCGTGGGCGGCCTCGACCGCGGCTTCGGCACTGAACACCGCTTCGCCTTTCGCCGCCCCGGGCGAGGCCGCCACCCCCCGGGCCAGCGCGCCGAACGGGTGGTCCGGGTCAAACGAGGGATGAAGCAGCTGGTCGAGCTTCGCGGCCTCGATCGTGGTCAGGGCCTGCGGCCGGCGCAGCAGGCCCTCCGACACCGCGTCCACGGCAAAACGAACCGCGGCCCGGGCGGGCCGCTTGGCCGCACGGGTCTGAAGGATGTAGAGGCGGCCTTCCTCGATCGTGAACTCGACGTCCTGCATGTCGCCGAAGTGCGCCTCCAGCGTGGCGAGGATCCCCAGCAGGTCCCGGTGTACTTCCGGGAGCGGTTCGGCGAGCTGGTCCAGGTCGAGCGTGTTGCGCACCCCTGACACCACGTCCTCGCCCTGGGCGTCAAAAAGGAAATCGCCGGACGGTTTGGGGGCGCCGGTCATCTCGTCGCGGGAGAAGGCGACCCCCGACCCCGAATCCGAGCCGAGGTTCCCGAAGACCATCTGCTGGACGTTGACCGCCGTGCCCCAGTCGTCGGGGATGCCGTTGATCCGCCGGTACTCGACCGCCCGCGGTCCCTTCCAGGAGTCGAACACGGCCCTGATCGTCATCTCCAGCTGCTCGACCGGGTCCGACGGGAGCGGCGTCCCGGTCTGCTCCCGGTACAGCGCCTCGAACGCCTCGACCAGGCGCCGCAGCTCGGCGACTCCGAGCTCGTTGTCGAACTCGACCCCGGCCGAGCTCTTCACCGCGCCGAGTTCATTCTCGTAGAGCTCACCCGGTATGCCGGCCACAACGTTGCCGAACATCTGGGCGAACCTCCGCCGCGAGTCCCAGGCGAACCGCTCCGATCCCGACCTGCGGGCCAGTCCTCCGACGGTGCGATCGTTGATGCCCAGGTTGAGCACGGTGTCCAGCATGCCGGGCATCGATTCCCGGGCGCCGGACCGGGCCGAGATCAGCAGCGGGTCGTCCGGGTCGCCCAGTTTCCGTCCCGCCCGCTGCTCGAGCCGGGCGATCGCTTCGGGAACTTGCCGCTCCAGGCCGTCGGGTTCCCGACCGAGCCGCATCCAGGCCACGCAGGCCTCGGTCGTGATGGTGAAGCCCGGCGGCACCCGGTCTTCGCCGAGCACGCCGACCATCTCCGCCAGATTGGCCCCCTTGCCGCCGAGCAGCGCGACCATCCCGCGGTCGCCGTCGGCGAAGTCGTAGACGTACTTGACGGGGTCGGCCATCGGGCTCAGGTTAGCGGTCTGATCCGGGCCGCGTTCGGCCGGCCCCCGACCGGCGCGTCCCGGTTGGCGGCCGCGTTGCCGCGCGGCTCGCGGTCAGCCAGACCGGATCAGGGCCGGCCCCCGGAAGTCGCCCTCGGGTGGGCGCTGAAGTAGACGTCCTTGAGCTGCTGGCCGGAGAGGTGGGTGTACATCTGGGTCGTGGCCACGTCGGCGTGGCCGAGCATCTCCTGGACCGCCCTCAGGTCGCAGCCGCCGGCCAGCAGGTGGGTGGCGAACGAGTGGCGCAGGGTGTGCGGGCTCATCCGGTCCGCGAGCCCGGCCGTCCTGGCGTGCGACTGGACGATCCTGTAGAGGCCTTGACGGGTCAGCGCCCGGCCGCGGAAGTTGAGGAACAGCGCCTTTTCGGACCGGCCCCCGACCAGCTCCGGCCTACCGGAGCGCAGGTATGCCTCGATCGCATAGATCGCGTGGCGCCCCAGCGGCACGATCCGTTCCTTGCCGCCCTTGCCCCTCGCCCGCAGCACTCCGGCATGGGTGTCGACGTCGGTCATCTCGAGCCCGGTCAGCTCCGAGGCACGCAGGCCACAGGCATACATCACCTCGAGGATGGCCCGGTCGCGCGTCGCCTGGGGAGAGGAGCCCTGTGGCGCTGCAAGGAGCTTCGAGACTTCGGCCTGGTTGAGGACCTTTGGCAGCTTCTTCGAACGGCGGGGCGTGGTCAGGCCCACCGTTGGGTCGTCGGTCAGCAGCTCCTCCCGCCGCAGGTGCTTGTAGAACGAGCGCAGCGCCGCCGTCTTGCGGTGGACCGTCGACGCGGCCAGGTTGCGCTCGCCGTCGGCCGACTTCAGGTCGGCCACGAACTCGGACATCTCGGCCGGGGTGACCTCGACCGGGTCGATCCCGTGCCGGCGGAGATAGGCGCCGTACTGGAGCAGGTCGGTCCGGTACGCGTTCAGCGTGTTTCGCGAGAGCCCTCGTTCGAGCTCGAGGTAGGCCAGGAACTCGAGCAGCAGGTGCTCGAAACGGGCGTTTGCGGCAGCGGGCCCTGCGGCGGAAGCGACGGGAGGCATGACTGACCTTTCTCGCTGCCGGCCGCGCTCCCTTGCCGCGCAACGAATCCGGCAGATTCAGGCCGGCGTCCGGCTGATCAGCTCCGCGAGCCGGCCCCCGGCGGCCAGCGGTCCGGCGAAAAACGGGGGGTCCTGGTCCAGGTCGCGACCCATCGAACGCCTGGGCAGGCCCGAGCGGGCGTAGCCGTCCAGGTCGACCGGCTCGAAAGTGACCCGGTGCCTGCCCGTCCCGAGCCGCGAGACGAGATCGCCGATCTCGTCCATGTCGATCCCTGCGGCCCGCTCCGGCAGCGGAAGCTCCACCCCGTCGAGCAGCAGCTCCAGCACGGCGCGGGAGTGATGGCTGAGCTTGCGGTGCCGGGGCCGGGGGTCGGCCGCCGAGAGCCTCGGCGCGAGAATCGCGGGTGCCCCCAGGGCGAGCGCCGCATGCAAGACGTCGAGTGCGACCATCCCCCCGTGGCCGTAGTCGGTGGCCGAGCCGAGTATGCCCGGCCCCGGCCCGGCGATCACGCCGTCGAGCCAGCCCGCGGTCGCCGCGTCGATCGCGCCGACCACGGTGATCGCCTCGGCCGAACCACCGTAGGCCGGCCCGGCGGTGATGTGGTCGGAGATCAGCCCGCGCTCGCACAGCTCGGCGACGTCCCGGGACAGTGAGCCCGGCAGCGCACCGCCGCCGGTCTGCACGTAGCCGACCCGCGGCCGGTCCGTACCGTTCTGCCTTGCCCGTTCGGCGACCGCCCAGGCGACCGGGGCGAGGTGGCCGTGCAGGCCGATCGCCAGCACCGGCGACCGCAGGCTCGGGGCGATGCCCGGCCGGCCGACCTCGCGCTCGATCGTCGCCACCGGGTGCTGGATCGGACTGTAGTTCAGCTTCATCACGTGTTCGCCCCCGCCGCCCTCCCCCGAGAGGCCCCTGGTCAGGTTCACGCAGACGACGTCGAAGCCGCCCGAGCCGAGACCGAGGTCGAGCGCTTCGGTGTTGACGACGACCTCGTCGCCGACCTCACACGGCCCGGTCAGGCCCTCGTCGCACCAGGCCCGGCGCAGCTCGCCGTCGAGCTCGGTCTCGAGCGGGTCCACCGAGGTCACGGTGGCCCGCCTCAGCTTCAGCACCGGCCCGCCTCGCTGACGATCGCCTCGCAGATCTCGAGCATCTCGCCGAGGTTGGCCTGCGGGACGGACTCGTCGGCCGTGTGGTTCTCGAAGGTCCCGTTCGCGAGCAGCAGGAAGTCGAGGCCTGCGGCGATGAACACGTTGGCATCGGAACCGCCGCCGGTAGGGATCCGTATCGGCTCGTGCCCGCGCGACCGCAGGGCTGCCTCGGCGATCCGGAGCGAGTCGGCGCCATCCGGAATCCGGTAGCCGCGGAAGTGCTCGTAGGTGACGATCTCGACCTCGCACCCGGCCTCCGATGCCGCCCAGACCATCGAGTCGCTCATTGCCGCAATCACCGCGGTGACCCGCTCGGGATCGGTCGAACGGGCCTCGCCGGTAACCCGGCAGGCGCCCGGGACGACGTTGCCGGAACTGCCGCCTGCGATCGTGCCGATGTTGGCGGTGGTCCCGGAATCGAGCCGACCGAGTTCCAGCTCGGAGATCGCCGAGGCCGCCGCCGCGATCGCCGAGCGGCCCGTTTCCGGCTTCAGCCCGGCATGGGCCTCGACCCCGGTGAAATCGGCTTCGATCGCCATGTGGGTCGGCGCCGCGGTGATCACTTCGCCGATCGCGGTCGCGTGGTCGAGCACGTAGCCGACCCGCGACCTGAGCTGCGAAACGTCGAACTGCGCGGCCCCTTTCAACCCCTGCTCCTCGGCCACCGTGAAAAGCAGCTCGATCCCGGCCTCGGCCGGGGACTCCGCGTGCCTGGCCGCCAGCTCGACCAGGACCGCGACCGCCGCCTTGTTGTCGGCGCCGAGGATCGTCTCCCCCCTGCTGCGGTAGATGCCGTCTTCCAGCACCACCTCGATCGGCCCGTCGTGGGGCACCGTGTCGAGATGGGCACAGAAGGCGACCCAGCGCTCGCCCGTGCCGGGAATCCGGGTCAGCAGGTTCCCGGCCCCGGCCCCGGCCGGAACGGCGGCGTCGTCTTCGGCGACCTCGAGCCCGAAGCTTTCGAGCTCCCGCCGGACATCGGCCGCGACCTCGCCCTCCTCCCCGGTCGGGCTGGCGATCTCGCAGAGCCGGGCGAATCGGCCCACGGTGTGCTCAGACGGTCTCTGGGCGGGCGCCGCGGTTCACTTCAGGTCTCCACCCGGTCCCCGATCGAATCGGCTCGGCTGCCGCGCAATTCCGTGGCCCGCCCGGCGGCCGCCTTCATGAACTCCCTGAACAGCGGCTCGGGCCGGTTCGGCCGCGAGTTGAACTCGGGGTGGAACTGCGAAGCGACGTAGAACGGGTGGTCCGCCAGCTCGATGATCTCGACCAGGCGCTCGTCGGGCGAGGTACCGCTGCAGACCAGACCCTGGTCCTCGAGCCGGGTGCGCAGCAGGTTGTTGACCTCATAGCGGTGGCGGTGGCGCTTGTAGATCACCGCCTCGCCGAAGATCTCCAGCGCCCTGGTCCCGGGATGCAGCTTGACCGGGTCGGCCCCGAGCCGCATCGTGCCGCCCATGTCGGAGACCTCCTTCTGCTCGGGCAGCAGGTCGACCACCGGAAACGGGGTCTCGGGGTCGAACTCGGCCGAGTTGGCCCCGTCCATGCCGGCCAGCGAGCGGGCGAACTCGATCACCGCGATCTGCATGCCGAGGCAGATGCCGAGGTACGGGATGCCGTTCTCCCGCGCGTAGCGGGCGGCCTCGACCTTGCCCTCCACCCCGCGCTCACCGAAGCCCCCGGGGATCAGCACCCCGTCGACCCCGTCGAGCCGGGTCACATCGAAGTCCTCCGAGTCGACCAGGTCGATCCCGACCTCCACCCCGTTGTGGATCCCGCCGTGCTCCAGCGCCTCGATCACCGACTTGTAGGAATCGGCGAGCTGCACGTACTTGCCGACCAGCGCGATCCGGACTTCCCCTTCAGCCCGGTCGGCCATGCGGAGCATCTCCTCCCACTCGAGCAGGTCGGGCGGCGGGCCATCCATGTTGAAGTGGTCGAGGATGAAGTCGTCGAGGCCCTCGGCCCGGTACATCAACGGGATCCGGTACACGTTCTCAACGTCCTGGCCGGAGATCACCGACTCGGTCGGCAGGCTGGCGAACTGGGCGATCTTCTTGCGGATGTCATGGTCGAGCCCGGACACCGACCGGCAGATCAGGGCATGGGGCTGGATGCCGATCCTCCTCAGCTCGTTGACCGAATGCTGGGTCGGCTTGGTCTTCATCTCGCCCGCGTGCTTGATGTACGGGACCAGGGTCAGGTGGATGAACATCGCCCGGCGGGGGCCGAGGTCGGTGTAGAGCTGGCGGATCGCCTCCAGGAACGGCAGTGACTCGATGTCCCCGACCGTCCCGCCGATCTCGGTGATCACGAAATCGACCTGCTTGGTCTCGGCCACGATCAGGATTCGGTTCTTGATCTCGTCGGTGATGTGCGGGATCACCTGGACCGTTGCGCCGAGATAGTCGCCGCGCCGCTCACGGTTGATCACCGCGTTGTAGACCGATCCCGCGGTGACGTTCGAGGCGCGGGACGTGTTCTCGTCGGTGAACCTCTCATAGTGCCCGAGGTCCAGATCGGTCTCGGCCCCGTCCTCGGTCACGAACACCTCGCCGTGCTGGAACGGGCTCATCGTGCCGGGGTCGACGTTCATGTACGGGTCGAACTTCTGGATCTGGACCCGGAATCCGCGCGAGACCAGGAGGCGGCCGATCGATGCCGAAGCGATTCCTTTGCCGAGTGCCGAGAGTACCCCGCCGGTGACGAAGATGAAGCGGGTTTCTCCTTGGCTGCGGTCGCTCACTTGGCTCTCCCCAGGGAGTCTATAAACCGCAGGGGCGGAATTTCATCGATCGTTTTCGAGATCGAGCGGAACTCCCCGAACACAGTGATCGCGGCCACCACCCCCAGCGCGATCAGGCGGCCCGTCTCGTCGAGTTCGGTCAGCATCCAAACCCCGGCGATCGCTCCGGCCAGGTTGGATCCGGTGTCGCCCAGCATGGCCCGGTCCCTCAGGGTGAACGCGATCGAGACCACGAACGGCCCGACGAAGACCCCGAGCAGTTCGATCGGCACCAGCGTCCACCCGAACAGGCAGAAGCAGACCAGCAGGGTGAACAGCGCCTTCTCGACCCGGCCGCCCCGCAGATCGAACAGGTTGAACAGGTTGGTCGCCAGGATCAGCAGCGCCACGTCCCGGATGTAGCCGAGCCACTCGTTGCCGGTGCCGGCGACCACGTAGGCGGCGAGGGCGAGCGCACCCAGGGCCTTGACCGCCCCGGTCGAGAGCTCGCCGCGGGTAAGCGCCGCGGCGTGCCCGCGCCAGCCCCGCGGCGTGTCCGGGCTGGCGCCGAGGCCGAGCGAGTCGTCCAGCAGGCCGAGAAAGGCGATGCCGATCAAATAGACGATCCAGCGCCTCAGCCCGGGATCCAGCAGGTCCAGACCGGCCCGGTCGTCGAGTACCGCCAGCGGCGCCAGAGTGACCAGCGCGGCCGTGACCAGGATCGCGCCCAGCGGGAAGGCAAGCTGCTCGCCCCGGTAGTTCTCCCGGACCAGCCCCGCCCGGACCAGACCCCTGACCCCGGGCGGCACGATCAGGATCGCGACCAGGATCGCGAGCGGGAAACCGGCCCAGGTGACTGGTCAGCCCTGCTTCCCGGCCGACTGCCGGTCCGCCGACCGATCGACCGGCTTCAGCAGTTCCGGAAGGACCCGGTCGGCGCCGTCCTTGACCCCGAAGCTGCCCTCGGCCCCGCCCAGCGCAAAGACCAGGCTGACCTTGCCGGCCGGCTGCTCGATGTTGTCGACGCTGTTTATCTCGTTCTCGGAATAGAACTCGATCGAAGACGGTTCGGTCGAGACCTGCTCGACCCCGACCAGCTTGGCCCGGGTCGAGTCGGCGCCCCTGATGATCGACTCGTCGAGCAGTTCGCTCTCGGCCTCTTCCTCGGACTCCAGCTCGCTCAGGTCGCCACGGAACAGGACCAGGCCGTCGAGGTTGCCGAACTGACCGCTGGTCTGCGACATCAGCTCGCTGCGGGTGGCCCGAAGGACCCGGCCGCCGTTTACCAGCTGACGCCCGACCACGATCCCGTACTTCTGCAGCAACTCGTCGCGGTTGCCGCTCACCCGTTTCCCATCGCCGCCGAGGACCCGGCCGAGCCGGTCGACCGACGGCGGTTGGCGGACCGCGCCCACGGCTACCAGTTTCGCCCCGGTCGGGACCAGTGCCGTCTCCACCGACTTGGTGATGCCCGAAGGCAATTCACCGAAGCTGACCAGCCCGATCCGCTGGCCGGCCAGCCTCGAATCGATCAGCAACGGGTAGGCCCGGTTGCCGAAATCGTCGGACCACTCGAGCTGTTGGTTCAGGTCGTCGATCTCGTCCCGGGCGTTGTCCAGGTCGCTGGTCAGGCTCTGTTCGATGTCCTTCTTCGTCTCGGTGAGCAGGTCGCCGCCGAACTCCGAGCCGATCAGGATCCCGATCGCCAGGGCGAGGAAGACGGCGGCCAGGGAGGCCGCGTGGTAGCGGGCGCTGTATCCCATTTCGCAAGCCTATGGTCTCAGACGCCGAGCCAGATCTTGAGCTTCAGCCAGATCAGGTCGAACAGGTCGGCCAGGGCGGGCGAGCTGAGCACCACGATCACCGCCAGGACCAGGAACGCGCCGAGGAACAGCAGCAGCGGCCCGGTCGACAGGCCCGGGCTGTAAAGCCGGCTCACGCCCTTGGCATCGACCAGCACCTCGCCGATCCTCAGCCTGGTCAGGAAGGTAGACGACATCCCGGCCCGATCCTTGTCGAGGAACTCGATCAGGTTGAAGTGGGCGCCGACCGTGACCACCAGCGACGCCCCTTTCTCGTAGGCCATCAGCATCGCCACGTCCTGGCTGGTACCGACCGACGGCAGCACCGTGTGCTCGAGCCCGAGGTCGACCAGCCGTTGCCGGCCCGGTGCCTTTCCGCTGCTGTAAGCATGGACGATCAGCTCGGCCCCGGACTTGAGCGTTGCGTCGGTGGCCGAATCCATGTCGCCGAGGACCATGTCCGGCCGGTATCCGGCCTCCCGGATCGCGTCGGCCCCACCGTCCACGCCGACCAGGATCGGACGGACGTCGCGAATGTAGGCCCGCAGCGCCCGTAGGTCCCGTTTGTAGTCGGGGCCACGCACCACGATCAGCACGTGGCGGTCGCGGAAGTCGGTCGTCGTGTCCGGCAGCGGGATGTTGCCGCTCAAGAGCTCGCTCTCGTCGCGGACGTGGGTGACCGTGTTCTCCGCGAATTCGGCCAGCGCGAGATGGATCTCCTCCTGCTGCCGGGCGATCCGCCGATCGAGGTCGGGCTTGAGCTGCTCGATACCGGTCGCCAGCGGGATCCCGTCGCGCCTCAGCTCCGGGCCGGCCAGCTCGACCAGCTGGCCGTCTTCGACCAGCGCGAACAGGTCGACGTCGGGGAAATCGACCAGCCGGACGCCGGCCTCGACCAGGATCAACGGCCCGCGGTTCGGGTAGCGGTCGTCCGAGGAGGGCTCGTTGTTGAGCACCGCGCCCACCCCGCTGGCAGCCAGGTCCTCGGCCGCGATGCGGTCGATGTTGCGATGACCGATCACCGCGATATCGCCCGGCCCGAGGCTCTTGACCAGGTCCTTGGTCTTGCGACCGGGCCGGATGCGGCCTTCGGTCCTGGGCAGGTCGCGGTCCACGGGCCTGCCCTCGACCGACCCCCGCCCGCGGTCGCGCCTTGAACGGAGCCGTTTGGCCAGGGTGCTCACCACCTGAGCGTAATGCCTACCGCCGGGAGCCCACCAGTTCGCGGGCGTGGGTGGTCGCCGCCTCGCTTTCCCCGTCGGCGCCCAGCATCCGCCGGATTTCGGCGATCCGGTCTTCCCCGGAAATCGCCGAGACGGTGGCGGTCGCCGGTTCGGCACCGGAATCCTTGTCTATCGCGAAATGGTGGTCGGCCCGCGAAGCGACCTGGGCCAGATGGGTGATCGCGATCACCTGACCGGACCCGGCCACCTCGTGCAGCCGCTCACCGACCGCTGCCGCCGTGTTGCCCCCGATCCCGGCGTCGATCTCATCGAATACGAGGACGCGGTCCCGGTCGCCGGTTTCGCGCCCTGCCAGGGCCAACATCACCCGCGAGAGCTCTCCGCCCGAGGCCGTATCCCGAAGCGGCATCTTCTCCATCCCCGGGTTCGGGGTCAGCATGAATTCGACCGACTCCGCCCCACCTGGTCCCGGCCCGTCATCCCGCTCGACCAACTCGATGGTCAATGCGGCCCCGGGCATGGCCAGGGCCTCGAGGTCCCCGGTGACGTCCGAGGCCAGTCCCTGCGCCGCCTCGCGGCGCCCGGCAGAAAGCTCGGCCGCGGCCTCTGCCCGCTCGGTCCCGAGCCGCTCGACCGCTTCGCGGAGCTCGCGTTCCCGGTCCTCACTGTGCTCGAGACTCTCAATCTCCGAGCGGCAGCGATCGGCGTGCGCCATGACCGCTTCGAAGGTCCCTCCATGCTTGCGCTGAAGCCGGTCGATCAGCTCGAGTCGCTGCTCGACCTCGGCCAGCCGGTCGGGGTCGGCCTCGATCCCGTCGCGGTAGCGGGCCAGATCGACGCCGGCATCCTCGAGCTCCAGCGAAAGGCTCTCGACCCGGTCGATCAAAGGATCCAGGGCCCGGTCGAACCCGGTCACCGAAGCCAGCGCCTGACTCGCCCTGGCCAGCTGCCCCCGCGCGCCTTCGCTCTCCCCGTCGCCGGCGATGCATGCGCCGGCCAGCGCGGCCGCCTCGCTCAGACCCTCGGCGTGGCGCAGCCGCTCACGCTCGGCATCGAGGCCGTCCCGTTCGCCGGACTCGAGCCGGGCCGCGTCGATCTCGTCCAGTTCGAACCGGAGCAGATCGAGGTCACGCTCACGGGCCCGGTCGCGCTCCAGCAGGCTCTGCAGCTTTCGGCCGGCCGTCCGGTGCTGTTCGTACAGCTGTTGATACCGGTCCAGCCGGTCGCGCTGGGGATCGCCCCCGGCGCCGTCGACCATCGCCAACTGGGCCGAGCCGATGGTCAGCCTGCGGTGCTCGTGCTGGCCGTAGAAGGCGATCAGCCGCCCCCCGAGCCGGCCCAGGTCGGCCGCCGTGGCCGCCCTGCCCCCGAGGAAGGCCGAGGTCCGCCCACCGGATGAGACCCGGCGCCCCAGCACGATCTCTTCGCTTCCGGCCGGCAGGCGGTCCAGCGCTTCGGCGAGCAGCGGGTCGTCCCGCCAGCCCACCGGCAGGTCGAACACGCCTTCGACCCAGGCCTCGGGCGCGCCCGGCCGTACTATGCCCCGCTTCGCCTTGCCACCCATAAGTAGGTCGAGCGAGTGGGCCAGCACGGTCTTGCCCGCGCCGGTCTCGCCGGTCAGCACGTTCAGGCCCTCCCCGAACAGCAGCTCGGCCCGCTCGATCAAGAGGAGGTTTTCGATCCTGAGCTCGCGCAGCATGGGCCCTGTCTACCAGCAGCAGCGGACGAACCGGCGGCTCCGGCGGCCGCGTCGGTGATGCCCTCGCCGACCGTGCCGCGCGCCGCCCGGAGACTTCGCTCAGACGGCCAGGTGGCCGAACTTCTCGCGGATCCGGTGGTAGAAGTTGGAGCCGGGGAGCTGGGCCAGGCGGGCCAGATCGTGGCGGAAGCTGACTTCGGCTTCGGCCCCGGGATCGAGCTCGCCGATCTGGATGCCGTCGGCGGCGACATCGACACTGTCGCGCCCTCGGTGGTTCACGACGTGGAGCACGTCGCCGGGCGCCACGACAAGCGCCCTGGCGGTCAGGGTGTGCGGCGCGATGTAGCTGACCACGTAGCCCTCCACGCCCCAGGCCAGGATCGGCCCGTTGTTGGCCAGGTTGTAGCCGGTAGAGCCGGTCGAAGTCGCCGCGACCAGCCCGTCACAGCGAACGTGGCCGACCTCCTCGCCGGCGATCCGGTAGCTCAGCTCGGCAACGCCGGCCCGGGGCCGGCGGGCGAAGCTGACGTCGTTTAGCGCGATCGCGTCCGCGGTGTCGGTCCTTGCCTCGAGGCCGGGAAGATCGATCACCTCGGTGTCACCGGCGAAGGCCCGGTCGAGGCCGAGCTCGATCTGGCCGCTTTCCACCCCGGCGAGAAAGCCGACCCGTCCGAAATTGATGCCGAACACCGGAGTGCCGGTCCCTGACATCGCCCTGAGCGCCCGCAACACGGTGCCGTCACCGCCGAGGACCACGCAGAGCTCGGGCTGACGCTCGTCCCGCTCCTCGCCGGTGACCAGGTCCCAGCCGTGGCGCCCGGCGGCCGCCCGGCAGACCTCGATCGCCCGCTCGATCCCTTCGGCGTGGCCGTGGCTGAAAAGGAGCGCTACCGGTTGGCTCATATGGCCACACCTTCGCAGAGTGCGGCTCCGTCTTCCGCTCCCTCGCCGGCCCGGCCCAGCCAGAGGAAAGTTTCGAGGTTGCCTTTCGGGCCCGGCAGCCCGGTCGGAGCGACGCCGAGCAGATTCAACCCGAGCCCCCGGGCGAAGTCGGCCACCCCGGTCACCGCCTCGCGGCGATCGTCGGGATCGCGCACCACTCCGCCCCTCCCGACCCGCCTGCGGCCCAGCTCGAACTGGGGCTTGACCATCGCCAGCAGCTCGCCTGCCGGGGCCAGCGTGGCGACCACGGCGTCCAGCACCTTGGTCAGCGAGATGAACGAGACGTCGATCACCGCCAGCTCCGGCCGGTACTCGAGGTCGGAACGCGCCAGGTTCCGCGCGTTCAGCCGTTCGATCACGGTCACGTCGGGGCTGGCCCGCAACCCGGCATCGATCTGACCATAGGCCACGTCGAGTGCGATCACGTGCCGGGCGCCCCGCTGCAGCAGGCAGTCGGTGAACCCGCCGGTCGACGCACCGACGTCGAGGCAGAGCCGGTTGGCGACGCCTACGCCGAGCGAGTCGAGCGCATTCTCAAGCTTGATCCCGCCCCTCGACACGTATCGCCTGATTTCGGCGATCTCGAATTCCTGACCGGGGTCGACTTCCTGGCTGGGCCTGATCGCCACCCGCCCATCGGTTCCGAGCTTCACGTGGCCGGCCCGGATCGCCTGCGCGGCAGCGGTTCGCGACGGGAAAAGGCCGCGCTCGGCGAGGACCAGGTCCAATCGGGCTCGTTTTCGGGCCATCCGGGAACGGTACCGCCGGAGAACGGTCCGGTGGCGATCCCGGCCTGGCTGGATCCATAGCGCCAGACCCGGGACCAACGACCCGAAATGTGACCTCGCGCACACACAAACGGGGTCGCGGGGAATAGCTTTTGGTCCGGTTCTCAGCATGATCAATCGCACCGTCAAACTCGAGACTCACAACGCCGTGGTACTGGCCACCGCCCCGTTGCTGATGGTCGTGCCGTTCCTGCTCAGCTCCGACCCCGTGGTCGGGCTGGTTTCGTTCTTCATCGGCAGCCTGCTGATCGGAGTCGCCCTTTCCGAGGCGGCGCCGCTCGACACGCTCGCCGGCATCGACCGCGGCCGGCTACCGGTCGCCGCCCACGCCGGCATAGACCGCATGCTCGCAGCCGTGATCATCGGCCTCGGCATCGCGGCAGGCCTTGCCGGGGGCCACACCTTTGTCGCAATCTTCCTGGTCGGGTTCGGCGCCGCTCACATGGCACATACCGCGATAACGCGGTATAGCGCCCGCGGCGCATCATGAGCCCACCTACCTCCCAGTGATCCACAACACATAAAGAGATAAAAATCTCTCTCCTCCCCAAGCAGTACCGAAAACCTCGCTTACCCGGCGGGGTTTTCGCGTAGCTGGGGCCGGACGGCGGGTGGCCCGGGGCGAGGATTTGCCGTCGGGACCTGTCTCTAGTCTGAGCCGGTGACGACTTTCTCCGAACAGGCCGATCTGCTGGTCGAGCGGCTCGAAGCCGAGTCGGTCGAACGGACGCGCGACCCGGCGATCGACCGGGATCTGGACGCCCTGCGATCGGCCTGGAGCGAACTGGACGACGACCAGAGGGAAGGGGTCACCGGGCTGTCCGGACGGATCGCGGGCCTGGTGGCCGACCGGCCACCTGACCACCGCGGGTCGCCCGATCCCGAAACGCCGCGGTTCGGCGAGGAGGCCGAGGCGACCCTGGCGCTCCAGGGGCTCGAGGGGATCGAAACCGTCCCGGCCACGCCGCTGCGGTTCTTCGACGGACCGCCCGAACCCGAGGCGATCCTCGGCCACATGGGTCACGCCGCGTTCCGGCCGGGGCAGCGCGAGGCGATCGAGGCGACCTTCGCCGGGCGGGACAGTCTGATCGTGATGCCGACCGGCGGCGGCAAGAGCCTCTGTTACCAGGTTCCCGGCCTGGTCGGTCCCGGCCTGACCCTGGTGGTCAGCCCGCTGATCGCGCTGATGGCCGACCAGGTTCGCCGGCTGCGCAGTGACGGGCACCCGGCGGTGATGTTCGCCTCCGGACTGCCCGAAGAGGCGCTCCGCGCTTCGTTCGAGAGTGTGAGAGATGGTTCGGCCCGGATCGCCTACTGCTCGCCCGAGCGGTTCGCCTCTTCGTCGTTCCTCGACCTGCTGTCCTCGCGCGAGATCGACCTGCTGGCGATCGACGAAGCCCACTGCCTGTCGGAATGGGGACACGACTTCCGCCCCGACTACCTGCGGCTCCCCAAGGTCGCGGAGCGGCTCGGCCGACCCACGGTGATGGCCTGTACCGCCACCGCCACCGAGCAGGTGGCCGACGAGATCGCCCAACGGATGGGCATGGACGAACCGGCCCGGATCCACTCCGGGTTCGACCGCCCGAACCTGAGCTTCGACACGGTCGCCCTGGAGGGCAAAGGCTCCAAAGCGCGCAAGCGGGCGCTGCTGGAACACGGGCTCTCCGATCCGGCCAACCGGCCGGCGATCGTCTACTGCGGTACCCGCCGTGACACCGAGGAGCTGGCCGAAGAGCTGAGGGCATCCGGCCTCGGGGCGGTCGGCTACCACGCCGGCATGCCCCCGGACGACCGGGCCTCGGCCCAGCACCGTTTCATGTCCGGCGATGCGGAGATCGTGGTCGCGACCAACGCTTTCGGCATGGGGATCGACAAGGCCGACGTGCGCTCGGTCTGGCACTGGGCGATCCCGTCGAGCGTCGAGGCCTACTACCAGGAGGCCGGGCGGGCCGGACGCGACGGCGAGCCGGCCCGGGCCGTGCTGCTGGCCATGCGCTCCGATCTCGGCCGGCTTGTCCGTTTCAACGAGCGCCGCAAGGTGGACCCGGCCGACGTGAGGGCGTACGTCGAATCGCTCGGAGAGAACCACAACGGGCACCCCCGCCGGGTGGTGATCGAGGCCCCCCGGAACGACGAACAGCGCATCCGGCTCGCCGTGGCCGAGCGGGCCGGGGCAGTCCAGGTCGACCCGGCTCCCGGCGGGCGGCTCGAAATCGAACTGGGCGACGGATTCGATTCCCGCGCCGTCGCCGCCGCCTGCCGGGTTGCCGAGGACCGGGGCTGGCGGGCGTACCGTGCGGTCGAGGCATTCAGCTTCTCCGACCGGTGCCGCCGTCGCCAGCTGCTCGATCATTTCGGAGACGGTTCGCCGACCGCGCCGTCAGGCCGCTGCTGCGACGTCTGCGACCCCGATGACTGGCTTCCCGACCCGGAGACGATCGCGGTCAAGAAGTCGCGGGCGAACCCGAAACGGAGCACGTCGAGCCCGCCGCCCGAGCTCGCCCCCGGAGATGCCGAGCTGTTCGAGATCCTGCGCCGGTGGCGGCTCGCCGCCGCGGGCGACCGGCCCGCCTACCACGTCGCCAGTAACCGGACGCTCACCGCGATCGCCACGGTCAAGCCGGCAGACCGGGATTCCCTGGGCGAGATCAGCGGCGTCGGCCCGGCCTTCCTGGACCGACACGGTGCCGAAGTGCTGCGCCTGGTCGCCGACCACACCTGACCGACCACACCCGGCTGACCCGGCCACACCGGGTCGGGTCGAACCCGGCCCGGCCCGATCGCCCGGTCAACGGCCCGGGTCGGGTCAGCCCGACTTGACTTTGCCGCCGGTCGCGGCCAGCACCTGCTCGGCGACCGACTGCCCGGTGAAGCCGACCTCCTCGTGGAGCAGGTCCGGCTTGCCGTGGGTCACGTAGCGGTCCGGCAGGCCGATCCTGAGAACCCGGGCCCGCTCGCCCGGGTTGGAGAAGCTGTCCTCGAGATGCTCGATCACGGCCGAGCCGAACCCTCCCTGGAGCACCCCCTCCTCCACCGTCACCAGCAGATCGTGACCGAGCGCGAGCCGCTCGATCAGTTCGCTGTCGAGCGGTTTGGCAAACCGGGCGTCGGCCACGGTCGGCCTGAGCCCTTCTGCCTCGAGCAGGTCGGCCGCCTCGAGGGCGACGCCGACGCCCGAGCCGTATCCGAGCAGCGCGACCCGCTCTCCGTTCCTCAGTGTCTCGCCGGTTCCGACCGGCACCGCCTCGGCTTCGGCCGGCAGCTCGACTCCTTCGGCCACGCCGCGCGGATACCTGAGCGCGGCCGGACCGGGATGGCCGATCGCCGTGTGCAGCATGTGCACCAGCATCGCCTCGTCCCGGGGCGCCATCACGACCACGTTGGGCAGCGAGCGGAAATAGGCGATGTCGAACGCCCCGTGATGGGTCGGCCCGTCATCGCCGACCAGGCCGGCCCGGTCCATCGCAAAGGTGACGTCGAGTTCCTGCAGGCAGACGTCGTGCACGATCTGGTCGTAGGCCCGCTGGAGGAAGGTGGAGTAGATCGCGCAGACCGGCTTGCCGCCCTGCAGGGCGATCCCGCTGGCCATCAGGACCGCGTTCTGCTCGGCGATGCCGACGTCGTAGTACTGCTCCGGCCGCTCGTCGGCCAGCCTCTGGAGCCCGGCGCCCCCGGCCATTGCCGCGGTGATCCCGATCACCGCCGGATCGGCCTCTGCTTCGCTGACGATCGCGTCGGAAAAGACCTGTGTGTACTGGGGCGGGGCCGCCTTCGGCTCAGGCTTTTCGAGGATCTCCGGCGCGATCGCGGCCGGCGCATCCGACTCCTGGACCGGCACCAGCTTCGGTTTGCCGGCCGGCTCACCGTTGACGATCGAGCCCGGCTTCGCCGCGTGCCACTCCTCCATCCCGGCCAGCCCACCCTCTTCGGCCGGGGCGAACCCCCGCCCCTTGACCGTGTGCACGTGCACCACGACCGGGCGGTCCGCCTCCAGCGCCTCGTGCAGGGCGCGCCGGATCGCGCCGACGTCATGGCCGTCGATGATTCCCATGTAGGCCAGGTCGAGTTCCTCGAACATCAGCCCGGGCGCCCAGTAGGCCTTGATCGCCGACTTCAGCTCCGGGCCGAGCCGCTCGATCCGCTTGCCGAGCCCTAGCGGCAGCTTGGTCAGCCTGTCCTCCACTCCCTCCCGGGCGTGGAACAGGCCCGGCTTGAGCCGGGTCCGCTGGAAGTAGCTGGAAAGCGCCCCGACGTTGGGAGAAATCGACATCCCGTTGTCATTCAGCAGGATCACCATCGGCGTTCCGAGGCCGCCCGCCGCGTGCATCGCCTCGTAGGCGACGCCTCCGGTCAGCGCACCGTCCCCGATTACCGCGACGACCCGGCCGTCTTCACCGATCCCGTTCCGCATGGCTTCCTTGAGGCCGACCCCATAGGAGATCGAGGTGGAGGCATGGCCGGCCCCCATGATGTCGTGCTCGGATTCCGGAATCGAGCAGAACGGGGCGAGCCCGTGGTACTTCCGGATCGTCCTCAGCTCGTCCCGCCGGCCGGTGAGGACCTTGTGCGGGTAGGCCTGATGGCCGACGTCCCAGAGGATCTTGTCCCGCGGGGACTCGAGCATGCTGTGCAGCGCGACCGCGATCTCGCAGGTTCCCAGATTGGCGCCGAAGTGGCCGCCGATCTCGCCGATCACGTCGATTATGTAGGCCCGCACCTCTCCCGCCAGCTGCTGTAGCTGCTCGTCGTCAAGGCCTTCCAGGTCGGCCGGCGAATCGATCCCGGGCAGGATCGGAACCTTCTCTTCCGGTTGGTTGCTCACTGTTCTCTCCGGTAAATGTAGTCGGCGATCCGCCTCAGGTCTTCGCTTTCGCCGTCGATCCCCTCCAGGGCCGCCAGGGCCTGCCGGTGGGACTCGGCCGAGAGTTCCCGGGCCCGGTCCAGCCCGTAAAGGCTTACATAGGTGACTTTTCCGTGTCGTTCGTCGCTGCCCTGGGGCTTTCCCAGCTCCTCATCGCTCCCCGTGACATCGAGTATGTCGTCGACGATCTGAAACAGGATCCCGAGCTCGGTGGCAAACCGGCGGTACGAATCCCGTCGCCCGTCCTGCACCCCGCCGAGCGCCAGCGCCGACTCGACGCTCACCTGGATCAGCCTCCCGGTCTTGAGCGAATGAAGGCGCCTCAGGCCGTCCGCATCCAGATCCTGCCCGGAGACGTCTACGTACTGACCCCCGACCATGCCTTCGACCCCGGTCGCGGCCGCCAGCAGGCGGACCGCTTCCAGGACCCGGCCCGGATCGGCCGGGACCGAAGCCATGATCCGGACCGCTTCGGCGAACAGGCCGTCCCCGGCCAGGATGGCCACCGCCTCGCCGAACTCGATGTGGGCGGTCGGCTTGCCCCTGCGCAGGTCGTCGTCGTCCATCGCCGGCAGGTCGTCGTGGACCAGCGAATAGGTGTGCACCATCTCCAGTGCCGCGGCGATACCCAGATAGTCGCCGATCGGCTGGCCGAGCGAGCGGGCGGTGGCCAGGCAGAGCACGGGGCGGATCCGCTTGCCGCCGGCCAACAGCGAGTAGCGCATCGCCTTGCCCAATCCGGCCGTCCCGGGCTCGCCGGAGAAGTCGAGCGTCTCCAGGTGCCGGTCCACCGCCTCACGCAGGTCGTCCGGGTAACTCATCCCCGGGGCCTCCGGAGCGACCTCTGGACGCGGTCTGCCCGAAGCCATGGCTCGGCCCCGGCACCGGCCCGGATCACCGTTCGCGGTCCAGCTTCTCGATCGCCGCGGCTGCCTCGGTAGCGGCCTCCGCCGTCAGCTCGGCTGCCTCACCGGCCAGGCCGGCGGCTTCGGTATCGCTGACCCGTTCGTCCTCGAGCTCGGCAGTGATCTGATTGAGCCGGTCCCGGATCTCTTCCAGCCGGGTCATGACGCCTCCGCCTTCATCTCTTCGGCAACCGCTCCCAGGATCCCGTTGACGAATCCCGGCGCTTCGGCGCGACTGAACTTCTTCGCCATCTCGACCGCTTCGTCGATCGCCACCTCGGCGGGGACGTCGTCGCTGTAGTTCATCTCGAAGATCGCCACCCGCATGATGTTCTTCTCCAGCGGCGCGATCCGGCTCAGCTCCCAGCCCTCTGAATACTCGGCGATAACCTCGTCGAGCTCCTCACGGTGCCGGTCGACTCCTTCGGCCAGCTCGACCGTGAACGGTTTGGCGTCGGAAAGCAGGACGGAAAGCGGCCGGTCGGTGACATCCCGCTGGTAGCAGGCGAACACCGCGTCGCGGCGCTGGTCGGATCGGCGCATCGCCAAAGGATATTGATCCCACCCCCGGACCCTGTCTCCCGGCCCGGCAGCAGGCCCGACCACACTCGTGGTCCGGTTCGTTCCCGTCAAAGGGCGGCTCAGGCCCGCTCGCCCCAGATGGTCGCGGTCAGGGAGCGGGGGCCGCCGTGCTCGCGGTGTTCGCAGAGGTAGATGCCCTGCCAGGTGCCCAGGTGGAGCCGGCCGTCGCGCACCGGCAGGGTCAGGTCGAAGCCGGTCAGGCTCCCCTTGATGTGGGCCGGCATGTCGTCGGGGCCCTCGATCGTGTGGGTCCAGTTGAAACCGGCCGGCCGCTCGGGAGCCACCTCGTCTGCCCAGGAGCGGAAGTCCCGCCGCACGTCCGACGAGGCGTTCTCGTTCAGGGTGAGCGAGGCCGAGGTATGGCGGATCATCAAGTGAAGCAGGCCGACCCGGAATTCCCGCAGCTCTGGAAGCCCCGCCACCACCTCGTCGGTGACCAGGTGAAAACCGCGCGGCCGGGCGGCGAGCGTGATGTCGGTCTGGATCATGCCCTCCCCCTGCGAGCGGGGCCCCTCCCGCCGTGTGGACAAGCTCCGTAGGGGCGAACCCCGTTATGAAGCACGGCGGCGTCGCTCGGGCCCGACAGACCAGGAGAAGCAGGCGCGGGGCCGGGCCCGCAACAGATGCTCACCGATCCCTAGGCCCGCGAGACGTACTCACCGCTCCGGGTGTCAACCCTGATCAGCTCGCCCTCTTCGATGAACAGCGGCACCTGGACCTCCACCCCGGACTCGAGCGTCGCCGACTTGCTGCCGCCGCCCGAGGCGGTGTCGCCCTTCAGCCCGGGCTCGGTCTGCTTGACCCGGGCGTCGATCGCACTGGCCACCTGGACCTCGGATGCCCGTTCGTCGACGAACAGGACGTCGACCTCGTCGTTGGGCTGTATCCAGCGCAGCGCATCGGCGGCCAGGTCGGCCGGAAGTTCGATCTGGTCGTAGGTCCGGTTGTCCATGAACACGACCGCGTCGCCCGACTCGTACAGGAACTGCATTTTGCGGGACTCGGTCCGGACCGGGCGGAACTTCTCCCCGGCCCTGAAGGTCTTGTCCTGGACCGAGCCGTCCTCGATCTTGCGCAGCTTGGTCCGGACGAAAGCCCCGCCCTTGCCTGGCTTCACGTGCTGGAACTCGATGATCCGGAAGATCGATCCGTCGACCTCGATGTGCATGCCGTTCTTGAACTGGTTGGTTGAAATCACGTCGCGCAGTCTAGCCGGGCGACGCCGGGCGACCGGTCCGGCGCCACCCGCCATAATCCCGGCATGACCACTCCCGCGCTGCTCGACCAACTGCTCAGAACCCCAGGGCCCTCCGGCTACGAAGGGCCGGCCGCGAAAGCCTGGCGCGACGCCGCCGGCTTTGCCGAGATCACCACCGACGGGCTCGGATCCAGCGTGGCGACGATCGGCGATGACGCCGAGGCACCGCTGGTCGCGGTGGTCGGGCACATCGACGAGATCGGCCTGGTGGTCACCCACATCGACGAGAAGGGCTTTCTCTACTTCGCCCCGATCGGCGGCTGGGACCCCCAGATCCTGGTCGGCCAGCGGGTCACGGTGACCGGCAACGAAGGCCAGGTGCCCGGGGTCGCCGGCCGCAAGCCGATCCACCTGCTCGACCCGGACCAGCGCAAGAAGGTGGTCAAGCTGAAGGAGATGCACATCGACATCGGGGCCGGCGACCGGGAAGAGGCCGAGCAGCTGGTCTCGGTCGGCGATCCCGTGGTGATCGACTCCGACCCGCTGGCGGTGGCCGGCGGCCGGCTGGTCTCGCGATCGATGGACAACCGGCTTGGCTCTTACGTCGCGCTCGAGGCGCTGCGCAGATGCCACGAGAACGACCGCCTGAAGGCCCGCTTCGCGGCGGTCGCGGCGGTCCAGGAGGAGATCGGGCTGTTCGGTTCCCGCACCGCGTCGTTCTCGGTCAGGCCGGACCTGGCGGTGGCGATCGACGTCACCCACGCCACCGACGCCCCGGGGATCGACGAGAAGGAGGTCGGCACCCATCCGTTCGGATCCGGGCCGGTGATCGGCCGCGGCTCGACCCTTTCCCCGCGGCTGTACGAGCTGCTTCGTGACGCGGCCGAGTCGGCCGGCATCGAGTATTCGGTCGGGGCGAGCGGCAACGCGACCCACACCGACGCCGACTCGCTGCAGATCTCCCGTACCGGTATCCCGACCGGCCTGGTCTCGATCCCGCTCAGGTACATGCACTCTCCGGTCGAGATGGTCGACCTGGCCGACGTCGAGGCGACCGTCGAGCTCGTCGTCGCGTTCGTCGAGAGCATCGAGGCCGGCGTCGACCTCAGTCGCTGAACACCGGTTCAATCAGCGGGATCACGCGGAGCACCCGGCGACAGTGCGTCGGGATGGCACGGCGACGGCGCAACTTTTTTCCCTGAATGGGTCTACTATCCGTGAACCTGATCACAGATGACCAGCCTGACCGGTCCTGTCCGGCCGGTCGGCCACAACAGAGGGAGTTGTAACCGAATGAATCACCCCGCAGGCCTGCTGAACGTCCGCCGTATCGCCGCGCTGGCGTTCGCGCTCCTTATGGCGTTCGCCCTTACCACCGCCGTTGCCGCCGACCATGCCGGCGCGAAGAACAAGAAGCCCAAGGTGACGATCAAGAAGATCACGACCAAGAACCAGGCAGCGCTGCTCAGCACCAACAAGCTGGCGTTCGTGGTCAAGAAGACCGGCAAGGGCAAGGCCAAGGTCAAGCTGAGCGTGAAACAGGGTGGCAAGACCAACCGGTTCAAGAAGACGACGGTCAGGTTCAAGAAGAAGCCGCAGACCAAGACGGTCAAGCTGGCCCTGACCTCGACCGGCAAGAAGCAGCTTTCCACCTGCGGCGCCAAGACCGTCCAGGTCCTGGGTAAGTACAAGAGCGGCAAGAAGAGCAAGACTGCCAAGAAGAACAAGAAGCTGGCCGAGGATCCTTCACTTTGCGAGCCTGCGGTCGACTACGTAACCGTCCCGCTAGGGGACAACCCCGAGTACTGCGACTGGTTCGACACCACGGTCTGCCTGCAGCCGTTTGCCAACGACTACTACACGGAGGATGCGAACACGCCGACCGGCAAGCAGCTGAACCTGAACCCGGCCTCGACTCCGATCAATACCGGCAACGCCAACCCGCAGAACCTCTCGGTGACCGAGATCAACCAGGGTGACGGATTCAGCCCCGGCAACCTGATCACGCTGAAGATCCCTGGACTCGAAACCCCGGCCGCATTCGCCAAGAGCGGACTGGTGCCACTGGATGACATCAGCGCATACAAGGACGCAGACCAGGCGGTGATGATCATCAACGCCGATACCGGTGAGCGTCAGCCTATCTGGGCGGAGCTGGATGCCAACCCGACTTCGGTTGATCCCAATGGCGACAATCCCGGCGGCATCAACCGGAAACCGGGCAACACCGAGGACGTCAACCTGATCGTCCGCCCGGCCAAGAACTTCGAGTTCGGCCAGCGCTACATCATCGCGTTCCGCAACCTAAAGGACGCGCAGGGCGATTCGATTCCGGCGCCGACGGCCTTTGAGGTCTACAGGGACAACCTGCCGACCCAGCAGCAGATCGTCGAGGACCGGCGCGCGCACATGGAGTCGATCATCAACGACCTGGTCAACAAGGCCGGAGTGGAACGCTCCAGCCTTTACATGGCCTGGGACTTCACTGTTGCCTCGGAAGAAAGCGTCACCGGGCGCGCAGTCCAGATTCGCGATGAGGCCTATGACCACTACGGAGATACCGACCTCGCAGACCGCAAGGTTCAGGGAACTTCTCCGGATGTCGTAGTCGATGCCTGGTGCGACTACAGCAACACGTCCGCCAGCAACCCCGGAATGGACAACTGCGGCAACAACTACCCCTTCCGCAGCAACCCACCGTTCGACCCCAACAGCCCGATTCAGTCGCCCGCCCCCAATGGCACCACGACACAGAGGACGGTGGTCGGGCACCTCGAGAACGTCCCCTGCTATCTGGACGAGAACGGTTGCCCCCCCGGCTCCGAGTTCGCCTTCAACCCGGACGGAACGGTCAAGTCCAACCCGGCCTACACAACCGAGGTCCCGTTCCGCTGCATCATCCCGAAGTCGATCGTGAGCACGGGCACCGTCATACCCGGCGCCACGGGCACTTACGGTCACGGTCTGCTCGGCACGCTGAACCAGATCAACGCGACCGAGGGCGTAGCCGAAGTAACGGGCTCGACTTGGTGTGCGGCCAACTGGGACGGCTTCTCCGAAGCCGACCTCGGCACGATAATCCAGTCACTCGGCGACATGTCGAACTTCCACAAGGCCGTCGATCGGATGCAGCAGGGCTTCGTGAACTTCATGATGCTGCAGCGGGCGATGATCCACCCCGGCGGTTTCGCGGCCAATCCCGCGTTCACCATGGATTACAACGGGACGACCCCGCTCGCCGTCCCCGCTTCGGCGATCAATCTGAGCGCAGGTGAGGACACCCGTGGCTACTTCATGGGAATCAGCCAGGGTGGGATCATGGGCGGCGCGCTGACCGCGCTCGACCCGGATGTGGACCGTGGAGTGCTCGGCGTCCCTGGAATCAACTACTCGACCCTGCTCCGCCGTTCGGTCGACTCGGACGAGTACTTCAAGCTCCCCGGACTCGGGCTGTATGCCAACTACCCGGACGAGGCCGAGCGGCCCCTGCTGCTGTCCCTGATGCAGCTGTTGTGGGACCGCGGCGAAGGCAACGGCTACGCGCACAACCTCACCGACAACCCGCTACCGGGCACCAACGACCACGAAGTGCTCCTGCGACTCGCCCTCGGTGACCACCAGGTGACCAACTTCGCCGCCGAGGTGGAAGCGAGGACGATCGGCGCCCAACGGTACACGCCGACCCTGCTCCCTGCCAGGACGTGGGATATGGACTACGAGGGTATCCCTGAAGTTCCGTCCCTGCCCGCGGGTCCGGATGAGAGCTTCATGGTCTACTACGACGGTGGCCCGCCTTGGTACGACGGTACGCAGGACCCGGGCGCCGGTGTCCCGCCGCTGCAGAACGTGCCGCCGCGGCCCCAGTGGGGCTTCGGTGCCGACCCCCACGGGATGCCGCGGAGATCGGTCGACGGGATCGAGCACGCCAGGACATTCCTCGAAGATGGAACGATCGGGCAGTGTCCCGGAAGCATCGATCACCCCGGCTACTGCTTTTCCAACGGCTGGGATGGAGACAAGGCTCTCGAGCCTTAGGCGGAAACCGGTTACCGAGACAGACCGTCAAGAAAACGGGCCCCACGGGGCCCGTTTTCGTTGCACGAGAGGTACAAGGCCGGACATGAAAAAACCGGCCCCCTCAGACCGGCTCTTTCGTGGCTCGTCCTCTTCCTCGAACTCCCTCGCCATTCGGGGAAATCATGCCCTGCCCGGAGCCGGGAGCAGGATCCTTTCCGTCGTTGTTTCTGTGACGGCTGTCACACAGTAGCGGATTTTCGCAGCGGCGGCCAGGTCGGTGGTCAGCGCACGAGACCGGCAACCAGGCACCCGCATCAACCGACCAGAGTCAGCTCTTTGGGGACCGAACTGAGATTCCGCTCGATCCCGGTCTCACCGACCACGACCAGGTCCTCGATCCGGACACCGGTCCGGCCCGAGACGTAGATCCCCGGTTCGATCGTGACCACATCTCCGGCAGCCAACACGTCGTTCGACCTGGGACCGATCCGAGGGCCTTCGTGGACCTCCATCCCGACACCGTGGCCGAGCCCGTGCCCGAACTGCTCACCGTGGCCCGCCGCTTCAATCAACTCGCGGGCGGCCCGGTCGACCTCGACCGCCGCACGGCCAGCCGCTACAGCGGACAGACCCGCCAGCTGGGCGGCCAACGTCACCTCGTAGATCCCGGCGGCGAAATCGTCGAGCTCCCCGGTCGCGAAGGCCCGTGTGCAGTCCGAACAGTAGCCGTCGAGCTCGGCCCCCATGTCGATCGTCACCAGCTCTCCCGGCTCGATCTCGCGGGGCCCCGGTTCCGCATGCGGCGAGGCCCCGTTCGGCCCGGAAGCCACGATCGGAGGAAACGAAGGCTCGGCTCCCGCTTCTCGCATGCGGTCCACCACGAACCGGGCGACCGCCTCTTCGGTCCGGCCGGTCAGCTCGCGCCCGATCAGTTCGAGGTAGATCCGGTCGGTCAGCTCCGCGGCCGCGGCGATCGCCTCGATCTCGGACGGGTCCTTGGCCCTTCTCAGGTCCTCGACCATTCCGCCCGCCTCGATCAGCTCTACATCCTCGGCCGAACCTGCCTCCAGCTTGCCGGCTTCGCGGACGGTCAGCCGGTCGTCCTCGAACCCGACCCGTCCTTCCAGCCGTTCGGCCACACCGACCAGCCATTCACCACTGACGATCCCGATCTCCCAACCTTCGACCTCTCCGGCCGCGCGATCGGTGTAACGGAAGTCGGTCAGGAAGGTAGCCGTCCCGGGCCCGATCAGGCAGGCCCCGTTGGTACCACCGAAGCCGGTCAGGTAACGAACGTTGGTCAGGTCGGTGACCAGAAGCAGGTCGAGCCCGGCCGTGCCGACGGCGTCGGCCAGCCGGCCGGCCCGCTCGGCCCGTGTCCCCGGCCCCGGACGCACGCGGTCAGCCATCGCCGATGCCGAGGCGATCGGCGATAATCCCCAGCGCGACCTGGTAGCCGTCGATCCCCCTGCCGACCACCCGGTCATCGATCAGGCCTTCGAAGACCGACACCTGGCGCCAGTCCTCGCGCGAATCGACGTCGGAGAGATGGACCTCGACCGCCGGCACCGGGTCTACGGCAAACGCGTCTCCGATCGCCCGGCTGTAGTGGGTCCAGGCGCCCGCATTGATGATCGCGGCATCTGCCGACTGGCCGACCCGGTGGAGGTATCCACAGAACTCGGCTTCGGAGTTAGTCTGGTAGAAGCTCGGTTCGAGTCCGAGTTCGCCGGCCCAGTGGGCCACCCGGTATTCGAGTTCGTTCAGGGTGATCCCTCCGTAGAGCTCGGGGTCGCGGCGCTCGAGCACGTCGAAGTTGACGCCATGCAGGATGGCCACACGGCTCGCAGCCCGGCTCAACTGATCAGCTCCTCCACTGCCTGACGCACCTTATCGGGAGCGACCCGGCGGCCGACCAGCGGCTCACCCGGAGCCTCGAGCAGCACGAAGCCGACCCCTTCCGCGGTCCGCTTCTTGTCCTTCTCGATCGCGCCGAGGACCGCTTCGACCTCGACCGAGCGATCGAGACCGACCGGCAGGCCGTGCCGGCGGTTCCAGTCCGAGACTTCGGCCCGCAGATCGGGAAGGTCCGAAAGCCTCAGTGCGGCGAGCAGTCCCAGCGCCACGGCCTCCCCGTGCCGGTAACGGCTATATGAAGTCGCGGCCTCGATCGCGTGGCCGACCGTGTGGCCGAGGTTCAGCGCGGCCCTGATCCCGGTGTCCCGCTCGTCTTCAGCCACCACGCCGCACTTGTACCTCGCGCAGGCGTAGATCAGGTCGGCCCGACCCGGCATCTCACCCGGCTCCAGGTCGCGAACCTGCGCCCACAGCGGTCCTCCGGCCAGCAGCGCGGTCTTGACCACCTCGGCCATCCCGGCGCTGAGCTCACTCTCCGGCAACGACGCAAGCGTGTCGATATCGGCCACCACGAGCGACGGAAGGTGAAACGCGCCGACGTAGTTCTTCCCCTCCGGCAGGTCGACCCCGGTCTTTCCCCCGTAAGCCGAATCGACCTGGGCGACCAGCGTGGTCGGCACCTGCGCAACCGGCACTCCCCGCTGATAGGTCGCGGCACAGAACCCGGCCAGGTCACCGACCACGCCTCCGCCGAGCGCGATGATCCGGTCGGCCCGGGTCATGCCCTGGACCGCCAGTTCACGCAGCACTTGCTCCGCCCGGGACAGGTTCTTGGCCCGCTCGCCGGGCGGCACCTCGACCGTCCCGGCCACCGGACCGATCCGCTCGCGGTAGAGAGGCCCGACCGCTTCGTCGGTGATGCAGAACGAGCGCCCCTCGCCCGGCAGGGCGTTACCCGATTCACCGAACAGCGCCGACCCCAGCAGGCCGTGACCGACGTAGACCGGGTAGTCGCCGTTGGCGCTCGCCGCCCAGAACATCCTGGTCCCGGCCGGTAGTTCTGCCAGCAGGAGGACCGGGTCGAGGGCGGTCTGCCAGGTCCGGCGGCCGGTGGCCGGAATGGTGGCGTCGGCGACCTCCAGATACAGCGGCCGGCGCCGGGCGAGCAGTTCGGCGAACCCGGCCCGGTCGCGGGCGAGCGGCCGCCGGTTGTTCTGCGCCCTGCGCCAGGCGACCTCCAGCGGGATCTCCAGCAGGACCACCGAATGGGCGTCGCTCTTCAAGGCCTTGCGGATCGCCGGACTCTCGACCGCTCCCCCTCCCAGCGCGAGCGCATCGATCGCCGGATCGGCCAACGCCCTGAGCACGACCTCCTGCTCGATTTCGCGGAACGAGGCTTCGCCGTGCCGGTCGAAGTAGTCGGCTATCGAACATCCGACCTCGCTCTCGATCAGATCGTCGGCGTCGGCGGTGCGAAGGCCCCGGTGCTCGAACTCGACCAGGGCCGACGACTTGCCGGCCCCCATGAATCCGACCAGGCAGATCATTGCCAGCCGATGCGATCCCTGTAGGCGTCGATCGCCGCGATCACGTCATCGATGTGGTCGCCACCGAATTTCTCCCGGTAGCACTTCGCCATGACCAGGCAGACCATCGCCTCGGCGACGACCGCGGCGGCCGGGACCACGGTCGAGTCGGTGCGCTCCTTGTGGGCCTGCGACGGCTCGTGGGTGGCCGTGTCTACCGAACGGAGCGGTTTGGTCAGGGTCGAGATCGGCTTGATCGCCGCCCGCACGGACAGTGGCTGGCCGTTGGTCATGCCACCCTCCAGGCCGCCGGCGTGGTTGGTCTCACGGTAGTAGCCGCGCTCCTCGGAGTAGAAGATCTCGTCGTGCGCCTCGGAGCCAGGCCTCGAGGCCACATCCCAGGCTTCGCCGATCGAGGCGCCCTTGACCGCCTGGATCGAGCAGACGGCCTGGGCCAAGCGACCGTCGAGGCGATCCTCCCAGGAGACGTGGCTGCCCAGGCCCGGCAGCAGGCCGAAGACCCGGACCTCGAACGTGCCGCCCAGGCTCTCGTTCTTCTTGCGCAGAACGTTGATCTCCTCGACCATCAGGGCTGAAGTCGCCGGATCGAGACAGCGCACCGGATCGTCGTCGACCGCCCGGAAGTCCTCGATGGTCAGGCCTTCGGGATCGGGAGTCTCGATCGAGGCGATTCGGGTGACGTGGCTCACCACGGTCACCCCCACGGCGCTGAGGAAGGCCCGGGCGATCGCTCCCGCGGCAACCCTTGCCGCCGTCTCCCGCGCGCTCGCCCGCTCGAGGATGTTGCGCAGGTCACCGTGCTTGTACTTCCACATTCCGACCAGGTCGGCGTGACCCGGGCGCGGCAGGGTGATCGGCGGGATCTCCCGCTCGATCGGCCACGGGTTCATGCGCTCGTCCCAGTTTTCGTAGTCGCGGTTGGCGACCAGCGCGGCGACCGGGCTGCCCAGCGTGCGGCCGTGCCGGACGCCGGCCCGGATCTCGACCGCGTCGGTCTCGATCTTCATCCTGCCGCCCCGCCCGTGGCCCAGCTGGCGCCGGGCCATGTCCCGGTCGAGCGTCTCGCGGTCCAACTCGAGTCCGGCCGGAAGGCCCTCGACGATCGTGACCAGTCCGGGGCCGTGTGACTCGCCTGCTGTCGTGAACCGGAAACTCATCGTGGTGCTTAGGCTATTGGCAACCGCATGGACGATGCCGCCTGCATACGCCGAAACGCCTCCGGTTGATGGCCGCCCGCAGGCTGATCGTGGTGATGCTCGCCCTGCTCGCGATCTCGACCGTAATCGCGATGGTCACCCCGCAGCCGGGGGACCGGGGCCGGGACGGCTCGGCGACCGGAGCTTCGGGCTCGAACGGCGCCGCCCGACCGACAGGACCGACCGCGAGCTCCGGCCCGTCCGGGGCCGGCGGTCCGGCCGACGCCGCGGTCAGCGACCCGGCGGTGGCAGGCGCCGGCCGGGTCGGGGCCGGTGCGGGTCGCGGCTCGGGTGAACCGGGTAACGGGCGCCTGACCCGGATCGTCCCGGCGAGCGGGCCGACGCAGACGATCGATGCCGTCCCGGGACAGCGGCTAGTGGTGGTCGTGGAGGTGAGACGGACGGCCGAAATCGAGATCGCCGGTCTCGGCCGGCTGGAGACGGCGACCGCGTATGCCCCGGCCAGGTTTGACCTGGTGCTGCCCCCGTCACCGGGCAGATTCGAGGTCACCGACCAGGGCAACGACACGAACCGGGCCGTGATCGTGAGTTCCGGCTAGGGGCGACGCGCGGCGGCTTCCCGCATCACTTCCAGCGAAGGCTGCAGGCCGGTCCAGATGGCGAGCGAACGAGCTCCCTGCCGAACCAGGATCTCCAGACCGTCGACGGTCAGCGCTCCGGCCGCGGCGGCCGATTCGATCAACCGGCTCGGAGACGCCCCGTAGACCAGGTCGACCACGACCTGCCCGCCACGAAACCGGTCCGGCGCCAGCGGCAGGTCCGGGAACGGGTCGCCTCCGCCCAAGCCCGCGGCGCTGGAGTTGACGATCAGGTCGAACTCGCCCGCGTCCGGCTCGACCACCGCCTCACCTCCGAGCTCGGCGGCCAACTCCACCGCTCGGGACGCGGTGCGGTTCCAGATCACGACATCGGCACCGGCGTTGACCAGGGCCCAGAGCGCGGCCCGGGCCGCCCCGCCCGCGCCGATCAGCAGGGCCCGGCTGCCGGCCGGGTCGATCGGCAGGGCATCGACCAGCCCGGGGCCGTCGGTGTTCTCGGCCACGATCCGGCCCGCCTCGAAGCTGAGCGTATTCGCCGCCCCGATCGCCGTCGCGGCGGGCCCGGCGGAGTCGGCCAGCCCGAAAGCGGCCAGCTTGTGGGGAACGGTGACGTTGGCGCCGACGAACCGGTCGGCTTCCATCCCCCTGACGAATTCGTCAAAAGCCTCCGGAGTGACGTCTATCGCTTCGTAGCTCCAGGTCGCTCCTAGGCCGAGCTGCTCGAGGGCCGCGTTCTGCATCGCCGGAGAGCGCGAATGCGCGACCGGATGCCCGAGCACTGCCAGGCGCTTCTCCCGGCGGGCCCCCATCAGCACCCGTCCGGCGATCCGCCCGCCGCCTCCTGGGCCTTTCTGTAGGCCTCGGCGTCGCGGTTGAACTGCTCCAGGGTCTCGGAGAAGACGTGCTCGCCGCAGGCCCCCGGCTTGACCACGTAGAACAGCGCGTCGATCCTGGCCGGGTTGGCCGCGGCCCGGATCGATGCCAGGCCCGGGCTGCCGATCGGACCGGGAGGAAGTCCCGCGTTGGTCCTCGTGTTGTAAGGGGAGTCGACCGCGAGATCCGACTCGGTCAGTGGGTTCTGCCAGTCGTCCACGGCAAACCGTATGGTCGCGTCGATCCCCAGCGGCTCGCCCGCCTTGAGGCGGTTGTAGATCACCGCCGCGACCTTGCGCCGCTCGCTCGGCACCGATACCTCCCGCTCGATCATCGAGGCGATGGTCAGCACGTCGTAGGTGGTCAGGTTCTTCTTCCGTGCGTAGTTCATGTTGACCGAGCCGATGTTCTGCCTGAACGCCGCGAGCTGCTGGCCGGCCAGGTCGAATGAGTCCGAGCCCCGCTTCAATTCATAGGTCGCCGGAAAGAGGAAGCCTTCGAGGTCCCGGGCCCTGCCCTGGGCGCCGTAGTCCTGCGGGTCGAGCAGCTTCGACTTGGCCGTGTCGGCCATGTAGTCGCCGGGGACCCCGTCTGTGGCCAGTCTCCCAGCCGTCTCGGACCGGCTGAGCCCCTCCGGGATCGTCACCGTGAGCTTCTTCGTGACTTGTTCCTGGCTGGCCAGTTGGTCGAGGGCCGCCGCGTACGACATGTTCGTACGGAACCGATGGTCGCCCTCGCGGATCTCCGAATCCTGGCCGGAGAGCTTGGCCCGCAGCCTGAACAGGGTCGCGTTGGGGACCACGTCGTTGTCGGCGAGCAGGTCGCCGACCTCACTAACCGTTGCCCCGCGGGGGATCTTCAGGTTGAACGGATCGCCTTCGCCCTCGCCGTCGCCGGCGAACGGCTGGAACAGGGCGAAGAGGAACGCGACGGCGACCAGCGCGACCACGACTACGGCCGCGAGCGCCACGATCGGTCCCCGTCTCCGCCCCCCGCCGGCGGATCGGGGCGCACGGGGCCGTCCCCGCCCACCGGCTACCGCACCCGCCCCGGGCTCGGCCGGATCGGGGAGCTCCGGCCCGGCCGAGGCACCGGGCGATGCCTCGGCCTCCCTGCGCCGGCGGTTGGCCCGCTCCTGGCGACGAACGGCCCGCTCGACCGCCTCCGGATCGTCCGGGTCGTGCTCGGGCAGGTCTTCGAACCAGCGCTCGGTCATTCGCCCGACAGCGGCCCCGGCGCGGCCGCAAGGTAGCTCTCGAGTAAATGCGCGGCCGCGATCGAATCCTCACTCGCCGCGGAACCGGCCGAGCGCCGGGTCCGGGCGGCCATCCTGGTCGTGAACCGCTCGTCGTAGACCTCCACCGGGACATCGACCGCCTCGCTCAGGTCCGCGCAGAAGGCCCGGGTCAGCCCGGCCTGCCCGGTCTCCTCGCCGGAAAGCGAAACCGGGAGGCCGACCACTATCCGCTCGGCTTCGCGCTCCCTGGCCAGTGCCGCAACCGCCTCGCAATCGGGTGGCTCGACCGGCTCTATCGGTGTGGCCAGGGTCCCGGTCGCATCGGAAACCGCACAGCCGATCCGTGCCGTGCCGTAGTCGAGCGCCAGAACCCTCAACTCGATCTCGACTCGAGGTAGGAACGGGCCGCATCGAGCGCCGAGTCGAGGCCGTCCGGGTTCCTGCCGCCCGCCTGGGCCATCTCGTCACTGCCGCCGCCGCCTCCGCCGATCCGGTCCGCGGCCTCGGAGACCAATTCCCGGGCGGAGACCTTCGCCCCGGCGTCAGCCGGGTCGAACAGGGCGACCAGCCCGGCTTTGCCCGAACCGGGATCGGCCCCGGCAAGCACGACCGCCACGCCCGACTTCTCTGCCTGGACCGCCTTGGCCACGGCCAGGATCTGCTTCGGGTTGGCTACGGGCACGGTGCCGATCACCGCGTCCACCGGACCGACCTGCTCCGCGGTGGAGGCCAGCTCGACCGCCAGCGAACCGAGCTGTTGCTGCTCGGCCCGCTTGGCCCCACGGGCTGCCTCGTCGAGACGCTCGGCGGCGTTACGGGCGGCCCCGACCGGGTCACGGTCGCGGCCGAGCACCTGGCCGACCTCGGCCAGCTCCCCGGCCCGCTCGCGATACCAGTCGATCGCGGCCGGGCCGGTTATCGCTTCGATCCTGCGTACGTTGGCCGCGCTGGAGCCCTCCGAAACGATCTTGAAGATCCCGATCTCGGCCGTGTTGACCACATGTGTACCGCCGCAGAGCTCGCGCGAGACGTTCTCGACCTCGACCATACGGACCCAGTCGCCGTATTTCTCGCCGAACAGCGCCATTGCGCCCAGGCGCTCCGCCTCGTCCTTCTTCATGTTCATCCAGCGCACCGGCTCGCCGGCCTTGATCCACTCGTTGACCCGATCCTCGATCGCCAGGATGTCTTCCGGGCTCAGTGGCTCGCCATGGTTGAAGTCAAAGCGGAGCTTGTCGGGGCGCACCGCCGAACCGGCCTGGTGCACGTGGTCGCCGAGCCGTTCGCGCAGGGCGGCGTGGAGCAGGTGGGTCGCGGTGTGGTTGCGCATGGTCTGGAAGCGTCTGCTCCGGTCGACCTCGGCCTCGACGGTCGAGCCGGGCTCGGGCGGCCAGTCCCCGGAGAGCTGCTCGATCTCGAGCACCTGATCGTCGCCCACCCTGATCACGTCGGTCACCCGGGCTTCGCCCCCTTCCCAGGCCACCGTTCCGCTGTCGGCCACCTGGCCGCCGCCCTCCGCGTAGAACGGGCTCTGCTCGAGTTTGGCCAGGGCCGATCCGTTCTCGGCCGAAAGTGAGCCGAGCCCGGTCTCCGACCGCAGGTAGCGGTAGCCGACGAACTCACTCGGTGGGCCGCTCACCGCGAAGTCCTGGACCTTCGAGTGGCGCTCTCCGCGGGCGCCGCCCGCGGCACCGCTCCGGGCCCTCCTGCGCTGCGCCTCCATCAGCTCCTCGAAGCCCCCGCTGTCGACCGAGAGTCCCCGCCGGGCGATCATCTCGCGGGTCAGGTCGTACGGAAAACCGAACGTGTCGTGCAGCTTGAACGCATCGTCGGCCGAAATCCACGAGTTCTTTGCCGCGATCGCCCGTTCGACCAGCTGCTCGAGCAGGGCGGTCCCGCGGTCCAGGGTCCGGCCGAAGCTCTCCTCCTCGGTCCCTACCCAACGGTCGACCCGGTCCCGCTCCGCCGCGACGGCCGGATATGCCCCCGACATGATCTCGATCGTGCGGTCGGTGAACTCGCCGAGCCACGATCCCTCGAGCCCGAGGGTGCGGCCCTGCTGTATCGCCCGGCGCATGACCCTCCGCAGAACGTAGCCGCGGTCCTCGTTCGACGGCACCACACCGGCCGCCAGCAGGAAGGTCATGCCCCTCGAATGGTCGGCCACGATCCGCATCGCCCGGGTGGTTTCCGGGTCGGAGTCGTAGCTCCTGCCGCTCTTTTCCTCGGCCAGTTCGATCAGTGGTGCGAACAGGTCGGTCTGGTAGACCGACGGCACTTGCTGGAGGATCGCCGCCATGCGCTCGAGGCCCAGACCGGTATCGATGTTCCGGTTGGGAAGCGGGGCCAGGCTGCCGTCCTCGCCCAGTTCGTAGGTCATGAACACGTGGTTCCAGTACTCGAGGAAGCGGTCCGTGTCGTCCCCCGGCCGGTCCCCGGGAGCGCCGAAACCGGTGCCCCGGTCGAGATACATCTCCGAGCAGGGACCGCAGGGCCCGGTCGGCCCGGCCTGCCAGAAGTTCTCCGACCGGGGCAGCTTGACGATCCGTTCGTCGGGGATCCCGAGTTCCCGCCAGATCGCGATCGCCTCGTCGTCGGGCCCCAGCCCGAGCTGCTCGTCACCCCCGAACACGGTCACCCAAATCTCGGACGGATCGAAGCCGAAGCCGTCGACCGAAAGGTCCCAGCCGAACCTGACCGCCTCTTCCTTGAAGTAGTCGCCAAAACTGAAGTTGCCGAGCATCTCGAAGAAGGTGAGGTGTCGCAGGGTCTTGCCGACCTCTTCGATGTCGGGCGTGCGGAAGCAGGTCTGGCTGGAGGTCATGCGATTTGCGGGTGGCTTCTCGCGGCCCAGGAAGTACGGCTTGAACGGCTGCATGCCGGCGACCGTGAGCAGGGTCGAGGTGTCGTCCGGGGCCGGGATCAGCGAAGCGGACGCAACCCGGCGGTGGCCGCGTTGCTCGAAGAACTCCAGAAACGTTTCCCTGATCTCGTCTGATCTCATCGCCTGCAGACCCTACTCATCGCCTGCCGGCGATCGTGGCGTGGCCGACCACGGTATCGCCGCTCATCATCACGGCCGCCTGACCCGGAGCCGGCCCTTCGAAAGGCTCCTCGAGCAGGAGCTCCAGCGAGTCGTGACGCCCGGCCCCGGCCGTAACGCTGGCTCGTACGGCCGGGGAGTGGTAACGCAGCCGGACCCGGTCGACGGTGGCTCCGTCGCGATGCATCACGGCCCTTTTCAAGGTGACACGGTCCGCACTGAGCTCCTCCCGCGGTCCGACCGTCACCGTGTTCGAATCGGCGTCGGTTCCGGTCACGTACATCGGCCGGCCGGCCGCCACGCCCAGACCGCGTCGCTGGCCCACCGTGAAGTGGTGGTGCCCACGGTGGCCGGCCAGTCGCTCTCCCCGGCTGTCGAGCACGGCGCCGGGCCGGTCCTCGAGGCCGCCGTGGCGGCGCAGGAAGTCGCCCTTGTTCTGGCCGGCCAGGAAGCATAGGTCCTGGCTCTCCGGCTTCTCCGCAACCGCCAGCGAATGCCGGGCCGCGATCTCCCGGACTTCGGCCTTGGTGGCCTCGGCCAACGGGAACCGGAGCCGCGCGATCAGCTCGGTCGGCAAGGCGGCCAGCATGTAGCTCTGGTCCTTGTCACAGTCCTGGCCTTCGGCCAGCAGCGCCCCTAAGCCATCGTCAACCACCCGGGCGTAGTGTCCGGTGACCAGATCGGTCGCGCCCAGCCGGTCGGCCAGCGCGACCATCGCCGCAATCCGTACCTCCCCGTTGCAGAGCACGCACGGGTTGGGCGTCCGGCCACGGCTGTACCCGTCTACGAACTCGCCCACCACCCGCTCGCGGAACCGGCTCTCGAGGTCAAGGGTGAAGTGCGGAATGCCGAGCGAATGGCTCACCGCCCGGGCACCCAGCACCGCCTCCGGCGAGCAGCAGGCCCTGGTCCCGTCGGTGTCCGGATCGGCCCAGAGCTTGACCGTGACCGCGACCACGCCGGCCCCGCGTTCGCGCTCGCGAACGGCGGCCACCGCACTGTCGACTCCGCCGGAAACGGCAACCAGGACCCGGTCGGGGCTCGGCCCGAGCAGCCCGACGCCAGATGAAGCGGCCGCCGAAAGCGCCCGGTGAAGCGCATCGGCGGCCAACGCCGCGGCATGTCTCCCGGCCGGTGTCAGCCCGCCCAGTGCGCGGTCGATCTCGCCGGGGCCGATCAGCGCGGCATCGAGCAGGCTCGCGCCGTCGATCATCTCGCAAAGGGAGGCGCAGGCC
>JAGQUV010000118.1 GCA_020438295.1 Solirubrobacterales bacterium
GTCCGTTGTCCCGAATGAACCGCCCGACGGGCGCGTTCTGGCCTGGATGATCACGTTGGCACCATCGGAGCGCTGCCAGACCACGGTCGTGGTGCCGTCCGGGGCGGTGACGACCTGGGGGGCATCGGCATCCTGCCCGGGGGCCGACAGGTCGACCGGGGGGCTGAAAGAGCCGCCGGGCGGACGGGTCGCGGCCTGGATGATGTTGTTGGTGCCGTTGGAGCGCCGCCAGATCGCGGTCGCCGCGCCGTCGGGTCCCGTGGTCACCCTGGGCTGAGTGGCGTTCTGCCCGGCTGCGGAGAGATCCTGGACGGGAGGGTCCCACGGCCCCTGGGGCGAAGCCGATGCAACCGCACTCCCGGCGGCCAGTGCGAGCGCCGCCAGTCCGATCGAAAAAACCAAACCCCTCAAGCCGTCGTTCCCCGCAATCGCCCGGCACCCGCCTGGGGGCCGGCAGGAATAGATCTCACGCGAGTATAAGCGCCTGGTTGCCTGGAAATCAACGAACGCGTTTCCCTGACCCGCGCCTAGCTGCCCCTCGCCGGAGGTTCTCCGTAGAGGACAGTGGCGATCCGGCGGACGTTCTCCATTGCCTCTCCCTGGGACTCTTGACCGTCGCTGAGTACGGCAAGTGACGACTTCGTTCCGTTCCGGTGCCTGAGGAGCGCAACTTGGTGGACCATTTCACCGAGACCGGTTCCCCGCCAGCCGCCCTTGAAGAAGACCCGCCATTCATGCCCGAGGGCCTCGGGGATGCCCCAGCTCTGGTCGTCTGCAATCGAGGCGAGCAAGCCTTTCGCCCAGCCTCCGTGCACGCCGGGCAGATTCTGTCCCAGGCCGCGCATGAAGCGGGCCATCCCGGCAGCAGTGATCCGGGCATTCGCCCAGTAGCCGGAGACCGAGAAGTCATCCATGCCACTCTTCCGGGCGACCTCGTTCAGTCCGTGATCGCCGACCCGATAGTAGATCTCGTCCGCCGCATTGTTGTCGGAGACGGTGATCATCGCTTCGAGTACCTGCGAAGTCAACGGGTCGAGGTCCAGCCCCTCGCGCCTGAGCCGCCGCAACTCGGCAGCAAGCAGCATTACCTTCACCACGCTCGCCGAAACGTACTTACGATTACCCTCGAAGCCCCGCAACCGATTGCGATCGTCGATTACGGCGAAACTGAGCAGGCCGTCGTTGGAACGGGCATAGCGCTGCGCCTTTTTGACTCTGGGCGGACTCGGGTAGGCGACTACGCCGCGGCGCTGACCAACCGCGACTGCCGTGACAGCCGCCGTGCTGAACCTGCTTCCCTCCGATCCCAGGGCCGGTAGCGGATCGGACTCGGGCCCGCCGTCGAGGACCGAAGCCACACCGATGGCGACAACCGAAAAGAGGATCAGGCCGGTCAGGGTCGCTTCGGCGA
>JAGQUV010000119.1 GCA_020438295.1 Solirubrobacterales bacterium
CTACCCGCTGCTGATCCACCGCCAGGCGACCGGCGGCGGCGGCTTCGAGCAGCCCATCGTCTCCGACCCGGGCCTGCCGCCCCTGTTGCAGCTCTTCAGCCTCGATCCGCTGATCGTGGCGCCGGCGGCGGGCGTCGGCCAGCTCACCAACCTGTTCCTGCCGCGGCCCTACGACAACATGGGCGTGCCGGGGATGACCGTCGGCGACGTGGTCAGGACCCGCACGGACAACGGGCAGGGCCTCTTCGACGCGATCCTGCGCGGCCTGGGCACGCAGCTCGAGCAGGCGGTCGCGCTGCAGCCCACCTTCGTGACCCTGTGGATCGGCAACAACGACGTCCTCGCCGCCGCCACCAGCGGCCTGGTGATCGACGGCGTCACGTTGACCCGGCTCGCGGACTTCGAGCGGGACTACCGGACCATCACCGACACGCTCACGGGTATCGGCGCCGACCTGGCGCTCGCCACCATCCCGAGCGTCACCTCCATCCCGTTCGTCACGACGATCCCGCCCTACCTGGCGCAGGATCCGGTGAGCGGCTCGCTGATCTTCGCGATCGGGCCCAACGGCCAGCCCCTGACGATCGGCGACTTCGTGCTGCTCAGCGCCAGCTCGCTGCTGGCCCAGGGCATCGGGGTGCCGATCGCGCTCGGCGGCACCGGACTGCCCCTGCCCGACACGGCGGTGCTCTCGGCGAGCGAGGCTGCCACCATCGCGGCCCGGGTGGATCAGTACAACAACGTGATCCGGACGATCGCCGCGGAGACCGGGGCGGCCCTCATGGACGCCAACGTCATCTTCAGCGGGATCGTCCGCGACGGTCTGAACTTCGGCGGCATCGAGTACACCTCCGAGTACATCTCCGGCGGCATCTTCTCCTACGACGGCGTGCACCCGACGCCGTTCGGCTACGCCGTGATCGCCGGGGAGTTCGTCAGCGCGATCAACGCCACCTACGGGGCCGACATCGCGCCGCCGAGCCTCTTCCCGTTCGTCTTCGGGGACGCGGGCAGCGCGCCGCAGATCCTGCCCACCGGCGAGGTGATCTTCTCGAACCAGGCGTACTCCAACCTCGTGTGGGCCCTCGGGCTCGAGGCCACGCGGCCGGCACCGCCCCCGGTGCCGGGTCCCGTCGCCGGTCCGGTTGCCCAGCCGGTTCCTGTGCCCGAGCCGGGTGCCGGCCCGGTCGGTCCCGGGCGGGGCGGTGAGGTCATGTCCGGCGGCGACGTCGGTGGCCGGCTCGAAGGCCGGCAGGACGGCCGGGCTCGCACGATGATGCGGTGATCCCCGAGGGTAGGGGTGTCCCGGAGGGGACGCGTCCTCGGACGCGTCCCCTTTTTGGTGGGCCGAGGATCGGGGGGAGAGGGTCAGGCTAGACTGAGCGACCCCGGACCACCCG
>JAGQUV010000120.1 GCA_020438295.1 Solirubrobacterales bacterium
CGTCTAGTGGTGCCTGTACCCGTGTCATGCGAAGGGTGAAGCCGGGGCGGGCCGGAATGCCCGCCCCTAGCTCCAACGGTCCTACGAGGCGTTCTCGATCTTCACGACCGAACGCGCCAGGTCGTGGACGTACATGCCACCGCGCCAGACGTACCGGATGCCGGTGAGGTCGTTCTGCCACAGCGACGTACCGCCGACCGAGGCATCGTTCGACACGGCCACCCGCACGTCGTGGCGGACCCTGACGTGGATGTTCGGGCGGTGAGCCACGACCGCCACAACCTTGTCCGACCCGGCGGACTCCGCCAGGGTGTTCAGGTTGGACGAGTAGTAGACCGGCAGCCCGTAGAACGGGTCGTTACCCGCGTACAGGCTCTGAGCCTGCGCGGTAGCGGAGGCGGTGCCGCCGCTGGTCTGCCGGGCGTCCCGAAGGGTCCGAATGACGGACGGGTGGACGAGGATGCCGAGGTTGTCCCGGTAGCCGTTGGCCTCCAGGGAACCCATCGCAGCCGAGACCGCCGTGGCGAGTCCGTCCTGCGCGTCCGCGTCCCACTCGACGGTCTGCGTGGTGCCGACCAGCTCCGAGTCGAAGGTGCCGCTGATGGCGGAACCCGAGTCGAGGCCGATGGCGTTCGCATCAGCGAGGTCAGCGATGGCGGTACGCACACCGGAGTCAACCAGGACGTTCAGGTCGCCGTTCTGGACGTCTTCGAGCATCTCGTCGGTGAAGGTCACGATGGACGCGATCTTCTTGATGTTCAGCGTGCCGCCGCCGAACTCGCCGCCGGTGACGGGCTTGGTCCCGCCTTCACCGACTACCTCAGCGGTCGGGGTGCCGTTCCAGATGGCGAACGCCTCACGCCGCGAGGACGTGGTACGAGCGTCGCCCGCCAGCGCGAGTGCGCCGGCTTCCTGCAGGACACCGTTGGTCAGAAGTGCTCCCTGAGCTTCAGGGAGCAGAATGCCTCCGGCAGCATCGGACAGGCCGGAGAACGGGGTGTTGTTAGCCATTTGGCCGCTCCTTTACGAGCAGCCCCGCTATCCGGTGGCTGGCCGACTTGCGGAGTCGGCGGGCCGGGGCGGTTTCTAGTTGGTTTTCAGGCCCAGCATCTCGAGGAAGACGTCGTTGTGCGCCTTCTCCGGGGCTACTGGTTCAGGCGGCGTGTCTCGCACACCGCCGTCGAAGTCCGGTGTCTCCGGCTTCGTGGTTTCGAGGATGAGGTCGGCTTGCTTCTCCAGACCTTCCCTGTCGGTCGCAGTCAGAAGCTCG
>JAGQUV010000121.1 GCA_020438295.1 Solirubrobacterales bacterium
GGCGGGCGTGTCACGCACACCGCCGTCGAAGTCGGGTACATCCGGCTTCGCGTTCTCAAGGAGCAGGTCAGCCTGCGCCTCAAGTCCTTCTTTATCCGTCGCGGTCAAGAGGATAGCCAGCTTCGCCGGTATCTCCTTATCGACCATTACGTCACTGCGTAGAAGGTCAACGCGAGTTTGCGCCAGTTCCTTCTCTGCCTGAGCCGCCTTCTTCTGAGCCTTCTCAAGCTCGGATGAATTGGCCTGCTCAATCTCCTCGAGCTTCGCGGCGGCAGCCTTCAGGTCGCCGTAATCCGCGTATTTCTCTTGGAGCTTTCCCTTCTCCCGGGCAAGGAGTCGGTTGAACTCCTCCTGGGTGAAGTCATTGCCGGATTCCTCGGTCGAGGTCTCCGTGGGTGCTTCGGTCGCGGCCTCAGCCGTTTCCTCTGCCATGCGTGCCTCCTTGTGGAGTAGGTGCCGCCGGAACCGCCGGCGTTCGGTTATGCCACGTCTTTGAGCGGGCGCTGGATGATCCAGTTAGCGCCCACGTTCGTGTCCACGTGGCCGATGAAATCTGATAGCGGCGTTCCCCCGCGAACCGCGTCCGCCGCTGCTTCCCCGATGCGGTCGTTCTGCTCGGCCTCGGTCAAGCCGTCGAACACCTCCTGGCCGGTGGGCCGCGTCACCCGGTCCTCTACGCCGTCAATGACCGGCTCGGCTACGCAGTCGCAGCTCGGGTGAATCTCGAACACTTCGTCGGTGGCGAATACCGACCCGTCCGCCGCCCCCATACATGCCGCGCAAGGGTTCCCCCCGGTTACGCGGGTATAGCCGACCGTCTCCTCGGTTGCGTCGAGCATTTCGGCCATCGGCACCCTTGCGCCGGCGTAGACACCCAGCCCGATGAGCCCCATAGCCGATGCTCGGGCTATGTCCATAGCCACTGGCAGCTCTTTGCCCTCCATAAGCGCCTGCTTCGCCCGGATGGGCGGCACGTCCCACGCCTCGCGCAAGTCGCGCCCGTCCTCGTTCTTCCCGGCTACCGACCCGACAGTCTTCAGTCGTGCGCGGACGCCGGTTTCTGACGTGATGTACGCGGTCAGGTAGGCGGTGGTCAGGCGTTGGTTCTGCTTCTGCGCCTGCGTGACCGCCGGAACCACGACGTCCAGCCAGCGGGAATATGAGCCGTCGAAGTCTTCGGGTGCCAGGTTCCAGCGGGCCTCGGCCAGCCGTTGA
>JAGQUV010000122.1 GCA_020438295.1 Solirubrobacterales bacterium
ACCAGCCGTGCCCATACCTTCGGGACGTTTTGGCCACTCCTACTGGCGGCGTCCCCAGCTGACGTCGAAGTAAGTGGTCTTCTTCCCAGAATGGGTGATCTGGCGCGACTTGCCGGGGTGCAATATCGAAGTCACCCAGATGTTCGATGCGTACCCGCCTCCGTGGCGGGCCCTGTCGTAAGCGATCCAGCCTCCGTCCGGCGAGAAGGTCACGTCCTTGTCGCGGTTTCCCGAAGTCAGCTTGCGCCGGTGGGTTCCATCGCGGCGCACGACGAACAGGTTGCCTCGATAGTTGCCGTGAGGCTTGGCCGGACCCTGCTGGTAGACGATCCATCGGCCATAGGGGGAAAGGGCGGCGTCATTGAAGAAATGACTCTTTCCCGAGGCGATCGTCCTCACCTTCCTGCCATTCCGGTCTAGCAGGTCGAGGCGATGGCTATACCCGGAGCCTTTCTTGGCGATGAACCTGTCCCGATTGCGATCGGTCGCGATCTGCTTCCGCTTGAACAGCCGGTGAAGACCGGTGCCATTGGCGCGGACAACGTAGGTGCCGGGTCGCTTGCCCCCGGGGTAGACGGATCCGGAGAAAACGATCCGACCGTTGCTGACGAACTGGGGATCGCTGACGTCGATCTTCCCGGTCGGGACCTGCCACTTCTTCCCGATCGCCGGTTTCGCAACGGCCAGCGAAGTCGGCCTCCACCCATAGGTGAAGGCGACACGGGATCCGTCGGGCGAATAGGTGACGCCGTCAAGGAAGTCCTCCCAGGGGGCTTCGTAGAGGCTGCGGAAGTTCCCCTTGGGCGAGACCACTCCCATCCGCATAGGACCCCCATCGGCCTTGTCCACTGCGATCTTGCCGTTGGGTCCGCTGAACGGACCGGAGGCCGCCGCGGTCGCGCTTCCAAGTCCCAGAGCCACTAGTGCAGCGGCCCCAACTATCGTGAGACGCTCGACCGCCCCGATCACCGCAATTCCCCGCTTCATCTTCCTCCTTGAGTTTGACCGGCTGCGGATGCTTGAACGGCCTGCAACCTTACAGGGCACGGTAAATCCATCCTAAGGGGATGTCAGGAACTCCCGTTTGAGCGCCCAGACATCCGGTCAGCATAGGCCGAACCCGTTCGGCATCAAAGAAACCTGGCGGTCGCCGCTGGGACCGGGATAGGCTTTGGTCATGCCGGAAGCATCCCCTGCCGAGATCAGTCGAGC
>JAGQUV010000123.1 GCA_020438295.1 Solirubrobacterales bacterium
CGGATCGCCTTCGTTTCCAACGAGTAGGTATATACCCGAACCCTGCAACTCTTCCCGTTGCCTGGCTCGGCCGAGATCCACCCGTGCGCAGTCAACTCCGATGCCACTCCAGTTGTCCTTCTCAACTACCCGAATCCCTCCTGGCTTCCCGTCAGCGAGGTATACGCTGATCGTTGATCCTCTGGGTGCGGGAGGTCCTCCGAGGTCCATCGCGTAAGCGTAGCCCAGACTCCGACCAATGATTCCGTCGCGTCGCCAGGTGTGGCCCTTTGACCCGCCACCCTTGTTGATCAATCGCAGTAGGCATCGAACCAGGCGTCAGAAATCCGGCGGGTCCTCCGACTCTTCCCGCATGGATCTGAATGCGAAACTGGAATTCAATGTCGTTGCCGTCGATCAGGGTGAGACGGTTCATCTGCTGCTGGAAATGGCGGCACCGGAACTGGAAGGGGAGCGGCGGCGCGATCCGGCCCATCTTCAGGTGGTGCTGGATCGCAGCGGCTCGATGGCCACGGGCAAGCTCTACTCGGCCCTGACAGCGATCGACAGCCTTGTCGGGCGGCTGCGTGCTGATGACCGGTTCGGGCTGGTCACCTTCGACAGCGGCGTCGAGATCCCGGTGGCCGGAGGCCCGGTAGGCGACGGCTCGGCGATCCGGTCGGCGCTTCATCAGGTTCATGTCGGAGGGATGACCAACCTTTCCGGCGGGCTGGTCCGTGGCGTGCAGGAGTGCCAGCGGATCAGCGACGGAAACTCTTCAACCCTGGTGCTGCTCTCGGACGGCCACGCCAATCGCGGCATCATCGATCACGCGACGCTCGGGTCGATCGCGCATGGCGCCCAGGGAGAGCGCATCACGGTCTCGACGATCGGAATCGGGCTCGACTACGACGAGGACCTGCTCGAGGCGATCAGCGTCGGCGGGTCAGGCAACGCGCACTTCGCCGAAACCGGGGACGAGGCGGGAGCACAACTCGCTTCCGAGGTCGACGGGCTGCTCGAGCAGGTGGCCCAGGCGGCCAGCCTCACCGTGAAGCCGGGAGACCAGGTGAGCCAGGTCAGGCTGTTCAACGATCTGCCGGTCTCGGGGATCGAGGACGGCTTCATGGTGGAGCTCGGCGAGTTCTCCTCGGAAGAGACTC
>JAGQUV010000124.1 GCA_020438295.1 Solirubrobacterales bacterium
TGTCCCTTGAAGGGCACCCCGGCGAGCACCTTGTCGAACGCCGAGAGCCGGTCCGTGGTGACGATCAGTCGCCGGCCGTCGCCGCACTCCCACGAGTGCCGCACCTTGCCGTCGCGCCGGTCGGGGAGCGGGAGGTCGATCTCGGTGAACGGGGCGAACGATCCGGTGCGCATCTCAGACCTCCGTCACATCTGCGCCGCTGCCGCCACACCGTTGCGGAAGATCCGCAGACCGAGGTGGCGTTCGGGGTCTCGGGCCGGGTCGAGACCGGCGGTGGGGTGCTGGCGCGGGAGCAGGTGGTTCTCCGGGTGCGGCATCAGGCCGAGCACGTTGCCCGCCGGGTTGCAGACACCCGCGATCGACGCGATCGAGCCGTTCGGGTTCGCGCCGACATAGGTGAGGGTCACCTGACCGGCCGCGGTGAGCGCATCGACGTCGGGGTGCACGTAGCGGCCCTCGCCGTGGGCGATCGGGCAGTCGATCGTGTCCTCGATGCCCTCGGTCCAGAGGCAGTTCGAGGGTTGCGGCCGCAGCGTGACCCACCGGCACTCGAAGCGCCCCGACGCGTTGTGGGTCAGGGTCGCCGGCGGGCGCTCGCTCCACACGGCGCCCGGCGCCTCACCCGGGCCGGGCAGCAGCCCCGCCTTGATGAGCACCTGGAAGCCGTTGCAGATGCCGAGCACCGGCACGCCACCGCGCGCCTTCGCCACCACGTCGCGCATGATGGGCGAATGCGC
>JAGQUV010000125.1 GCA_020438295.1 Solirubrobacterales bacterium
TCGACGGGTTCCAAATGCTGCCGCCCCGCAGGTAATAATTGGCCCGTGACGACAGACTTCACCACAGTCTTGTACAAGGTCGATGCATCGGTGGCGACCATCACGCTGAACCGGCCCGAGCATCTCAACACCATCGTTCCCCCGATGCCCGACGAGATCGAAGCCGCGATTGGGTTGGCCGAACGCGACCCGGCCGTCAAGGTCATCGTGCTGCGGGGTGCCGGACGCGCGTTCTCCGGTGGCTACGACTTCGGCGGCGGCTTCCAGCACTGGGGTGAGTCGATGAACACCGATGGCCGGTGGGACCCCGGCAAGGACTTCGCGATGGTCAGCGCCCGAGCGACCGGCCCCACCGGCAAGTTCATGGCGATCTGGAAGGCTTCCAAGCCCGTCATCGCGCAGGTGCACGGCTGGTGCGTGGGCGGTGCCAGCGACTATGCGCTGTGCGCCGATCTCGTCATCGCCAGCGACGATGCGGTCATCGGCACTCCGTATGCCCGGATGTGGGGTGCCTACTTGACCGGTATGTGGCTGTACCGACTGTCGCTGGCGAAAGTCAAATGGCACTCCCTCACCGGTGAACCACTCACCGGAAAAGAAGCTGCGGCAGTCGAACTCATCAACGAGTCGGTGCCTTTCGAGAAGCTCGAGGCGCGCGTCGCAGAGATCGCGGCCCGGCTGTCGAACATCCCGCTGTCCCAGCTGCAGGCGCAGAAACTGATCGTCAATCAGGCC
>JAGQUV010000126.1 GCA_020438295.1 Solirubrobacterales bacterium
TGGCAGCCACGGGTGCTCCCCTTCGCTTCATCCAGGAGTGGATGGGCCATCGCGACTACAAGACTACGAGTATCTACGCCGACTACGCCCCGGATCCCACGCAAGGCGCGGCATGGGCGTCCAAGGCCTTCGATGCAGAGTCCCAAAGTGAGGCGAGCGGCGAGCCCAAAGCTCGAACACCGAGAACGGCCTAAGAGGGGCCACCTCACGTTTCGCTACCGTCAGCGAATCAGTCGAATAGAGCGTCGGTCTGCGAAACCGAAGGTCACAGGTTCGAATCCTGTCGGGCGCGCTGAAGATCTGGCTCAGCGATTGAGATCGGCGCCAGTCCCCATGATTCGAGCGCCCCGCAAAGGGCAGTCAGACGGACAGTCATTTCAGATTCGGGGGCCAGAAGTTCGGCGCCTAGGTTGACTTGAGCTCTACGAAACCGAAGGTCACAGGTTCGAACCCTGTCGGGCGCGCTCTCAGAAGGCGGGGGTTCGGCTCAACGGTGCGAAGTCCCGCGGCGCTGGCGGGATCTCCCCATTTCGGCCGAAACCGCCGTTCCTGTGCTCAAGCCGAACAGGACTATCGCTCAGAACAGCCCTCGCTCGTTTTGAGATGGACGCCATGCCAAGGGCTAGGTTGGATTTGGCCGGGTAGGCAGTCAGGGAGGCGATCCTCGGGCTGGGGTCGGGCGGCCGGAGAGGGGCCGGTATTCGACGCAAGCGGCATCAGAGTTGATTCAATC
>JAGQUV010000127.1 GCA_020438295.1 Solirubrobacterales bacterium
TGGCAGGCTGCCGGCCTGCCGCCGCTGGGACTGGAGCACGAGTCATTCGACCTCATATATGCCGTTTCGGTCTTCACCCATCTTGCAGATGAATCGCTGCCTTGGTTGATCGAACTCCACCGGTTGTTGAAACCGGGCGGACGCCTCATCGCCACATATATGGGCGAATGGAACTCTGAGTGGTTTGCCAAGGAACCTTGGGAGCCGGATCGGATAGGGATGAACGTCCTTTTCAAGGATCGCAGCTGGGACGTTGGTGGCCCCGCGGTCCTCATGTCGGAATGGTGGGTGCGGGAGCATTGGGGCAGGCTGTTTCAGATCGACGAGATCGAACCGCAGTTTCACAACTTCGCCTGGGCATCAATGACCAAGCGCGATGTCAAGCTCACATCGAAAGAAGTCTTGGCACCATCGGAAGATCCGCGCGAGATTGCGGCGCTCAAGCACAACATCGTTCAGCTGCAACGCGAAGTCGTGTCCGAACTCGAATACGAGAAAGAACTTGGGCATAAGCGTCTGCAAGATCTGGAGTGTCACTATGAACGACTGCTGGCCCAACGAGATCAGCACATAGCCGAGCTTCAACGTTCAAGCAGCGCCAGACTGAGAAGGCTGGCGAGGCAGCTGTTGTCGCGCATGGCGTAGCGTCGGTCGAGCCGCAACAGCTGCAAGCCCAGTTTCAAAGGGCCTTTCTAGAAGACCTCGCCGGCACT
>JAGQUV010000010.1 GCA_020438295.1 Solirubrobacterales bacterium
TGACGCGATCGCTTCGCGTTCGGCGTCGGTGAGCGGGCCGTCGTCCAGCGAGAGCTGCCAGGAAAAGCCCTGGAGAGCGTTCTGGTCGAAGACATCGGGGACGCTCCGGCTGAGGCCACCGGTGGTGCCGACCACGACCCTGCCGTCCAGGCTCCGGTTGAAAAGGGGTGACCAGCGGATCGGAATGCCGGACCGCTCGAGCCTCTCGGCGGCTCCGTCAAGCAGTTCCGCGACTTCGGAATCGTCGAGCTCGAGCTGCTCGGGCACATCGGCCTCGAGCAGCCGCCGTAGAGGGGTCCAGGCCGCCGCGGCCATGCCCACGCCGAGCGTCGTGTCGATCCGGCCCCTGGCCCCGAACCGCTTGCCGTCGCTCCCCCAGATCGCTGCGACATCCTCGAACTGGTCCGGCTCGCCGGGCGGATGAGCTTCCACCACTACCCTGAACGCCCCGGTTCGGGGGTCGTCGCCGGCCAACTCGATCCGCAGCCGGATGGAAGCCGAGGCCCGCCCCTTCCTGGGTTCCCCGCTGGGTTCTGGCCGTCCCGGCTGTTCGACGGCGGCGCTCGTGGATGGCGTTGGCAGGCTGGTCAAAGGCGGCCGGACATCATATAGCTTTGCTCGATCGCGGTCGCTCGGGCGCCCGTTCGCGGATCACAGCAACCGTCTGGCGAGGTGGCCGGTCCCGGGACGGATCGGGGCCGCCTCGTGGCCCGGCATGCCCGCGGGCGCTCAGCCGCCGGCGGCCTCGAACTTCTCGAACAGCGCGGCGAAGAAGTCGGCGCGGGTCACGACTGCGTGTACGCGCCCGGCCGTGGCGATCGGCACCACGAGGACCCGGTGGTGCAGGAAGATCTCGGCCAGCTGGCTGTCGGAGTAGTCGTCCTCGACCACGACGTGATCGGTGGTCAGGTGGTCGCGGATCGATTCGGAGCGACATGCCTCGCGGCGTTCGATCGCATCGTCGATCGAACGCCTGATCATCGCTCCCGACCCCAGCTCGTCCATGTAGCCGGGGAAGAGGGCTTTCATGAATTCTCGCTCCCCGAAGATCCCCACGAAGGCGCCGTCCGCGTCGACCGCCGGCAGCCCGGGCAGGCCACTGTCCAGCACCTTCCGGACCGCTTCGGCGATCAACTCATCGACGCTCAGAGGCTCGACCTCGCGGATTACGGATCTGGCTATCGAGTCGGGCATGGCCCTATATCACCACGTATCGCACCAGCACGTACCCGGTCGCGGATATCAGGGAAACCAGGGTCACCGGAATTCCGACCCGCATGAACATAATGAAGCCGAGCGGTCGACCGGCCCTTTCGGTCAGTCCGGCCGCGGCGACGTTGGCCGCCGCCGCGATGACCGTAGCGTTGCCACCGAAACAGGCGCCCAGCGCCAGTGCCCACCAGTGGGCGTCGTCGGTGCCGCCGGCATGGAGCTCCCTGACGACCGGGATCATCGCCGCGGTGAACGGAATGTTGTCGACGATTGCCGATCCGATCCCGCCGATCCAGAGGACTCCGACCAGCTCGGCCGTGCGGTTTCCGTCGGTGACGTCCTTGACCGCCTCGGCGACGTGTTCGATCGCCCCCGTCTGCTCGAGCGCCCCGACCATGATGAACAGCGCGACGAAGAAGAACAGGGTCGGCCACTCGATCTTCGAGAGCGCCTCCTCCAGCGGGATACGAGTCACCACGAGGCCGATCGCGGCGCCGGTCAGCGCCACGGTGGCAGGTTCGACGCCGATCAGCTGGTGTGCGAAGAACGCGAGGACGGTGCCGACCAGGACCGGGACGGTCCGTCGCAGCTCGTCGGGATCCCGGATCGACGCGGCAGCATCCAGCTCCATGACCATCTCCCGGTCCTCGGGGGCGATCTGGAGCTGCTTTCGATAGAACAGATAGAGGCCCCCGACCACGATCGCGAAGGTGATGACCACGATCGGGGCGAGGTTGAAGATGAACTCGTTGAAGCCCAGACCCGTGGCGCCGGCGATGATGATGTTCGGCGGGTCGCCGATCAGGGTCGCGGTCCCGCCGATGTTGGAGGCGATCACCTCGATGATCACCAGCGGGATCGGATCGATGTCTAGAGCGTCGGCCAGCAGAAAGGTGATCGGGACGATCAGAAGGACCGTGGTCAGGTTGTCGAGGAAGGCGGAAAGGAGTGCGGTCGTGCAGGCCAGGCTGAGGACGACGCGCAGGGGCCTGCCTTTGGAGAGCTGCCCGGCCCGGATCGCGATGTAGTCGTAGATCCCGGTCTGCTGGGTCAGGTAGACGAGGACCATCATTCCCGCGAGCAGCCCGATCGTGTTGAAGTCGACCGACTCGATCGCGAGTTCCTGTCCGAAGCCGGGGACGAACAGGACGACGACCGCCGCGCCGAGCAGGGCGACCTTGGTCCTGTGCATGCGCTCGCTCGCAATTACCGCAAGCGCGATCAGGAATGCGGCGACGGCTAGGGCCATCGCGTGGTTCGTGGGGATTTGCAGTCAGCGGTCGGCAAAATGTGTTGCCGACCAGGCTTCCCGGCGCACCGGGGACAGCGTAGCCGAATCCTGGCCGACGGGCCCGGGGCAGGGACCGCTGCCGGTGACGTCCCCGGGCTCAGGTCGGGGTCCGGTTGCGCTTGCGGGCTCCGCCATCGGTCGCCGCCTTGAGATCGATCCCGCCGGACCTGAGGATCAGGTAGGTGAGCCAAAGAGCCAGGGCGAAGACCGGCAGGCCCATCGCCGTCTTGGCGATTCCCAGTGCGACCACCGAGCCGGCCAGGTAGAGCGGCAGTTGGACGACCAGCCGCACGACGAACATCGCGAACCAGACCCAGCTCGCCCGGCTGTACAGCTTCACCCTGGCCGGATCCCTGCGCCAGGACATGCCCTCGCCGATCAGCGGCCCGACCAGGACCCCGATCAGCGGCCAGCGGACCAGGATCGAGACCAGGTAGGCCATCGCGTAGCCCGCGTTCAACAGCAGGCCCGGCAGAAAGAAGTCTTCGGCCCGGCCCGACCGGCTGGCGATGAAGGCGGCCAGTGCCACGCCGAAGAAGCCGGTCAGCGCGAACCTGGCCGATTCTCCCCGCATCAGCCGGACGATCGCGATCACCCCACCCAGTGCGACCGCAGCGATGCCGGCAGTCTGGATGTCGTTGCCGAACAGCGTGTAGACGACTACGAAAAGCAGTGCGGGCAGGCTGGAATCGGCGATCCCCTGGGCGCCGCCCATCTCGTTGAGGAGATTGCGCTCCTCCTTCTCTTCGATCTCCTGAATGGCTCAGGCAGCGTAGGGCACGACCGGCCAGACCCGCTGCACCGTCTCGGAGCGGCCCTCGCGATCGAAGTGTTCCTGTAGCGACCTGCCCTGCTCGTCGGCCCAGGCGATCTGGTCCTCGTGGAGCATCGGCAGGTCGTAGGACCCCAGTTCGGCGTTGATCTTCCCGAGCCGGTAGGCAAGCCGGGCTGCGGCCAGGGCATCGGCGCCGGCGGCATGGGCGTCGGTGAGCGGGATCCCGTAGTCCTTGCAGAGGATGCTGAGGGTGCGGCCGCCCTTGCGGAATTTGTTGATCCTTTTCTCGAGCACGTACGGATCGATCACCAGCAGGCCGTCGGAGCCCCCGACCCGGTCGATCAATGGCTCCACCCCATGGCGCCGGGCTTCCCGGTCGAGGATGGTCAGGTCGAACCGGGCGTTGAACGCGACGATCGGGACATCTTCGGCCACTTGCTCGGCCAGCAGCCCGGTGATCTCGTCCACCGCCGTGGCCGCGTTGAGACCTTCGCTCCGCACCTTCTCGGTGGTGATGCCGTGGACAGCAGTCGCTTCATCGGGGATCTCGACCCCGGGATCGACCAGCCAGGTACGACTCTCGGTCGGCTTCCCCCCGCCGACCACGCTGACCGCAGCGGTCACTATCCGGTCGTTTTCGGTATCGGTCCCGGTGGTCTCGATGTCGTAGGCGGCCAGCCTGCCTTCGTACCAGTTCACGGGAAGGAAGTTAGCGCCGGGGCCGGACGCGAAAAACCTGCCCGAACCGGTTCAGCCCTGCGGTGAGTCCAGCGGGAGCGGTGCCTGGACCACCGTGTGCTCGACCTGGAGAGTGGTGTGCCGGATCTCGTAGCGCTCGGCCAGCATCGCCTCCAGCTCCCGGCGGATCCCGTGACAGTCGGCGCCGGGTCCGACCAGGACGTGGGCCGAAAGGGTCGGGAAGCCGGAGGTGATCTGCCAGACGTGCAGGTCATGGACCTGCTCGACTCCCTGCTGCCCGGCCATCGCGAGACCGATCTGTTCCGGGTCGGTCCCCTTCGGGGCCGCTTCCAGCAGCACGTCGACCGATTCCCTGAGAATCGACCAGGCGCTCGCGGCGATCAGCACCGAGATCAGGATCGAGACGAGCGCATCGACCTGGTCCCACCCGGTAGCCAGGATGATGCCGGCGGCCACGATCACCCCGAGCGAGCCCGCGACATCGGCCAGGACGTGACGTAACGCGGCCTTCACGTTGAGGCTGTCTCCGGAAGCCCGGAACAGCACGTAGGCGGCGACCAGGTTGGCGCCGAGTCCGACCACCGCAATCACCAGCATCTCCCCGCCGAGGATCTCGACCGGATCGCCGAGCCGGTTTATCGCTTCGACGATGACCCAGATCGAGATCAGCACCAGCAGCACGCCGTTGACCAGGGCGGCCAGGATCTCGGCCCGCTTGTAGCCGAAACTGCGCCGGGCCGTGGCCGGCCGGGCGGCCAGGGTTACGGCGCCGAGGGCCAGCAGCAGCGAGAAGCTGTCGGACAGCATGTGGCCGGCGTCGGCCAGCAGCGCGAGGCTTCCGGTGATCAGTCCGCCGGCCGCCTCGACCAGCATGAACCCGGCGGTCAGCCCGGCCGCGATCAGCAGGGCGCGGCGATCGGCCTCGCGGTAGGAACCCGGTTCGTGGCTGTGAGCGGCCGGCTCGCGCGGCCGGGGCCCCCGGACGTTCTCTGGCTCGGCGGACATCGATTTCAGTCTACGAGCGCGATCGGTCCGTTGGTAGATTGGCCCGGTGCAGCCCGCGAGACCCACACACGGCCCGTCCCGCAACCGGCCCGCTTGAAGACGAACGAGTTCATCCGGAGCGAGGTCGCCGGCGGAGCGGTTCTGCTCGTCGCGGTGGTCATCGCGATGGTCTGGGCGAACGCACCGTTCGGCGATACCTACTATTCGTTCTGGCACACCGAACTGACGATCGGGATCGGCGACGCCAGCATCACCAACGACCTGCAGCACTGGGTGAACGACGGGTTGATGGCGATCTTCTTCTTCGTGGTCGGTCTTGAGATCAAGCGGGAGCTGACCGTGGGCGAGCTGAACAGCCGCAAGAAGGCCTCACTGCCGGTCATCGCCGCACTTGGCGGAGTGGTCCTGCCGGCCCTGGTCTTCGTAGCGCTCAACGCGGGCGGATCCGGAGCAGACGGCTGGGCGATCCCGATGGCCACCGACATCGCATTTGCGGTTGCGGTTCTGGCCCTCCTGGGCAGCCGGATCCCGGCCGGCGTGAGGCTGTTCCTGCTCAGTATCGCGATCGTCGACGACGTGATCGCGATCACCGTGATCGCGCTCTTCTATTCCGGCGGTATCCATCTGGTCTGGCTCGCCGTGGGCGTGCTCGGCCTGGGATTGATCACCGGTATGGAGCGGATCGGGGTCCACCGGATCCTGCCGTTCGTCGCGGTCGGCTTTCTGGTCTGGATCGGCTTTCACTCGTCGGGGGTCCATGCGACCGTCGCCGGCGTCGCGCTGGGCCTGCTCACGCCGGCTCGTCCGGTGAAAGGCCGAATGGTGCTGGAGGAGCTCGAGCACGATCTGCACCCTTACACCAGCCTGCTGATCGTCCCGATCTTTGCGCTGGCCAATGCCGGCATCGCGCTCAGTTTCGGCGTGGTCGAGACCGCGGCCTCCAACGCCATCTTCTGGGGAATCCTGCTCGGCCTGGTCGCAGGCAAGACGCTCGGCATCGGGCTGGCCACGTTCGCCGCAAAGAAGCTCAACCTCGCCGAGACACCGGAAGGCGTGCTGCCGATCCACGTCTGGGGTATCGCCGCACTCGGCGGGATCGGGTTCACCGTCTCGATCTTCATCGCGCAGCTCGCCTTCGTCGATCCCGACCTGATCGAGACGGCCAAGGTCGGGATCTTCAGCGGGTCGCTGATCGCCGCCATCCTGGGTTCGGTCATCCTGATCCGCAGCCCGGTGCCGGACGGGGTGCCGACGGTGGCCGACCTGGCCGCCGAACGTCAGGAAGACGTCGGCACCTGACCGTCAGAATTCCTGCGGTGCCGGACTCGGATCGGGGCCGAGGCCCGGAGACACTTTGCGTGGCGGACCCTCAGGCCCCTCGTCGGCCGGTTCCACGTTTCCGGTATGGACCGTGTGTGGCGCCGGTCGGACCACCCTCGACGGCAGCGAACCGAGATAGCGGTCGACCATCCGGGCGCACTGCCGGCCCTCGTTGATCGCCCAGACGATCAGCGACTGGCCTCGGCGGGCATCGCCGGCGGCGAACACTCCTTTGGTCGAGGTCTCGTAGGTCCCGGCCTTGATGTTGCCGCGCCCGTCCTTTTCGCAGCCGAACGCCTCGATCAGACCCTGCTCGGGATGCAGGAAGCCCATCGCGAGCAGGACGAGGTCGGCCTCGATCTCGAACTCGGTTCCGTCAACCGCGGCGAACGGCGGCTCGTCCGACGCCCGGGCGGCGTGGAGGGTACTGACCCGGCCTTGGTCATCGCCGCTGAGCCGGGTCGTGGTTATCGAAAAGTCCTGTTCGCCTCGATCGATCGTCTTCGCCTCGTCCATCGCATAGGAAAGCCGGTACTTGCTCGGCCAAAGCGGCCAGGGCGTCAGCTCGTCGGGTCGCGTCGGGGGCGGTTCGGGCAGGAGCTCGAGCTGTACCACTTCGAGCGCGCCTTCCCGGATCGAATTGCCGACGCAGTCCGCGCCGGTGTCACCGCCGCCGATCACCACGACGTTCTTGCCGGCGGCCGAAAGGCCGGACGGGTCCGGCGCCTCGGTCATCGGGCGCGGACCGGCCTCGGTCGCGACCCAGCGGTTGCGGCTGTAGAGGTAGTCCATCGCGAAGTGGACCCCGTCCAGCTCGCGACCGGGAACCGGCAGGTCGCGCGGCACCCTGGAGCCGGTCGCCAGGACCACTGCGTCGAACGAGTCCCGTAGCTCGTCGACGGTCAGGTCGACGCCGACGTCGACCCCGCACCGAACCTCGACCCCTTCGTGGATCAGCTGCTGCACCCGGCGTTCGACCACCGCCTTTTCGATCTTGAAGTCGGGCACACCGAAGCGCACCAGACCGCCTGCCGCCTCGTCGCGCTCGAACAGGGTGACCGCGTGGCCGGCCCGGCGAAGCTGCTGGGCGGCGGCCATTCCGGCCGGGCCCGAGCCCACGACCGCCGCACCGTATCCGGTCTCCCGCTTCGGCGGGCGAGGGCGGATCCAGCCTTCCTTCCAGGCCCGATCGACAATCGACTGTTCGATCTGCTTGATCGTGACCGCGTTGTTCTCCCGAATCTCCAGCACGCAGGCCGCCTCGCAGGGCGCCGGACACAGCCTGCCGGTGAACTCCGGGAAGTTGTTCGTCGCATGCAGTTGGCGGATCGCGTCCTGCCAGCGTCCGCGGTAGACGAGGTCGTTCCAGTCGGGGATCAGGTTGCCGAGCGGGCAGCCGTTGTGGCAGAACGGCACCCCGCAGTCCATGCAGCGGGCGCCCTGCTCGGCAAGTTCTTCGTCGGGCCGCTTGAGCACGAACTCGCTGTAGTCCCGAGCCCGTTCGGCCGGGTCGCGATACGGGATGCCTGCTCGTTCGATCTCCAGGAAGCCGCCCAGCTTGCCCACCGTCAGGCCCCCTTCTCGGCGGTCAGGGCCACCGGTGACCGCTCCGCGCCGGCCTCGGACTGCGCCGCTTCCCGCTCGGCCAGAACCCGCTTGTAGTCGGTCGGGAAGACCTTCACGAACCGGCTCGAAGCGTCATCCCACTCGTCGAGAATCCTCCGGGCGAGGGCCGAGTCGGTGCGTTCCAGGTGCTCCCGGATCAACCGCTGCATCTGTTCGCGGTCGCCCCCGGCCGGCTCTTCTAGCTGGTCTCGCATCGCCGGGTTGACCCGCGTGGCGAAATCGCCGTCTTCGTCGTAGACGTAGGCGATGCCGCCGCTCATTCCGGCGGCGAAGTTGCGACCGGTCGGTCCGAGCACCACTACTTCGCCTCCGGTCATGTATTCACAGCCGTGGTCGCCGACCCCTTCGATCACCGCGGTCGCGCCGGAGTTCCGTACCGCGAAACGCTCGCCTCCGATGCCACGGAAGAAGGCCCTGCCGCTGGTCGCTCCGTAGAGGGCCGTGTTGCCGACAAGCACGTTCTCTTCCGGTTGGAAACCGACCCCGTCGGGAGGTGAGACGGCGAGGATGCCACCGGAGAGGCCCTTGCCCACGTAGTCGTTGACTTCGCCGCGGAGCTTGAAGCTGACACCGGGGGCCAGCCAACCGCCGAAAGACTGCCCGGCCGAGCCGTTCATCCGAACCTCGATCGTGTCTTCGGGTAGCCCGGCCGCCCCGTAGCGGGTCGCAATCGCGTTCGAGAGGATTCCGCCGACGCAGCGGTCGACGTTTCTGATCTCACGCTCCAGGGAAACCGGTTCTCCGCTCTCGATCGCCGGCTTCGCATCGTCGATCAGGGCCCAGTCCAGGTGCTCGTCGAGCACCGGCTCCTGGTCGCGAACCTGTCGGCGTGGTGCATCTTCGGGCACGTCCTCGGGAAAGGACAGGATCCCGCTGAGGTCTATGCCACGTGCTTTCCAGTGGTCGATCGCCCCCGCCGCCTCGATCAGGTCGCTGCGGCCGATCAGTTCGTCGAACGAGCGGATTCCGAGCCCGGCCATGACGGTGCGGGCCTCCTCGGCGACGAAGAAGAAGTAGTTGACCACGTGCTCGGGCTGGCCCTCGAACCGGCGTCGGAGTTCGGGGTCCTGGGTCGCGATCCCGACCGGACAAGTGTTCAGATGGCAGGCCCGCATCATGATGCAGCCGGAAGCGATCAGCGGTGCCGTCGAAAAGCCGAACTCGTCGGCTCCCAGCATCGCGGCGATCACCACATCCCGGCCGGTCTTGAGCTGGCCGTCGGTCTGCACCCTGATCCGCGAGCGCAAGTCGTTCTTGATGAGGGTCTGCTGGGTTTCGGCCAAGCCGATCTCCCACGGGATTCCGGCCGACTGGATCGACGAAAGCGGCGACGCCCCGGTGCCGCCGTCGTGTCCGGCGATCAGCACGTGGTCGGCGTTGGCCTTGGCGACGCCGGCGGCGACCGTACCCACGCCGACCTCGGCGACCAGCTTGACCGAGACCGAGGCGCCGGGGTTGGCGCAACGCAGGTCGTAGATCAACTGCTTGAGGTCTTCGATCGAGTAGATGTCGTGATGCGGCGGCGGCGAGATCAGGCTGACCCCCGGGGTGGTGTGACGGACCGAGCCGATGTAGTCGTCGACCTTGTGGCCGGGCAGCTGACCGCCCTCGCCCGGCTTGGCCCCCTGGGCCATCTTGATTTGGAGCTGGTCGGCGTTGGACAGGTAGTGGATGGTCACCCCGAAGCGCCCCGAGGCGACCTGTTTGATCGCCGAGCGCCGCAGGTCTCCGTTGTCGTCGGGGCTGAACCGGACCGGGTCCTCCCCGCCCTCGCCGGTGTTCGACTTGCCGCCCAGGCGGTTCATGGCGATCGCCAGGTTTTCGTGTGACTCGCGGGATATCGAGCCCAGCGACATCGCACCGGTTGCGAAGCGCTTGACGATCTCGGTGGCCGGTTCGACCTCTTCGAGCGGAATCGCGTCTCCGGCCGGATTCAGCTCGAACAGACCGCGCAGGGTGGCTCGCTTGACCGCGATCTCGTTGACCTGACTCGCGAACTCGTCGTACCTGGATTGCGCGTCCCCGCCCTCCCCCTTGACCGCATGCTGGACCAGGGCGACGGTCTCGGGATTCCACTGGTGGAACTCGCCGTCGCGGCGCCAGTAGTAAACCCCGCCAACCGGCAGCAGGTCTTCGTGACTGCCCGGGAAGGCCTGTCCGTGGCGCTCGATGGTTTCGCGGGCGATCACTTCGACCCCCACACCACCGATCCGCGAGGCGGTCCCGGTGAAGTAGCGCTCGATCATCTCCCGGTCGAGTCCCACCGCTTCGAAGATCTGGGCGCCGCAGTAGGAATGGATCGTCGAGATCCCCATCTTCGAGATCGTCTTGAGTAGCCCCTTGCCGATCGCCTTGACCACGTTGCGCTGGGCCTTCTCGGGCGACACCATGCCGGGAACGGAGCCCTGGACGACGAGGTCGTCCACCGTGTCGAGCATCAGGTACGGGTTGATCGCGCTGCAGCCGTAGCCGATCAGGGTCGCCATGTGATGAACCTCGCGGGGCTCACCCGATTCGAGGATCAGTCCGGCCCGCAGACGGATGCCGGCCCGGACCAGGTGGTGGTGGACCGCACCGACCGCGAGCAGCGAAGGGATCGGCACCCGCCGTGGGCCCATCCGGCGATCCGACAGGATCAGGATGTTGAAGCCCTGCCCTATCGCTTGTTCGGCCTCCTCGGAAACGTCCTGAAGCCGGGTGGCCAGGCCCTCGGGGCCCTCGGCCACGTCCCAGGTGATGTCGATCGTGTCGGCCCGGAAGATGTCGTGGTTGACGTGCCGGATCGTCTCCATCTCCTGGTTCATCAGGATCGGCTGGTCCAGGCACAGCTGATGGGCGTGCTGCTCGGACTCGGTGAGCAGGTTGCGCTCCGACCCCACCCCTGCGGCGAGGCTCATCACGACCTCCTCCCGTATCGGGTCGACCGGCGGGTTCGTCACCTGGGCGAACAGCTGCTTGAAGTAGCTGAACAGCGGCGGACGGTTGTCGGAGAGCACCGGAAGCGCGGAATCGTTGCCCATCGAGCCGATCGGCTCGGCCCCGTTCGCGGCCATCGGTGTGATCAGGACCCTCAGGTCTTCCTGCGTGTAGCCGAAGGCGAGCTGTCTGCGCGGGGTCGGCTGGACCCCGGTCATGGTCACGTACGCGGTCGGCAGGTCGTCGAAGTGGACCGATGCCCGGTCGAACCATTCCCGGTATGGCTGCTGGCCGGCCACTTCGCGCTTGAACTCCTCGTCTTCGACGATCCGGTGTTTCTCGAGATCGACCAGGAACAGCTTGCCGGGCTGCAGGCGCCCGAGACGCTTGATGTTGCCGGGCTCGATGTCGAGCAGTCCGATCTCGGATCCCAGTACGACCATTCCGTCCTCGGTCTCGACCCACCGGCCGGGGCGCAGGCCGTTCCGGTCCAGGGTGGCTCCGATCACCCGGCCGTCGGTGAATGCCACCGCGGCAGGACCGTCCCAGGGCTCGATCAGGCAGGAGTGGAACGCGTAGAAGCCTTTCAGCTCATCGGACAGGTCGGTGCGGTTGCGCCACGACTCGGGAATCATCATCATCGCTGCGTGCGGCAGCGAGCGGCCCGCCAGCATCAGCAGCTCCAGCACGTTGTCGAAGGTGGCCGAATCGGATCCGTCCGGCCGCACGATCGGCATCACCTTTTTGAGGTCGTCGCCGAACAGCTCGGATGAGAGCTGGGACTCGCGGGCCCGCATCCAGTTGATGTTGCCGCGCAGGGTGTTGATCTCCCCGTTGTGGGCGATCAGGCGGAAGGGATGGGCCAGGTCCCAGCTGGGGAACGTATTGGTGGAGAAACGGGAGTGGACCAGCGCCATTGCCGAGGTCATCCGCTCGTCGCGCAGCTCGGGGTAAAAACCGGGTACCTGGTGGGAGATCAACATCCCCTTGTAGACGATCGTCCTCGACGAGAACGAAGCGATGTACAGCTCGTCACCGAACTCGATCTCGCAGACCCGACGGATCACGTAGAGCTTGCGCTCGAACGCGTCTTGGTCCGAACGATACGACTCGCCCGCCCCGACGAACAGCTGGGCGACGTGTGGCCGGACTTCGTTTGCCGTGTCGCCGACGTGGTCGGGGTCGACCGGCACGTCACGCCAGCCGATCACGGTCTGGCCTTCCTCTCCGGCGACTTCGGCGATCCTCGCCTGAAGCTCGAAGCGGCGGGCATCGTCGCGCGGGAGGAAACACATCGCGACCCCGTACTGCCCGGTCGGGGGCAGGCCGAAGCCCGACCGGGCCCGGAAGAATTCATCCGGTATCTGGATCAGGATGCCGGCGCCGTCGCCGGTCCTCGGGTCCGCCCCGGCCGCCCCTCGGTGCTCGAGGTTGTCCAGGGCCAGCAGCCCCTGTCGGACCACCTCGTGGCGCGGCTCGTTGTCGAGCCGCGCGACCATCGCGACTCCGCAGGCATCGTGTTCGAATGTGGGGTCGTACAGACCGTCCCGGGACGGCGACGACGGGGCAAATTCAGTCATCTCTCTGCGCTGCCCGCCCCGCGGGCGGGACTGGTTGGTGGTCGAATAGCGGTGTCGAAACGGCCGTGACCGCCGTCCGGTCGTAACCGGTCCGCTCAGGCAGGATACCGAAGGATCCGGCCGCCGGTCACTGCACGGACTTCTTTTCGTACTCCGCTCGGCGCTCGGTGTCGGCCTCGGCGAGGACCGAATCTCCTTTGAATGCCCGCACCAGCCAATCCCGCCCCGATACCGGCAGGATCGCGGCCGGCACCGACAGCGTCCGGGTTATCGTCGGTATCCAGACTTCGGCCCGGTACTTGAAGAAAGAGTCGAGGATCGCCTCGGCCACCGCTTCGGGCCGGAGGTGGCTCGTCCCAACGGCCTTTCCGATCCCGGCACCGAGCTCGGTCTCGACCGGGCCGGGCAACACGCAGACCACCTCGACGCCGCTTCCCCGCAGTTCCCGGCGGACCGATTCGCACAGCCCGACCACGCCGAACTTGGTCGCGCAGTAGGTCGCGCCCTCGGCCAGCCCGGCTTTGCCGGCCTGGGAGGCGATGTTGATGATCCTGCCGCGACCGCGTGGCTTCATCCTGCGCATCGCGATCCTGGTCCCGTTGATCACTCCGCGGAGGTTCACCGAGAGCATCGTGTCGGTGACCGCCTCGGCCTCGTCCTCCAGCGGTCCGAGCAGCATCACGCCGGCGTTGTTGATCAGCGCGTAGACCGGCCCCAGTTCGTTCTCGGTCTGCTCGACGAAATTCTCGAACGACTGGTTGTCGGTGACGTCGAGCCCGACGCCGAGGTGGCCCTCGCCCAGCTCGGACGCCGCCTTTGCTGCCGCGTCGGCGTCGAGATCGCCGATCGCGACCGTCGCACCGGAGCGGGCCAGCAGCTTCGCCGTGGCCAACCCGATGCCCGATGCTCCGCCGGTGATCGCTACCACCTGGCCGTCCAGACGCTTTTGTTCGCTCACGACTTCACCTCCACTGGTTTGATCATGACCGCCAATCTACTAAGGAGCCGGGCTCACGTCCCGACTAACCTTGGGCACCGTGTTCGTGACCGCCGCCACCGACCCCGCCGCCGGCATCGGCCTGATCGCCGCGCTGCTTGCGGGCATGGTCTCTTTCCTGTCCCCCTGCGTGCTGCCGCTCGTCCCGGGCTACCTCTCGGCGGTCTCCGGGCTCTCGGTCGAGGAGCTCGAACAGGACGACTGGCGCCGGGTCCTGGTCCCGGCCTCGATCTTCGTGGTCAGTTTCTCCGCCGTCTTCATCCTGCTCGGGCTGACTGCCACGCAGATCGGTGCGACCCTCAACGACCACCGGGAGCTGCTCGACAAGATCGCCGGGGCGTTGATCATCCTGATGGGGGTCCTGTTCGTCGCTTCGTTCTTCATCGTCCGGCTGAACCGCGAGTGGCACTTCGAAGGGCTGATGGCCCGGGCGGGCAAGGGAGGACCGCTGATCGCCGGCGTCGCGTTCGCCCTGGCCTGGACGCCCTGCATAGGCCCCACCCTCGGGGCAATCCTCTCGGCCGCCGCGCTGACCGACTCGGCTGCCCGAGGGGCGCTGCTGCTGGCCGTGTATTCGGCCGGGCTGGCGATCCCGTTCCTGTTGACCGCGATCGCATTCAACCGCATGGCGACGGCTTTCGCCGCGGTCAAGCGGCACTACAACGTGATCATCGCGATCGGCGGGCTGATCCTGATCGCGATGGGCGTCCTGGTCTGGACCGGTGAGCTGTTCCGGATCAACATCGAGATACAGAAGTGGTTCAGCGAAAGCGGCCTCGACTTCCTTAACGGAATCTGACTACGGGCGGGGCGGGCCGGAGCCGGCTCAGTTGCGACGGGGGTCGGCGGGGCCGCCCGGGAGGCCGGGTGGCCGGACTTCACCGGGTGAGGGCTCGTCCCCCGGAGCCGGTTGCTCGACCGGTCCCACGGTCACCAGTTCCCTGCCGACCGCCTCGGCTTCATCCAGGTCGGCCCCGTCGATATCGCGCGAGCAGACGATCTGGAAGCGGCCGGTGCCGATGTCGGGATCGCCGACCAGCGGCAGCCCCCGGATCTCCTCCCAGCCGAGCCGGTCGATCTCGAACGGATTCATCCGGACCTCTGCGGCCGGGTACGGGCAGTTCCGGTTGTGCTGGTCGATCGCCTTCGAAATCGCTTCGAGGTTCTTGACTTCCGGCTTGCTCACGCCGCCAGTATTACCGACCGTGCGCCCCATCTGCCGGCCCACCCCTCCGGCCGAGGCGGTTCGCACGGTCGGGGATTACCGGCTAGCGGTTGGTCCAGACCGTCCCGACATCGCCGAATCCCAGGTCGTTCCGGGTGGCCGCGGTGAGGTCGAACTCGCGCCCGGCCACGTACGGACCCCGGTCGACCACGCGGGTGGTCACGGTCCGCCTGCCATACCGCAGGGTCACCTTGCTGCCGCACGGCAGGGTCTTGTGGGCGACCCCCCTGGTCGACGGCGAGAGCGAGCCGCCGCAGGCGAGCGCGCCGCCGTAAAGGCCGGGCCCGTAGTAGGACGCGTGGGTCGGGCGGAGTCCGACCAGTTGGATCGTCCGGCTGCGGTCGCCCTTTGCCGTCCGGTTGCCCGCGACCGCCACCGACATCCTGAAATTGCCGGAGCGTCGGGGAGACCAGCCGAACCGGAACCTGCCGCGGCCGTCGGTCCTGGTCCGGACGACCCTGCGATCCGCTCCGGCAAGCCGGACGGTGACCCTGCGGACACCCCTCGGCAGCACTCTCCCGCCGACCCGGACCTTCCGGCCCAAATTGACGAAGCGGCGCACCTGGCCGACCCTGAGCCGGCTCCTGACCGTGAGGCGCCTGACCGCCGAGTCACGGTTGCCCTTGACCTCCACCCTGATCCGACCGCTGGCGGTCGCCCTCGTCCTGGTTCGGAAGCGACCCTTTCGATTGCTGTGCAGTCTCTTCAGCCGGCGCCAGCCGGAGCCTCCGTTGCGACGGAAAAGCAGCGTCACCCGGCTTCGTCGGCCGAGGCCGGTCCGGCCGAAGATCGCCACCTTCGAGCCGAATCGGGCCGTCCGGGGCGCGATCCGGGCTTTCACCGGTCGGGCCGCGATCGCCGGGGCGGGCGCTGCGGGTGAGCCGGTGGCGCTGTCCGGGGTGAGCGACGGATCGGATTCGGTCCCGGGTGTCTCCGGTCGGCTCTGGTCGGCCAGACCCGGGCCGGCCGAGGCCGGCGGCTGCGTTGCTGCTGCGGCGCTGGATGCCGGCGCCAGGCAGAACGCGCAGACGGCGCAGAGCATCAGTGCTCCGGACTTCGTGGTCCAGTTCAGGAACTTCACTTGGGGTCTCCTTTTGATCGCCTGATGGACCAGGTCTCGGGCCGGAACAGGCGATATATGAGCATTGTGTTAGCAAAACATATGCTGCTCTGAATGGGTTTCTCCAAGTGTGCGGTGCCTCACAGGGCAGGATTTCGCCCGGACCAGCCGTTTCGCACCTGCGACCGCGTTTCCGCGAGTTGGTGACGCGGCCGGGGTCCGAAGGTGAATACTTTGGGTGTGTCCGCGATACCCGTAACGGCATTGGCCCAGATCGATCCGGTGGTCGGGGATCTCGACGGAAACGCCGCCGTGATCGCCGACTGGACCGAAAAGGCCCGGCTGGCCGGAGCCGAACTGGTGATCTTCCCGGAGCTCTGCCTGACCGGCTATCCGGCCGAGGACCTCTATCTGCGGCCCGACTTCATCGCCGCCAACGTGGCCGTGCTGAACGAACTGGCCCGCGAGGTGGGCGACATCACCGCGCTAGTAGGTTACGCCGAACCGGTCGGATCCCGGGTGGGACGCGCGATCGCGGCCAATGCGGTGGCGGTACTGGGCGACCGCGAGATCCGGTCTACGTACCGCAAGCGAGTGCTGCCGAACTACGGCGTCTTCGACGAGTTCCGGACGTTCCGCAACGGTTCGGCCCCGCAGGTCATCCCGGTCGGCCGGCACGCGGTAGGCCTCACCGTCTGTGAGGACTGCTGGGGCACGGAATCGGCGGTCCCGGCCGATCTGGCTCCCGGCGCCGAACTGATCGCCAATCTCTCGGCTTCGCCCTACCACCATGGAAAGGGCCCGGAACGAGAGGAGATCTTCCGCCGGATCGCCGTGGCCGAGGCCCGGCCGGTGGCCATGGTCAACGCGGTCGGGGGTCAGGATGAGTTGATCTTCGACGGCGGCAGCGTCCTGCTGGCCGCCGATGGGTCGGTGCTGGCGCGGGCCGGCCAGTTCACCGAGGACCTGGTGATCTGCGACCGGGGCAGTGAGCCGGCGCAGCCGATGGAACACGCGGACGAGGTCTACGCGGCGCTCCTGACCGGGCTCCGCGACTATGTCCAGAAGAACGGCTTCGGCCACGTCGGCCTCGGGCTTTCCGGGGGTATCGACTCGGCCCTGGTTGCCGCGTTGGCGGTTGACGCCCTGGGACCGGAGCGGGTCAGCTGCGTGGTCATGCCGTCGCCACACTCGGCCGCAGAAACCCAGGAGGACGCCCGTGAGATGACCCGCCGGCTGGGGGTCGAGTTGATCGAGATACCGATTGAGCAGCCGATGGCGGCTTTTCACCGGCTGCTCGGGCCCGACGCCAGCGGCCTGGCCGCGGAGAACCTCCAGGCCCGGATCAGGGGGACCCTGATGATGACCCTGTCCAACAGCCGGGGCTGGCTGGTCCTCACGACCGCCAACAAGAGCGAGACATCGGTCGGCTATTCAACGCTCTACGGCGATATGGCCGGCGGGCTGGCGCCGATCAAAGACGTGCCCAAGACCATGGTCTACGAGCTCTGCCGGCATCGCAACCGGATCGCCCCGGTGATCCCCGAATCGATCATCTCGCGGCCCCCGTCCGCGGAGCTCAGACCGGGCCAGCAGGACGTCGATTCACTGCCGCCCTACGACACGCTCGACCGGATCCTCCGGATGTACGTCGAGGAGGACCGGGGCCCGACCGAGATCACGGAAACCGGAGAGGACCCGGAACTGGTGGCGGAAGTGGTTGCGCTGGTCGACCGGGCCGAATACAAGCGGCGCCAGTCGCCCCCGGGGCTCAGGATCACGACGAAGGGCTTCGGGCGCGACCGCCGGATGCCGATCACGAACCGGTACAGGCCCTGGCACGCGCCGACCGGCGATCGTCCCGCCGGCTAGGCCGGCCGGTTTCGCGGCGGCGTGGGATCAGGTCCCGGTGCGGCCTGACCGGGCCGGTCCTGCGGGCACCAGGGTCAGCGTCCGGAAATGGAGCTCAGGTCCATCCCGTCGGGGGCGTCGCGGACCGCGGTGGTCATCTGCCCGGTGGCGCAGACCCGCCCTCCGGAGTCCCTGACCTCGGCCTGCCAGACCCAGGTCATACGGCCGCGGTGGACCGCTCTTGCGACGACCTCGACCTTCCCGTCCGAGATCGGCCGCAAGAAGCTGACCGAGATGTTCTGGCCCATCGAAACCCGGTTCTCCGGCATCACCGCCATCGCGCAGGCCCGCGAGCAGATGCTTTCAATCAGGCTGGCCATCACACCGCCGTGCATGATTCCCATGGGCTGCCGGTGGTGGTCTTTCATGGTCAGCCGGACCCGTGCGTCGTCGGGGTCGTGAGAGATCCATTCCGATCCGATCAGGGCGTCGAACGGTGAGCTGGGGAGGGTTACCTCGGACATCCGCCGACCATCATAAACGCATAGGGTTTCGCTCCATGGCTCTGACTGAAGACAGCCGGGTCCTGCTCCAGCTGCTGCTGGGGCGCGGCAAGAGCTATCACGACATCTCCGGACTGCTCGGAGTGAGCGAGGACGAAGTCCGTCGGCGGGCCCGCGACGCCCTGGCCGAGATCAACGGAGCCGACCCCGACCGCGACGTGAACCTGACCGATTACCTGCTCGGCCAGGCCGATCCGATCGAGCGGGCCGATGTGGCGCGTCGGATCGCTGACGACCCCGAGACCGCCGAGACCGCCTCCTCGCTGGCCGAGCAGCTGACCCTGTTGGTGCCGGCCGCCGAGTTGCCCAGGCAGGTTTCGAGCGGTCGCCCGGCCGGTCGGGCGAGCGCTCGCCAGGACGGACAACGACGCGAAGCCCGCCGCAAGAACTCATCGCGACGGTCGTTCACCGGGTCGCTGGAGGCCCCGCAGCGCCGTCTGATCGCGCTCGTCCTCGCCGCCGGCCTGTTGGTGGTCGTGCTGCTGCTGTTGGTCACCGGAGTTCTGGGGGGAGGAAGCGACGGCGACGAGATCAGCGAACCGGCACCGACCACCGCGGTGCTGAAGCCGGTCTCCGGCCAGACCGGCAAGGGCAAGATCGTGTTCGGTTTCAGCGGGGCAAGCCTTGCGGCCAACCTCGACCTGACCGACCTCGAGCCGACCGGGGACGGGGAAAGCTACGCGCTGTGGCTGTTCGGTTCGGCCGGGGCATTCCCGATCAACCAGAGCCAGGTTGACCAATCCGGGACGATAGCCGGCCAGATCCAGCTGAACGAGGCGGTGATCTGCCTGATCGCGGCCGACGTCTTTCCCGAGGTCCGGCTTTCGAAGGTCAACGACGCCGAGCTGCAGCGGCTGATCACCCAGGCCCAGCAGGCGAACAACGGCAACGGTCAGGTACCCCGCTACTCCGGGACGACCGTGATGAAAGGCCTGATCTCGATGCCGCAGGACGCAAAGGAACAGATCGTCAGCACCTGCACGGCCGCCGGGTCACCGAACCAGTAGCGGCGGAAGCAGCTTCTCCGGGTTCATTATCCCTTCCGGATCGAGTCGCGACTTGATCCCGGCGATGGCTTCGATACCGAGCTCGCCGATCTCGCCGGCCAGCCACGGAGCGTGGTCTCGGCCGGTCGCGTGGTGATGCGAGATCGTACCCCCGGCACGCTGGATGGCCTCGAGCGCCGCGCTCTTCACGACCGGCCAGGAACGCATGGCGCCATCGTTGCCCGGCGAGCTGAGCACGGTGAAATAGAGCGAACCGCCGTCCGGGTAGCCGTGCGAGAGGTGGCACATGACCACGCCGTTCATCGCTTGTGAGGCCATGGCAGAGCGGATAGCCGATCCGGTCTCCCGGTAGAGCTCGGCGTGCCGGCTCCACTGGTGGGCGGTCTCGAGGGTCTCCACCACGGCCCCCCGGTCGAGCAGTGCCTCGCGCAGGTACGGCCCGTGGAACCGTCCCTTTTCCCAGCCCCGGCCGACTCCGGTTCCAAGCCGGATCGCCCCGCCCTTCCGGAGCGCCCGGGCCGCCCGGGCCCGCTGCCGGCCCACCTCGTCGCCGGTGCCCTCGAAGCCGAGGATGATCAAAGTCCCACCGGAGCGCCCCCGCAGCCGCAGGTACCGGCGCAGCAGCCGGCCCGCCGGGCCGGACGCGGAAGCGTTGGCGATCAGGACCTCGGTCTCCGGTTCGTCGGAGACCCGGGCCACGGTCGGCAGCCCTCCCGACTGGGCCAGTTTCCGAAAGATTTCGCTGCCCGCCTCGAAGCTTTCCGCGATCCAGCCTTCGTAGCGTCTCACCTCCGGTACCGGCCTGACCCGGACCGCCACCTCCGGGATCACGCCGAAGATGCCTTCGGAGCCGATGATGATCTCCCTGAGCGACGGGCCGATCGCCGAGTGCGGCGTGGTCAGCGTCGAGAGCTCCCCGGCGGGAGTGATCAGCCGGGCCGAGCTGACCAGTGAGTCGAACCGGCCGTAACCACTCGATGCCTGGCCGGCCGACCTGGTCGCGGCAAAGCCGCCGATCGTCGCGTATTCGAACGACTGGGGAAAGTGGCCCAGGGTGAAGCCTTCGGCGCCGAGCAACCTTTCCGCTTCGGGCCCGCGCAGCCCGGCGCCCAGCCGGGCGGTCATCGAAACCCGGTCCAACCGGAACTGCTTCAGACCGCCCAGGTCGAGGCTGATCACCCGGTCGAAGCGGCCCTTGGCCGGGTCCACGCCCCCGACCACGCTGGTGCCGCCTCCGAACGGGACCACCGCGATCCCCTGGTCGGCGCAGATCGAGAGCAGGGGACCGATCGATTGGTCGGAGGGCGGCGCGACCACGGCGTCGGGCGCCTGGTCGAGTTCGCCGGAGCGCAGCATCAGCAGGTCCAGGAGGCTCTGCCCGGCGGCGTGGCGGACCCGGTCCTCGTGGCCGGTATGCACATTGCCCGGACCGACCAGGGCGACCATCGAGTCCGGTAGCGGGGCCGGCGGCGGCAAAACGATCGCCTCCAGCGACGGTGGCTCGGGGGCCACGTCCGGCAGGATTCCGCGATCTTTGAGGAACGCTTCGCTCCCCCGACCGAGGTCGGCCGCCTCGCCCGGGTCGCCCCAGCCCCACCAGCGGGTGTCGTGCTTCAGGCCCATTTCACGCAAAGAGCCGCTCGAGGGCGGTCAGGGCGCGGTCGATCATCTCGCGCTGGCTCCTTTTCATCATGAATCCGGCGACCCGTGCGCCCCCCTTCAGGCCGTGGACCGAAGTCAGGCTGATTTCGGTTCCTCCGTCGGTCGGAGCCAGCCTCAGGTCGGTCGTCTGGCAGCTCATGTGTTTCTCGAACCGGGTCCCCTCCAGCTCATGCTCCCAGCTGTAGCGCTGCGGCCGGGTCGCGCCGGTGCAGCAGTAGTCCATCCGCAGTTTGCGGCCGGAATCTGCTTCCAGCACGCTGGTCCATCTGGTCCGCTCGGCACCGGCCCTTCCGGCCACGTCTTCGACCCTGATCACCCGAGGCCACCAGTCGGACAGGCGCCGGGGATCGCTGACCACGTCGTAGACCTGTTCGGGCGTCGCTTCTAGCAGCCTCTTGCGCGTGACCCTGGGCAAGGCGGCCGGACTCAGCCCTTGGCCAGCCGGCGCAGGTCCCGTACCAGCAACGCATGCTTCAGTTCGCTCAGCACCGAAGCCATCCGTTCCAGGCTCTCGATCGCTTCCTTGCGTCTCTGGGGGTTCCTCGAGGCGAGCTTGGGGGAAAGCAGGGCCTCGATCAACTGGACCTCACGATCGGCCGAAGTCTTGAACAGCTTGAGATTACGGGCGCCGACACCGGTTCGGGCGAGCTCGTTGGCCGCCCTGACCACCTCCACGTCGGTCTCGTCGTAGACCGTCTCGCCGGCTTCGGTCGCCGGGGCGACCAGACCGTATTCGGCCAGTTCGCGGATGAACTCTGGCCGGGCGCCGGTTTCCTCGACGACCTCATCGATCGAGATGCGGGAGCCGCTGGAGCCGATCAGCTTGGCCCGGCGGGCCGTGTTCGAGCTCGATGTGCCATTGGCCAGTCCGCTGACCGAAGGCCCGGCGGAAAGCTCCTGGCGGATCACCCGCAGCGGCAGGAATTCATCGCGCTGCAGGCGGAGAATGGTTCGCAGCCGGTCGACATCGGCCTGGCTGTACAGCCGGTAACCGCCCTGGGTACGCCTCGGGTTGACCAGCTTCTGGTCTTCGAGGTAGCGGATCTTGGAAATCGATACGTCGTCGAACTCCTTGCTGAGCAGCTTTGCGACCGCCCCGATGGTCAGGGCCTTGCGCGGTTTCCTCGGCGGGACCGGTGCAGCTTCGGCTGTCTGCTCGGACAACGCCATCACTTCTCCAGGTAGCTCAGCTTGTACTTGCCGACCTGGATCTCGTCACCGTCTTCGAGTTGCTGTGACTCGATCCGGCGCCGATTCACGTAGGTACCGTTTAGCGAGCCGAGGTCGTCGATGAAGGTTCCTTCGTTACGTACCACCAACAGGGCGTGGTTGCGGGAAACGGTGACGTCGTCAAGGAAGACGCCAGCATCGGGGCTCCGGCCGATCGCCACCCGGTCCTCGGTCATCGGAAAGCTTTCGCCCGCTCTCCCTCCCCCGCTCCGGATGACCAGCGCGGCACCGGCCCGTTCGACCTCGGCCTCGATGTCGATGGCCTCGATCTCGCCGGTCTCACCCACCTGGTAGGTCGACGTGGTCGGCTCATCACCACCGTCGCGGCCGGCCTCGCGCGGGCCGATGAAAGTCCCGCACTTCTGGCAGTAGTTGGCAGCCTGCTCGTTCACGAAGCCGCATTCGGGGCAGTGGGACGCCATGGACACCATTATAGAGCCCATGTCTAACCGTCAACTACGGCTTTACGGTTGGGCCGCCCCTGTCATCTTCCGGATCTGGTCCCGGCCCACCCGGGCGTACAGCACGGTGGCCACCACCGCCATGATCAAGCCGACGGCCAGCAGCGTGTCGGGGAACCAGCCCGGGACCACCATGGCAAAGAGCAGGGCCGCCATCACCGGGAAGACGGCCATCCGGCCGAACCAGTTGACCTCGATGTCGACCCCGTGCGACAGCCCCCAGCGAGCCAGGGCGAGGGTGACCAGTTCTCGCAATGCGAGCAGCAGCAGCAGGACATGCGGGAGCAGGTCGAAGTGCCAGCAGACGACCACCCCGGAGAGGATCGTCAGCCGGTCGACCACCGGGTCGAGCAGGGCGCCGAAGCGGCTGTACTGGCCGGTGACCCGGGCCAGGAATCCGTCGACGTAGTCGCCGGCCGAGATCAGCAGAAAGATCGCCGCCGCGGTCCAGGACTGCCCGTCGCCACTGTCGAACGCGACCACCAGGAAGACCGGGATGGCGAGCAGTCGGACCAGGCCGACCAGGTTGGGAAGGGTCAGGGGGCGAAGTGGCTGACCGCTCCGAGTCGCCCCGGGCTCGGCGCCGGTCCGGTCCAGCCCGAACAGGCGGCGGATGCGTCCGCGGCCGAATGGCGCCGTCTCACCCACGGTCAGGCGTGCTCGGCGGCGAGCGCGATAATCGCGTCCGGGCAGTCCTGGACCGGGATCCGGTGATCGACGCCGGAACTGCGTTCGGAAACCTCGTAGATGCCGTCGGCCAGCCCCCGGCGCCCGACCACGATCCGGAGCGGGCAGCCGAGCAGTTCCGCGTCGGTCAGTTTCTGCCCCGGCCCGGCGTCCCTGTCGTCGTAGACCACTTCGAGCCCGGCCCCGGTCAGCTCGCCGTACAGCCGGTCGGCGACCTCGGCCGCATCCTCGCCGGCCCGGGCCAGCGAGACGAGGTGCACCTGCCAGGGGGCGATCGGGGCAGGCCAGACGAGCCCGTCTTCGTCGCTGAACTGCTCCGCTGCCGCCGCCACGATCCGGGCCGGCCCGATCCCGTAGCTGCCCATCACGATCGCTTTCTCGCTGCCGTCCCGGTCGAGGTAGGTAGCTCCGAGCGGCTCGCTGTAGCGGGTTCCCAGCTTGAAGATGTTGGCCACCTCGATCGCCGGCTCGAGCGCGATCTCGTGTCCGTCCTCGGTTCTGTCGCCGGCCAGCACGGTGCGTATGTCCATTTCCTCGAATCCGAAGTCCCGTCCCGGTTCGACTCCGGTCAGGTGGGCGTCGGGCAGGTTCGCCCCGGTCACCAGGCCGCCGCCCGCGATCGCGCAGTCTTTGATGATTCGCAGCTCCGTGCCGACCGGGCCGATGTAGCCGACCGGGCCGAGCCGGTCGGCAATCTCGGCCTCGGTTGCCGGTCGTGACCCCCGCCCCAGGGCGTTGGCCAGCTTGGTCTCGTTCAGCTGGTGGTCACCGCGGACCAGGGTCAGCACCATCTCCCCCTGGTCGGTCACCACGGGTAGCGCCTTGACCAGGGCCGCGGGGTCTACCCCGAGTGAGCCGGCAACCTGTTCGACCGACTTCAGCCCGGGCGTTTCCACGCGGTTTGGGCTGTCCGAGCCGGGAGGCCGCTCGAATTCCTGCGGACGGGCCGAGGCTATCTCGAGATTCGCCGCGTAGCCGGGTGCGACTGCGATCGTGTCTTCGCCCGCGGCACAGGGCGCCATGTATTCGTGCGCGCCCGACCCCCCCATCATGCCGACGTCGCTCTCGACCCGGTACCAGTCGAGTCCGGTGCGGTCGAAGATCCGTTCGTAAGCTTCGCTGCAGAGCGCGTACGAACGATCGAGTCCCTCCTGGTCGCGGTCGAAGCTGTAGGCGTCATTCATCAGGAATTCGCGGGTACGCAGGATCCCGGCCCTCGGCCTCGGCTCGTCGCGTTCTTTGACCTGGAACTGGTAGACGATCTGCGGCAGGTCCCGGTAAGAGCGGAGTTCGCGCGCCATGTGCCCGGTGATGCACTCCTCGTGGGTCATCGCCAGCACCAGCGGCGAACCTTTGCGGTCCTCGAGCTTGAACAACTCATCTATTTCGTAGCGGCCGGTCTCCTGCCACGGTTCGGCCGGTTGGAGGACCGGCATCGAGAGCTCCTGGGCGCCGATCCGGTCGAGCTCCTCCCGGATGATCGACTCGACCTTGCGATGCGACCGCCAGCCGGCCGGCAGCCAGGTCCAGAGCCCGGCACCCATCTGGCGGACCATCCCGGCCCGGACCAGCAGCTTGTGACTGACCGCTTCGGCATCGGCCGGTGGGTCCTTGAGGGTGGGGAGCAGCGTGCGCGAGAGCCGGGCCATCGGAGCCGTAACCTATCTGCCCGGGGCGTTCAGGCGCGGGTGAATCGGCGTCCGGCGGTCGGTGATTCCTGCTCGTCGACCAGCAGCTCGTCGTTCTCGGCCTTCTGCGAAGCTTCGTGCTCGAGCCGGGCGATCTTCTCCGGGGTCAGGTCCCCGGCGTTCTCCTCTTCGATCTTCGCGACCCAGGCCGCGCCCTCGGCCGACTCCCGCTCGTCGAACTCCACCCTGCCGCCGCGATCCAGGGAGAGGTCGATCTGCTCGAACAGGGTGTCGACCAGCTGCCCGGTCGGCACCTTCTTCAGGGCCTTTCCCCCCGCGAACACGACCCCTTCGTTCTTCGCACCGGCGATCCCGAAATCGGCATTTTTCGCCTCCCCGATCCCGTTCACCGCGCAGCCCAGGACCGCGACCTCGATCGGCTCTTCATACGCCTCGAGCCGTTGCTCGACCTCGGCAACCACCGCGTCCATGTCGAACTGCAACCGGCCACAGGTGGGGCAGGCGATCAGGACCGGTCCGCGCTCGCGGAGCTGGAGCGCCTTGAGGATCTCCCAGGCGACCTTGACCTCCTCTTCGGCATGGAAGGTCGAAAGGCTGATCCGGATCGTGTCGCCGATCCCGTCGGCCAGCAGGGTGCCTAGCCCGACCGCCGATTTCAGCGATCCGGACCACTTGGTCCCGGCTTCGGTTATCCCCAGGTGGATCGGGTACGGGACCTTTTCCGCTAGCAGGCGGTTGGCCGCGATCGTGTTCGGGACATTGGTCGACTTGATCGAGATCTTGAAATTGGTGAAATCCAGCGACTCCATCAGGTCGGTGAACTCGACCGCGGCGGTGACCAGTGCCTCGACCGGGTCCTCGCGCTCGAGCTCGTGCAGGTGCTTGGGCAGCGAGCCGGAGTTGACTCCGATCCGCATCGGTGTTCCGCGCCGGTTGGCCAGGTCGGCGACCTCGGCCACCTTGTCGCGGCCGCCGATGTTGCCGGGGTTGAGCCGGATGCAGTCGGCCCCGGCCTCGATCGCCTTCAGGGCCAGGGTGTGGTTGAAGTGGATGTCGGCGATGATCGGAATCGGGGAGCGCTTGACGATGGTCTTGAGCGCCTCGATGTCCTTGTCCCGCGGCACCGCGACACGGACGATGTCGGCGCCCGCCTCGGCCACCTTCCCGATCTGTTCCATGGTGGCGTCGAGGTTCGCGGTCTCTGTCTTGGTCATGGTCTGGACCGCGACCGGAGCCCCTCCACCGACCGGGACCCGGCCCACGAATATCTGTCTCTTTGCCGGCATCAGGCTACTCAGGGTACCGGAGCCGGGCCGCGCTACCGCCCGGCCCAGGCCTCGAGTATCCAGCCGAGATCCTCGGAAGAGACCCCCGGGTCGAGAATCAGCGATTCAGCACGGGGCTCCACGGGGTGCCCCCGCAGACGGCGGCCGGCCGTGCTGAGGCCCCTTGACACGGGGCCGGCCTCGCGCCGGGGGACTATGCCACGGTCGATCCGCTGCTCGTCCGCGTGGATCAGGTTGAAGCCGAGCAGGTTGGCCCCGAGTGCCCATTCGAGCCCGCGGTCGACCGACCGGCCGAGGTCGGCCACCGCCCCGGCCTCCGCAGCGACCCGGAATGCAAGCGGTGCAAGGGCGACCTGGGTCACGGTCAGAACCGGGTAGATCGCCGCCGGCTCACCGTGCTGGGGGTCGACCAGCCCGGGCCAGGCACCGTCATCGCGCTGCAGGGCGACCAGCTTCCCGGCCAGTCGGGCGGCGGCATCGCCGGCGGCGTCACGACGGCCGGCCCTGACCGCTTGGGCCAGCGCGGTCAGCGCGTGGAACTGGCTCGCCACCGGAGCCGTCCGCACGCGGTGGCCGGTGCCGCGTTCCCGGAACAGGTCGCCGCTGCCCCGCGAAAGAAGGGCGTCGAGCGACCGTTCGAGCAGGTCTTCCGGGCCCCGGTCGACCCCGCTCCTCACGGTCGCCTCCGACAGGCCGGTCACAGCCCACGAGAGCTGATCCAGCGGGAGTCGGTCGTAGCGTCCCCCGATCCGGTCCGAAAGCAGCCCGGTCATCTCCCCGACCGCGTTTCCGTCGGCTCTCGACTCGGCCCAGAGCGCCAGTCCGAGCTCGCCCGGGGTCGATCCGCTTCCGAGGTCGCCGAGCACCCGCGTCCGCAGTGCTCCGGATGAAAACGGGTGGCCCACTCCGGCTTCGTCTGCCCGGAGCAGTCCCAGCAGGACCACCGCCCCGGCCTGGACGGTGGTCGGTGCGGGACCCTCCTCCTCGGCGCTCTCGACCCTCGCGGAAGCACGGAACAGCCCGCTCGCCACCTGGAGCTCAGGCAGCCGGGCGAGCGCGATCCGCACCAGCGCCGCGGTCGTGTCCGTGGTCACGCTTCCTGCGTCAGTCGGCGTAGAGCGCCTCGATCTCTTCCTGGTACTTCTCCGCGATCGGCTTGCGCTTCAGCTTCATGGTCGGAGTCAGCTCATCGCCGCCGGGCAGCCACTCACCGGGGATGATCTTGAACTTCTTGATCTGCTCGACCCGGGCCATCCTCGACTTCGTTTCTTCGATCGCCTCGGCGATCGCCTGATTGACCTGCTCGTCGTCGGCCAGCGCCTCCAGGTCCCTGTCCTCGATCCCCTGCTTCTCGGCCCAGACCGGCGCGTAGTCGGGATCCAGCGAGATCAGCGCGACGTTGTACGGCCGGCCGTCGCCAATCGCCACACACTGGCTGACCAGCGGCGAGGCGGCCTTGACGTGGGCCTCGATGTTGGCCGGCGACATGTTCTTGCCCGCGGCGTTGATGATCAGTTCCTTCTTGCGATCGACGATCGAGACGTAGCCATCTTCGTCGATTTCGGCGATGTCGCCCGTGTGCAGCCATTCGTCGACCACGGTCTCGGCGGTCTGCTCCGGCTTGTTCCGATACTCGGCCATGACGTAAGGGCTACGACAGAGCAGCTCGCCGTCTTCGGCCAGTTTGACCTCGCAACCGGGGATCGGGGGGCCGACCGTGCCGATCTTCACCTGGCCGGGCCGGTTCGTGGTGACCAGGCCGCAGGTCTCGGAAAGGCCGTAGAGCTCGCCCACCTCGATGCCGATCGCGTGGAAGAACTCGAGAACTTCGACCGGGATCGGGGCGGCGCCCACGCTGATCGCGGTCGCCTGATCGAGGCCGAGCGCGACCCGCAGGTTCGAGAACAGAGCCTCGTCCGCCTTCGCCACCGCCTCGGCGAGCTCGTCCGGGACCGCCTCGCCGGCCTGTTCGAGCCTGACCTTCTGGATCGCCGCGTCCAGCCCGGCCTGCGCCTTTTCGCGCTGTTCTTCGGGCAGCCCGGCGAGGTTGCCTTCCAGCCCGGCCTTCAGCTTCTCCCAGATCCTCGGGACCGCGAAGTACCAGGTCGGCCGGACCTTCGGCAGGTATTCGATGATCTGCCGCGGATCGGGGCAGATGTTGATTTCCAGACCGTGGACCACCGGCGTGTAGTAGTTGGCGTTCCGCTCGGCGATGTGGGCTGCGGGCAGCCAGGAGATCACCTTGGCCCCGCGATCGGGGATGTCGAGAATCTCCTTGAGCAGGGCCAGCAACCGCAACAGGTTCCCCTGGGTCAGCACGACCCCCTTCGGGGGGCCGGTGGTGCCCGAGGTGTAGATCAGGGTGAGCGGGTCATCCAGGCCGACCTCGGCGGCGCGTGGGCCGGGGTCGAAGTCGGGCTCGATCGCTTCCAGGGCTTCCAGCGTAGTTGTCCCGCCCTCGCCGTCGATCACCACCACGTGCTCGAGCAGCGGCAGGTCCTTCTTTGCTTCGAGCACCTGCGGCAGGTACGCGGTCTCGGTGATTACCACCCGGGCCGCAGAGTCGCCGACCACGTAGGCGATCTGTTCGGGGGAAGAGGTCTGGTAGATCGAGAAGGGAACGGCCCCGAGTGAAACGATCGCGAGATCGCAGGGGATGAACTCGGAACGGTTTCCCATCAGCATGGCCACGCTTTCGCCGCGCTCGATGTCGAGAGAGTTGAGCCCACCGGCGATCGCCCGGACGCGCGCGTCGAGCTGATTCCAGGTCATCTCCACGCCCTCGTCCTCGGACCGGAGCGCCAGGTCGTCCCCTCGGCGTTCCACCGTGTGCCGAAAAGCCTCGTACAGGTTGGAGGCCTTCGGTTCCGTGCCCGGGCCGCCGTCGGCTTCGGTCATGGTCGCAGTCGTATGCATCGCACCTCTCCTCGGTAGATCGAAAACTCCTCGCGGTAAATCTACCTGAGATTGAATCCTTCGCCGGTGAAGCGGCCGATGTCGTTCGAAAGGCCGATCAGGAACAGCCCGATCACCAGCGCGAACCCGATCACGCCGGCCCTTTCCATGACCGCGAACGGGACCGGTCTTCCGCGCAGCTTCTCGACCAGGCTCCAGAAGATGTGGCCGCCGTCCAGCGGCAGGAACGGGAACAGGTTGATCACCCCCAGCGAGAGGCTGATCAGGGCGATCAGGGTCAGCGCCTGGCGCGCCCCCAGGTCGATCGCCTGCCGGGTCACCTCGTAGCTCCCGGCCACGCCGGACAGCTCTTTGCGCTCGTCGGTCTGGTAGATCCTGGAGAGGATCGAGACCGTCCGCGAGGTGACGAACCACATGTAGTCGGCGGCGATCCCGGCGGCCCCGACCGCGCCCGGGTCGGTCGGTTTGATCCCGAAGGCGAAGCCGAGCCGGTTGCGTTCGAATTCGGCGTCCCAGGTCGGCGTAATCGCCAGCTCGCGACGCCTGCCGTTGCGCTCGACCACGACCTCGGCCGGGGTCGTGGCCCGGCAGCCGTCAACCGGCTCACCGGCGCAGGAATGGGAGTTGATCTGTTCGGCGATCGCAGCCTGATCCCCGTTCATCCCGTCGACCGAGATGATGCGGTCGCCCGGCCTCAGCTTGCCGGCTGCGGCTGAACCTTCGGCCAGCGAATCGACCCGTTTGCTCGGTTCCTGGATCCCGAACGCGAGGAAGAACAGGATCGCGAACGCGATCAGGAGATTCACCGCCGGCCCGGCCCCGATCACCACGATCCTCTTCCATACCGGCTGGTGGTAATAGGCCCGGGGAGCCACCTCCGGCGGCAGCTCCTCGTCCGGGTTCATGCCGGTGATCCGGACGAAGCCGCCCAGCGGGAGCGCGCCGATCCCGTACTCGGTCTCACCCTTCCTGACCGAGAGCAGTTTCGGTGGGAAGAAGAGGAAGAAGCGCTCGACCCGCATGCCGACCGCCTTGGCGGCCACGAAGTGGCCGGCCTCGTGCAGGATGATCAGGGCGCTGAAGGCCAGGAATGCGAGGAAGAAGCTCATTCCTTTCGAAACCCTTCAACCAGCTCTTCAGAGCGCTCACGGGCGGCCTCATCGACCGCGAACAGCTCCCGGAAGTCCCGGGCGGGGCCGGACCCGACATCGTCCAGGGTCCGCTCGACCACGTCCGGGATCTGCTCGAACCGGATCTTCTCGAACAGGAATGCCCCGACCGCCACCTCATCGGCCGCGTTCAGCACGCATGGGGAGATCCCGCCGGCATCGCCCGCTCGGCGGGCCAGGTCGAGGCAGCGAAAGGTCTCCGGGTCGGGCGCTTCGAAATCGAGGCTGCCGACCTTGGCCAGGTCCAGTCGCTCGACCGGTACCGGGATCCTGACCGGCCAGGACAGCGCAAATGCGATCGGGACCCGCATGTCCGGGTAGCCGAGGTGGGCCAGCGTCGCGCCGTCGCACAAATCGACCAGCGAATGGACGATCGATTGCGGATGTACGACGACTTCGATCCTTTCGTAGTCGAGGCCGAACAGATGATTGGCTTCGATCATCTCGAAGCCCTTGTTCATCAGGGTCGCCGAGTCGATCGTGATGCGGCCCCCCATCGCCCAGGTCGGATGGTCGAGCGCCTGCTCAACCGTTATCCCACCGAGGTCCTTCATTCCCCGGAACGGACCACCGGAGGCAGTCAGCACGATCCGCTCGACCGCGTCCTCACCATCGAGCAGTTGGAACAGGGCCGAATGCTCGGAATCCACGGGCAACAGCCGCCCTCCCTTGGCCCGGGAGAGCTCCATCACCAGCTCGCCTCCGATCACGAGGCTTTCCTTGTTGGCGAGGGCGACGTCGATGCCGGCCGACAGCGCGGCGATGGTCGGCCCCAGCCCGGCCGCGCCTACGATCCCGTTGAGGACCAGGTCCGGCTCGGTCGCCGCGATCAGGTCGCGGGCGGCGGCCTCCCCGGAAAGCACGGTCCCGGGGAACGCATCGGCTGCCGCTCGTGCGGATTCTGGATCCGAGACCGCGATCGCCCCGGCACCGGAGCCCCGGGCCTGTACTACCGCCTCCTGCCAGTTCGAACCGACCGCGAGGCCGACCGCCTTCATCCCGTCCCTGGCGTTGATGATCTCCAGCGCCTGGGTACCGATCGAGCCGGTCGACCCGAGTACGGCGATCCGCTTCATCGGCCCCGCCCCGGGCTCGCGGATCGGAGCCTCGCCACCATGTCATCGCTGTGTGGCCGGTCCGGCTCAGTAGACAAGGGCGATCGATACGTAGTAGCCGGCCACAACGGTGAAGAAGACGGCGTCGAGGCGGTCCAGCAGCCCGCCGTGGGGTCCGAACAGGGTCCCGGTGTCCTTGACCTCGAGATCCCGCTTGACCATCGACTCGAAGAGATCACCGACCGGTGCGGTCGCGGCGACCGCCGCCCCCAGGATCAGCGCATCGGTTCCGGAGAGCCAGTCCTGGTAGAGCCCGGCACACCAGACCCCGAGGACCCCGATCACGAACCCGCCGATCAGGCCTTCGATGGTCTTGTTCGGCGACAGGCGGGGCGCCAACTTGTGCCGGCCGAACATGCGGCCGACCGCGTAGGCGCCGGTGTCGACCACGAAGGTCCCGACCAGCACATCGACCAGCAGGGCGCCGCCGTGGTCGGGCAGGTCCCGCAGCAGGACGGCATGGACCAGCGGGATGCCGATCCAGAAGAGTCCGAGTGCGGTGATCCCGATCGAGCCGGTGATCGCGCTGCGCTGTTCGCGCTCGGCCGCGAAGATGAAGAACAAGACGAACGGCACCGCCATCATCAGCAGGATGTTGAACGCGGTGCCGAAATAGGCGGCGGCGATCATCCCGAGCAGGCCGAGGTAAGCGGCGGGCTGGAGAGGACGGTACTTCGCAGCCATCGTGAAGAACTCGCGCAGCCCGATGATCCCGAACGCCGCGACCGCGCCTGCAAACCAGGGGCCGCCGGCGATCACTATCGCCAGCGCGAGCAGGATCCACGGCAGCGCGACCAGGATCCGTTTGAAGGTCTCACCCACGGTCGCCGGTCCTCACGATCCCGTCCGGCGGCCGAACCGCCGCTGGCGCCGGCCGTACTCTTCAAGCGTCTCGGCGAACGCCTCGCGATCGAAATCAGGCCACAGCTCCTCGCGGAACACGAACTCGGAGTAGGCGCACTGCCAGAGCAGGTAGTTCGAGATCCTCTGCTCGCCGCTCGTCCTGATCAGGAGCTCCGGGTCGTTCATCTCCGGCGCGTAGAGGCGGTCGCGGAACTCCTGCTCGGTGGAGCCACTGAAGCCGCGCGCCGCGTCGACGATTTCGGCCCTGCCCCCGTAGTTGAACGCTATGTAGAAGGTAATCGCGTCATTGGCGGCGGTCAGTCGCTCGGACTGTTCCATCCGCGCCACCAGTTCCGGAGCGACTCCGTCCCGGCGCCCGATGAAGCGCATCCGGACGCCTTCCTCGTTCAGCTCGGGGGTTTCCGAGTCCAGCCTCTCCCCGAACATCTCCATCAGCGCCGAGACCTCCTCCGGCGAGCGCGACCAGTTCTCGGTCGAGAACGAGAAGACGGTCAGCTCCTCTATGCCGAACTCGACCGCGTCCCGCAGGCGGGCCTTGACGGTATCGGCTCCGGCCCGGTGCCCCTCCCTTACCGGGAGCCCCCGGGCTTCGGCCCAGCGACCGTTGCCGTCAGTGATGATCGCGACATATCGAGGCGCGTTCACACCTCGAGGATTTCCTCTTCCTTGCCCTTGAGCAGGGAATCGATCTCCCTCGTCGCCTCGTCGGTCAAGGCCTGGAGGGCCGACTCCGCCCGATGCTCGTCGTCTTCACCGGCCTCTCCCTCCTTCTTCAGCTCGCGCAGGTCCGACATCACGTCGCGGCGCACCCCGCGCACCGCGATCCTGCCGTCTTCGGCCACCCCGTGTACCACGCGGACCATCTCCCTGCGGCGTTCCTCGGTCAGGTCGGGGATCTGAAGCCTGATCACGTTGCCGTCGTTCGACGGGGTCAGGCCGACGTCCGATTCGAGGATCGCCTTCTCGATCGCCGCGACCGATGACTTGTCGTACGGAGTCACCACCAGGAGCCGGGCTTCGGCCGCGGCCACGTTCGCCATCTGGGCCAGCGGGGTCGCAGTTCCGTAGTAGTCGACCGTGACCCGGTCGAGCAGGTGCGGCGTCGCCCGGCCGGTTCTGACTGTGGCGAATTCGTGGCGGGTGGACTCGACCGACTTGGCCATCCGTTCCTTCGCATCTGAGAGCAGTTCGTCGATCATCTGGTGTCCGGCTACCGGTTCTTGGACGCACTGGAGCAGACCAGGGTGCCGACCTTTTCGCCGGAGACGATCCTATCTATATTTTCCTCGTCTGCCATGTTGAACACGTAGATCGGCAGGTCGTTGTCCATGCATAGGCTGAGCGCGGTCGAATCCATCACCTTCAGCCCCTTTTCGATCGCTTCGCGATGGCTGATCTCGGGGATGAAGTTGGCCCCTTCGTGGGTGGCCGGATCGGCGTCGTAGACCCCCTCGACCCCGTTCTTCGCCATCAGGATCGCCTCGGCGTGGATTTCCAGCGCCCTCAGCGCAGCTGCCGTGTCGGTGGTGAAGAACGGGTTCCCGGTACCGGCAGCGAAGATCACAATCCGGCCCTTCTCCAGGTGGCGCATCGCGCGGCGCCGGATGTAAGGCTCGGCCACCTCCCTGACGTCGATCGCCGAGAGGACGCGGGTGTACTGGCCGTGCTTCTCCAGGGCGTCCTGGAGGGTCAGCGCGTTCAGCACGGTGGCCATCATGCCCATGTAGTCGCCGGTCGCCCGGTCCATCCCGGCTGCCGCACCGTCGATCCCGCGGTAGATGTTACCGGCCCCGACCACGATCGCCACTTCCACCCCGCGGCTGCGCACCGCTCCGAGCTGGCGGGCGATCCGCTGCACTTCGTCGGGATCGGTTCCGTAATCGAGCCTGCCCATCAGGGCCTCACCCGAGAGCTTCAGGAGGATTCGGTTGAAGCGCGGTTCCGAGTCGTTCATCGAGCGGCCCGGAGCCTACTCTCCTATCCGGAAACAGGAGAAGCGGCTGATCACCACGTTCTCGCCGACCTTGGCCGCCAGCTCCTCCCGCATCTGCTCGATCGTCTTGGATTCGTGCTTTTCGGTGTTCACGTGCTCCTGCTCGAGCAGCGTGATTTCTCGTGACCACTTGGCGACCTGACCGTCGACGATCCGTTCGACCACGTTGTCCGGCTTGCCTTCCTCGCGCGCCTTCTCTTCGAAGATCCGTCGCTCGGCCGCGACCTCGTCGTCGGGGATCTGATCGGCCGACACGTAGGTCGGGGCGGTGGCGGCGATGTGCATCGCCACCTGGTAGGCGAAGTCGGCGAAGTCCTCGTTGCGGGCCACGAAGTCGGTCTCGCACTGCACCTCGACCATTGCGCCGACCTTCTTGTTGGCGTGGATGTAGGCGGCGATCACCCCTTCCGAGGTCCCGCGGTCCGATCGCTTGGCGGCCGATGCCTGGCCCTTGACCCGCAACAGTTCCACCGCACGGTCGACGTCCCCTTCGGCCTCTGTCAGGGCGGCCTTGCTGTCCATCATCCCGGCGCCGGTCTTCTGCCGGAGCGCCTTTACGTCTGCTGCCGTGATTTCGCTACTCACCTTCCGACTCCTTGCTGCTCTCGTCCGGCTGCTCTTCTTCGGTGGCCGGTTTCTCTTTCTCCTCGGTCTCCCCGGGCGCTTCGGTGGCCTCGGCCTGGTCGGGCTCGGGTTCCGCCGCAACCGCCTGGGGGTGGTCCGGGACAACCGCCTGGGGGTGGTCCGGGACAACCGCCTGGGGGTGGTCCGGGACGGCCTGCGGATGTGGTTCCGCTTTGTCCGGAGTCGGCTTGGCAGCCTCGTCCCGGGCCGGCTGTGCCGGTTCGGGGGGCCTTGCCGCCGGCTTGCCCTTCTCGGCTTCCGCCCGGGCTGCCTCCTCGGCCCGCTGGCGGGCCTTCTGCTCGGCCTGCTCCTTCTCGATCGCCTCGCGCCGGACCCGCTCTTCCTCCTCCCGCTTCTTTCGCTCCTCCTCTTCCTTCTCGCGACGCGCCTGCTCCTCCGCACGCCGCTTCTCCTCGATGACCGCCCAGGCGCCGGCGCCCTGTTCGACCGCCGAGCCGATCGTCGAGATAACCAGTTCACACGAGCGGATCGCGTCGTCGTTTCCCGGGATCACGTAGTCGAGGTTGCCGGGATCGCAGTTGCTGTCGACCAGGGCAATCACCGGCAGGCGTAGGCGGGTCGCCTCGCGCAGCGCGATCTCCTCTGCCTTGAGGTCGATGATGAAGACGGCGTCGGGGACCCGGTCCATGTCGCGGACACCCCCCAGCGCGAACTCGAGCTTGGCCAGCTCGGCCTGCATGTTCATCCGCTCCTTGGTCGGAAGCAGCTCGATCTGTCCGGACTCGGTCATCTCGGTCAGCTCGTGAAGCCGCTTGATCCGGGCCGAGGCGATGTTGAAGTTGGTCAGAAGGCCCGGCAGCCAACGCCTACTCACGAACGGCATGCCGGATCTGGCCGCCCAGTCCTCCACCACGGTCGATGCCTGCTTCTTCGTACCGACGAAAAGGACCTTTCCGCCCCCGCTGGTCAGCTCACCGACGAAGCGGCGTGCGTCCTCGAGCATCTGCTCGGTCTGCATAAGGTCGATGATGTGGATTCCGTCCAATTCGCCGGCGATATAGCGGCGCATGTTCGGGTTCCACCGGCTGGTCTGGTGACCGAAGTGAACTCCGGCCTCCAGCAGTTCCTGGATTCCTACCTGGGACATGCTTCTCCTTGAATGATGGTCTTGACTGTTGCGCCCGGTCCATCCGGCGGAAACCCGTGTTCGCTGGGCAGGAGCCGCCTTCCGGTGAATCCGGGGGTCGGGAATTTGTTGGGCCGGGAATTCTAGTGGGAAAGCAGCCTCGGGCGCGCAGATGCCTGAACGGGTGATCGCTCAGGCCTCTCGTGCCAGGACGAGCGCGCGATCGAGATCGGCGGGCAGGGTCGACTCGAAGGTCAGCTGCTCACCGGTCCGGGGGTGCCGGAAGGCGAGGCGGGCCGAATGGAGGAACTGCCGCTCGAGTTCGTAGCGGGTCGGCCCGCCGTAGATCTCGTCGCCGACCAGCGGATGCCCGATCGCTTCCATGTGCACCCGGATCTGGTGGGTCCGTCCCGTCTCCAGCCTGACCTCGAGCAGGCTGTCGCGTCTCAGGCCCTCGACCACAGTGAAATGGGTCCGGGCCTCACGCGGCGACGCCCCGTTGACCGCCATGCGATGCCGCCGGCGCGCGGCCCTGCCGATCGGGGCGTCGATCGTGCCGGTGCGTGAGCGAAATCTTCCGTCGGCGAGCGCGACATAGGTGCGCTCGACTTTACGGTCGCGGATCATTCTCTGAAGGGCGGCATGGGTCTGTCCGTCCCTGGCAACCACCAGGAGTCCGCTGGTACCCCGGTCCAGCCGGTGCACGATTCCGGGGCGATCGGGGTCGTCCCCGCCGCCGAGCTGGTCGCCGAGCAGCTCGACCAGGGTCTCGCCGGTAACCGAAGGTGCGGGGTGGACGACCAGGTCGGCCGACTTGTCGACCACGGCAAGGTACTCATCCCGATATGCCAGTTCGAACCGCGACGACCCGGCGTCGTTCAAGCCGCTACCTCGGTCGAGTCGCGTTTTTCCGGAGCCGGGCCTTCCGTCCCGCGATCACGGTTCCGGTTCCCCCGGTCGTCCCGGACCAGGCTCCAGGTGAGCAGGACCACGCCTACCGTGATCGCGCAGTCGGCGAAGTTGAAGGCCGGCCATCCCGGCAACAGGATGAAGTCGACCACGTGACCGAGCCTGACCCGGTCGACCAGATTGCCCACCGCGCCCCCGAAAATCAGCCCTGCGGCGAGCCAGATTCCCTTGCGGTGGGGCGTCGAGGCGACGAACGCGCCAAGCGCGATCAAGGCGATCATGCTGAGCCCGATCACCAGCACTCCACCTCCCCCGGCCAGCCCGAATGCGACCCCGTCGTTGTGGCTCAGGGTCAACTTCAGCGGACCCAGCAGCTCGACTCGCGAGCCGCGCTCGATCCCGGAGCTGGCCACCGACTTGCTCAGCTGGTCGACCACGATGACCGCGGCAGCGACCAGGCCTGCCCGCAGAAAGGGACCGCGGGCGGTCACCCCCGGACTACCCCGACCACCACCGCCTGCGCGATCAGCAGGAGGATCACTCCGATGATCGGGCTCAGGTCCAGCGCCAGTCCGCTTCCACCTACCGGAGGCAGCATCCGTCGGAACATGTTCAGATACGGATCGGTCGTGTCCCGGACGAAGGCCACCACCGCTCCGAGCGCCCTGTTGTCCGGCAGTCGGGGGATCCAGGAGAGGATGATCCGGATGAAGATCAGGATGATGTAGACCGTGAACAGGGCACTCACGTAAGCGGCGAGATCGCCGCGGCCGATCGCCGAGACAGCGGGAGCCACTCAGCCCTCGCGCATTCGTTTCAGCGAGGCCTGGGCTGCTTGCCGGAACGCCTGACCCCCCCCGGCTTCGTCCAGGGCTTCGAGCCCCGCTTCGGTACTGCCTCCCGGAGAAGCCACCGCCACCCTGATCTCGAACGGGGTCCGCTCTCGGAGCAATTCTGCCGATCCGGCAAGGGTCTCGCTGACCATCGCCAGGCTGTCGGCCGGCTCGAGGCCTTCCTCGATGCCGGTATGGATCAGGGCGTCGGCGACTTCGGCGAAGTAGGCCGGCGTGCAACCCATCACCGCGGTCGCGGCGTTCATCAACTGATCGTCCAGTTCGATCACCGTGCCCAGCGATCCCAGCAGCGAGCTCGCATCGTCGGCGAGCGCCTGGTCGGTGCCGGCGGGTCGCGCGATGCAGATCACCCCGCGGTTCACTTCCACGGCCAGATTCGGCATCAGTCGCAGGACCGGGCTGTCCGGGAACAGCGAGGTGACACGTTCCAGCGGGGTGCCCCCGAGCAGCGAGAGGAGGGCCTTGGGAGCGGGCACCGCCTGGGCGATTTCACCGATCACTCCCGGCTTGGTCGCGAGGATCACGAAATCCGATTGCTCGACCAGGTCGGAGTTCGTTTCGACCGCTCCACCACCCACCTCGTCCGCAAGGGCGGTGGCCCTCCCGGAGCCGGAATCGGTGAAAAGCAGCTGCGGTGTGCCGTTCCCTTCCAGGCGGGACCAGCCGCGGGCCATCGCCGCGGCCATGTTGCCCGATCCGATGAATCCGACGATCATGGGCGGAGCTTACGGGAATGGATCCGGCCCGAGGCCGTTCAGCCGGTCGCCGAAGTCGGGAGCGAGATAGCCGTCGCTGCTCAGGACTGGTTGAAGAAGCCCTTGTCGATCAGTCGTGCCTTCTCTTCGGCAGACACCTCGACGTTGCGCGGGGTCAGCAGGAACACCTTTTCGGCGATCCGCTGCATTCCGCCGTCCAGCGCATAGGTGAGGCCTGACGCGAAATCGATCAGGCGCTTGGAAAGCTCGTGGTCGGTCGTCTGGAGGTTCAGGATCACCGGGACCTTGCGCTTGAACTGGTCCGCCACCTGCTGGGCGTCGTTGAAGTTGCGGGGGATGACCAGGTGTACCTGGACGTCGCTGTCGTCGTCGACCGGTTGCAGGGTACGCGAGCGGGAACCTGCCCCGGGTACCGGATCGCTGTCGGAGAAAATGTCATCGATCTCGTCATGCCGACCGCGGCGGCTGGTCGGAAGCCTCCTTACGTTGGCCTCCCGTCCCCGGCCGCGGCGCGGCTCGTGCTCCTCCTCTTCGTCCAGGTAGTCATCGTCGTACCCGTCGAAGTCGTCTTGATGGTCGCCTTCTTCGGCGAGGCCGAAGTAGACGAGGGTCCGATGCCAGGAATCGCGTAGTGCCATAAGTAAGCGGTATTTCGGTCCCCTTCGGGGGAATCCTTCACGATTATGCCCAATTTCACGTTTTTGCAGTAAGAAAGGCCCGGGTTGAACCCCCGGACCCGGTCAGCGGAGCCAGGCGACGCCGGCCTGGCGGCCGGTCACGCCGCCGTCCCGCCGGTGCGAGAAGAACTGCTCTCGATCGCAGCTCGTACAGATCCCGGCGCTGACCACGTCGCCGACGCCGGCCGCCGTGAGCGACCGCCTCGCGACCTCTTCGAGGTCACACATGGGGCCTTGGCTGATGCCGGGGCCCAGGTGGGCAAACGCTTCGAGCACCTCCGGGCCGACTTCAAAGCAGCATGGCCCTATGCCCGGGCCGACCACCGCCGATTCGGCCCCGATCCGGGCTGCCGCCCGCTCGATGATCCCGGCCGCCAGCCCCCGCCAGCCACAGTGGAGCATGGCCAGCCCACCCCGACCGATCATCGCGACCGGAAAGCAGTCGGCCACCAGGACGAGGAGACCCACGCCGGCCCGATCGGTCAGCTGGCCGTCGGCCTCTTCAGGCGGCGCACCTGGCTCGGCGAAATGCGTCGGCGGGTCATCACCTCCGTGAAAGGTTAGATCCGCCCCGTGGACCTGACGGCCGATCGCCACCCGGCCCGGGTCCAATCCGACTGCGGCCGCCGCCCGGTGGCGATTCTCGCGGACCGACTCGCGCTCGTCGCCGGTCAGGATCCCTAGATTGAGGCTCGTGTACGGACCGCCGCTCACCCCTCCGGTCCTGGTCGTGAAGCAGACTCTCGCTCCCCTGAATCCGCCTTCCAACCACTTGAGCCCTGCCCGTTCCCGCCAATGCAACCCGCTGGTAGGGAACGCCATCCGTGCTCAGTCCCGGTCGCTGTCACGGGCCGCCGCCTCACAAGCGATCCTCAGTTCTTCATCTGCGCCGGCGACGCCGCGATCCAGCTTCGCCGCGAGGGCGGCGCTCATCCCGATGCCGATGGCCGGGCCTTCCGGGACTCCGGCCGCGAGCAGGTCGGCCCCGGTTATCTCCAGCTTCACCCTGCTCCACTCGGAGCGGTAATCGTCCAGCCAGGTGATCCCCATCGACCTGGCCAGGAGCAGGTCGGCCCCGGTGAAGCGATCTGCCAGCTCGACCGCGATGAACGGGCTCGGCGGCACCTCGCCGAGCTCCCGAGCGACCCGGTCGCGGTCGATCGCGATCGCCGCCCGGACGATCTCACGGCGGCCGGCAATCCCAATCCAGGCAGGCTCTTCGACCAGCTCCAGCGCCGCCTCCGCGAGATCGAGGCGGTCTTCCCCGACTTCGATCAGTCCCCATCTCGAGATCAGCCGCAACGCTTCGACAGCGGTTTCTTCTCCCGCGACAAGCTCCAACTCCGCCGCTACTCGATCGGCCGACACGGTATCGAGGTCGACGTCGGCCAGCAGGTCGGCGGTCTGCGGGGCGAGGTCGTATCCGAACCGGGCGGCGTAGCGGGCCGCCCGCAGGGACCGGGTCGGATCGTCCAGGAACGACTTCCGGTGGAGGGCCCGGATCACCCCGCGTTCGAGGTCGGCCTGCCCCCCGTGGGGGTCCAGCATGATCTCGGGGCTGACCAGCGGAACCGCTATTGCGTTGATCGTGAAGTCCCTGCGGCCGAGATCCTCTTCGATCGGTGCCGGGCGGACCTGGGGCAGGGCGCCAGGCGCCGGGTAGCGCTCGGACCGGGCCCGGGCGATGTCGACCCGGGCCCCTTCGACCACCAGGTCCACGGTCTGGAATCGCTCGTGGACCAGGGCCCGGGGATCCAGTTCGAGTCCCAGTCCGGAAGGGTCGAACCCGGTGGCCAGATCGATGTCCACGGGATCGATGCCGAGCAGGACGTCCCTGACCGTACCCCCGACCAGGTACACCTCTCCGGGGCCCGCGATTCCGCGGACCCGGTCGAGAACCGGGCTGTCACCGATGAATCCGGCGAGTCGAGCGGGGTCGGTGCGTAGAGTCTCGGTCATCGTGCCACTTCCGTACCATGATCCACCGTTCGGATGAACCCCGACTCCCGACCCCCTGACGAACAGAGCGAGCAGCACCGCCCCTGGTGGCGGGAGCCCCGGAAACTGCTGATCGCAGTCGCGGTGGCCCTGATCGGCCTGGTCGTGGCCGCGGGGGTCGCCTATACCCAGCTGAAGCGGCCGGACGACGTCTCGAACACCGCGGTTCCGTTCGACCAACCGGCGATCCCCAAGACCCCGAAGAAGAAGCAGGAGAAGAAGCGCACCACCGTCAACTGGCCGACCTTCCGCTTCGACCGGCAACGCACCGGCTATCTGCCGGTCAACGGAATCAAGCCACCGTTCAAGCGCGTCTGGAAATACGGAGCTAAGCCACTGCTCGAGTTCCCCCCGGTCGTGGTCAGGGGGGTGCTCTACTTCGTGGACAACGACGGCCACGCGATAGCGCTCCGTTCCGAAAACGGTCGCCGGCTCTGGCAGAGGCGGATCGCCCGGCTCAACGCATCGAGCCCCACCTATTCCGACGGCAGGCTGTACATCGTCAATCTCGAGCCGGGGCAGGTCATGTCGCTGAACGCGAAGAACGGGCGTCAGATCTGGAAGAGGCGTCTCCCCTGCCGGTCCGAGTCTTCCCCGGTCGTGGTCCATCGGCGGGTCTATTTCGGTTGTGAGAGCGGGGAGTTCTATGCACTTCGCAGCAAGAACGGGAGTCAGGCCTGGTCGACTTCGCTGAACGGAGCGATAAAGGCCGCCCCGGCCTACGAGAACGGGACCCTTTTCGTCGGCGACTACGGCGGCTCGATGACCGCACTACGCGCCAAGAACGGGGAAATCCAGTGGCAGACGCAGGCGCTCGGTCCCGGGCTCGGCCAGCCGGGCGCCTTCTACTCGACCCCGGCGGTCGCGTTCGGGCGGGTCTACGTCGGCAACAACGACAGCCGTGTCTACAGCTTCAATGCCGACAACGGCGACCTCGCCTGGACCCATTCGACCGGCGACTGGGTCTACTCGGGCCCGACCGTCGCCAAGGTTCCGGGGACCAGGCCTTCGGTCTATATCGGCTCGTTCGATGGCAACGTGTACGCACTGGATGCCAGGAGCGGCGACACGCGCTGGACTTTCGACATGGGCGGCCGGGTGATCGGTTCGCTGAGCGTGATCGGGAAGACGGTGTACGCCGCGACCTTTGACGGCACCACCACCTACGGGCTGAGCGCCGGAAAGGGGCACAAGACGTTCAGCTATCACACCGGTGCCTACATGCCGGGCATATCCGACGGCGAGAAGCTCTATCTGGTCGGCTACTCGAGCATCAACGCGCTCAAGCCGGTGACCAGGCAGCAGATCCGGGCGGCGAAGCAGCGCAAGAAGAAGGCAAAGCGCCGCAATCGGGCGAAGGGCGACTCGGGCAGGCAGAAGAAAAACGGTGGCGGACAGCAGTGATAGGGCCGCTATTTGCGGATTAACTTCGGACCCGGAAGACGCCGGCGCACCGCTCCGCTGCTAATTTCCCGTCATGGAGAGGAGAGGACGGCGCCTGCAGGTTCTGTTGGACGAACAACGCTACGAGCGGCTCAGACAGCGCTCGATAGCGAGCGGGAAGTCGATCGGCGAGCTGGTCAGGATGGCGCTCGATGAGGCCGATTCCGATTCCGGCGGCAGCCAGAGCGAGGCCGATCGTCCGCTCGCCGGCCATCGCAGTCCGGTCAACGACCCGGGCTTTCTGCAGGCCGACATCGAGTGGTTCACCCCGCCGGCCCACTCCGCGCCGGCCGGCACCCGCCGCTGAGCCACCCCGGCCCGCTCAGACCCGGACCGGTATGCCGTGCATCGCCAGATGCTCTTTGGCCTGCTCGATCGTGTAGGTGCCGTAGTGGAAGATCGAGGCACAGAGCACGGCGTCCGCGCGACCCTCGCTGATCGCCTCGACCAGGTGCCCCAGTTCACCGGCGCCCCCTGAAGCGATCACCGGGACGTCGGTGGCATCGGCCACGGTCGCGGTCAGCTCGAGCTCGTAACCGTCGCTGGTGCCGTCACGATCCATGCTGGTCAGCAGGATCTCGCCGGCCCCGAGCCGGGTCGCCTCCACCGCCCATTGGACGGCATCGCGCCCTGTCGGCACCCGGCCGCCGTTGAGATAGACCCCGTAGTGGTCGTCTTCCCGACGGGCATCGATCGCCAGCACCACGCACTGCGACCCGAACACCTCGGACATCTCGGTCAGCAGCTCGGGTCGGTTGAGGGCGGCAGAGTTGACCGCGACCTTGTCGGCTCCGGCGTCCAGAACCGCCTGCGCGTCGGCCACCGAACGGATTCCGCCGCCGATCGTGAAAGGGATGAATACGTTGTCGGCGGTTCTGCGGGCCAGCTCGACGATCGTGTCGCGGCCTTCGTGCGACGCGGTTATGTCGAGAAAGACCAGTTCGTCCGCTCCACCTTCGTCGTAGTGCCGGACCAGCTCGACCGGGTCGCCGGCGTCGCGGATGTCGACGAAGTTGGTGCCTTTGACCACCCGCCCGCGGTCGACGTCCAGACAGGGAATGATCCGTTTCAGGTCGCTCATCCGTCACCCCCGTCGGCACGGTCCCGGCCGGCCAGGACCCGGATCGCCTCTTGAACGGTGAATCGGCGTTCGTACAGGGCGCGACCGACAATGACGCCTTCCACGTTCGGCGGCGCGGCTTCGGCCAGGTCTTCGAGATGGCGGAGCTCGCCGATTCCGCCCGAAGCGATCACCTCGGCTTCGGTGGCTGCCGCCACTCTCTGGAGTTCGGGCAGGTTCGGGCCTTCCATCGTGCCGTCGACCTCGATCGGTGTGTACAGAAAACGCTCGACTCCACGCCGGGTGAGGTCGGTGACCGCGTCTGCGACGTCCACCCCGCTGCTTTCGGTCCAGCCCGCCAGCGAGACATCGCCCCCACGGGCATCGACCGATACGACTACGGAACCGGGCCCGTGCTCGGCAATTACCCGATCCAGGAACGCCGGGTCCATGAGCGCCGCGGTGCCGATGACCGCCCGCGCGGCTCCGGCCTCGATCAGCTCGCGGACCGCGTCGTCGCTCCTCAGGCCTCCGCCCACTTCGACCGGGGCCTCGACCGCCTCGGCAATTCTCCGGATCGATTCCAGGTTGACCGGCCGACCGGCCCTGGCCCCGTCGAGATCGACCACGTGGAGAAAGTCCGCCCCGTCACCGGTCCAGCGCCGCGCCGCATCGACCGGGTCGTCGTCGTACCGGGTCTCGCGCCCGTAGTCCCCCTTGATCAGGCGGACCGCCCGGCCGTCGCGGATGTCGATCGCCGGATAGAGGATCACCGGTGCTCCCCCGCCTGCCGGCAGATCCGGGTGAAATTCTCCAACAGGCGCAGCCCGGCCGCGCTCGACTTCTCCGGGTGGAACTGCACTCCGTAGACGTTGCCCCGGCCGGCGACGCCGGCGAACCGGCCGCCGTACGATGCGGTGCCGATCAGCTCGTCCGAAACCGGATCGGCGACGTACGAGTGCACGAAGTAGAACGGCTCGCCGGGCCTTAGCCCGTCGGTCAGCGGCGAAGGCCGCTCCCAGCTCACCGCGGCCCAGCCGATGTGGGGCACCTTGCGGCCTCCGGCCGGAACCTCGACCACGTCTCCCTGGAGCAGGCCGAGTCCGTCGGCCCCACCCTGCTCGGACGACCGCTCGAACAGCAGTTGCAGCCCGAGGCAGATCCCCAGCACCGGTACGCCCCGGCCGGATGCTTCGACCAGTGACCGGTCGAGCCCGATCTCGACGATGCGGCTCATCGCCCGCGGAAACGCCCCGACCCCGGGTAGGACCAGCCCTTCGGCTTCGGCGATGGTCTCGGGGTCAGTCGTGATGGTCGGCTCGGCGCCGATCTGCTCGAACGCCTTTTCGACCGAGCGCAGGTTGCCCATCCCGTAGTCCAGGATGGCGAGGGCCGGTCCAGGGTTCAACTGTTCAGCGTGCCCTTGGTGCTGGGCACGCCCTTTTCATCGGGGTCGATCGAGACCGCGACCCGGAGGGCCCGGGCGAACGCCTTGAATGCGGCCTCGATCATGTGGTGCACGTTCGATCCGTACCGGATCTCGATGTGCAGGGTCATCCTGGCGCCGCTCGAAACGGCACGGAAGAACTCCTCGGTCAACTCGGTCTCGTAGTTCGCGATCGAGGTTGCCGGCAGGTCGCCCCTGAAGACGAGTAGCGGCCTGCCGGAGATGTCCAGCGAGCAGCCGGCCGAGGCCTCGTCCATGGGCAGGACCGCAGATCCGTAGCGACGGATCCCGCGGCGGTCTCCGAGCGCCCGGTCGAGCGCCTGACCGATCGCCAGGCCGACGTCCTCGACGGTGTGGTGGGAACCGGTCTCGAGGTCGCCCTGGGCGCTCACGATCAAGCCGACGTTCGCGTGACGGGCGAGCAGGTCGAGCATGTGGTCGAAGAACCCGACCCCGGTTGCGACAGAGCTTTCGCCGCCGTCCAGGTCGAGCTCGACTTCGATCCCGGTCTCGTTCGTCTTCCTGGTCACTCTTGCCTGCCTATCCATCGTCTTCCTCTGATCGTTCCGCCCGCGCCCGGGCCGAAAGGCCGTGTACCGGCAGTCCCTCGGCCCTCGCCAGGGCCTCCAGGGGCCCGGCGAGCGAGGCTGCCGCCTGAACACCCAAGCTTACCCGCGCCGTGTTCCGGCGGAACGTGGCCGGAGAAAGGGGTCCGAATATGCGGCCCGCACCGCCGGTCGGCAGGACGTGATTCGACCCGGCCAGGTAGTCGCCGTATGCGGTTCCCGACTCGGCGCCGGTGAAGACGCAGCCGGCCGTGCGGACCGTGGCGGCCAGCGCGGCAGAGCCGGGGTCCATCAGCTGAAGGTGTTCGGGGGCGAACGCGTTTGCCAATTCGACCGCGGCCTCGGCTCCGGGTGCCGCGACCAGGGCGAGCCGGCACTGGTTGACCGTGGGCTCCCGCCCGGCCACCGACTCGACCTCGGCCGCCAGGCGGTCGAGCGACGCCCGGTCCGGGCCGACCGCGACCAGCGGGCTCTCGCTCCCGTGCTCGGACTGTGCGCAGAGGTCGAGCGCGACCAGGCCGAGCTCGGTCTCGGCATCGATCACGACCATGAGGTCGGACGGGCCGGCCGGCGAGTCGATCCCGACTTCGCCGAAGACCCGACGCTTGGCTTCCTGGACCCAGTCGTTGCCCGGTCCGGCGATCACGTCGACCGGTTCGATCGATTCGGTTCCCCGGGCCAGCGCGAAAACGGCCTGTGCTCCGCCGACCGCATAGATCTCGTCCACTTCGCACAGCGCTGCCGCGGCAAGGGTGGTCGGGTCGATCCGGCCGTCGGGTCCCGGAGGCGAAACCAGGACCACCCTTTCCACCCCGGCCGCCCGGGCGGTGACGCAGCCCATGACCACCGACGAGGGATAGGCGGCACGCCCGCCGGGGGCATAGATGCCGGCCGAACCGACCGGGACCTGCCCGGTGGTCACGACCTGTCCCTGGGCCAGCTCGAGCACGGTCTCGGCGTCATCGACCTGGGCCCGGGCGACCGAGCGGACGTTCTCTATCGCGATGCGAAGCGCCGCCACGACATCGTCGTCGGCCGCCTCCAGCGAACTCTCCGCCTGGCTCAGGTCCACCCGCAGCTCCGGCGGTGCGGCCTCGGTCGCGTCGAACCTCGCGGTCAGCCGCATCAGCGCGGCGTCTCCCCCGGCCGCCACCTCGGCCTCGATCGGGCCCACGTCAACCTCCCGGCCGGCCTCGCCGAACCACTGCCTGAGTCCGGCCGCCAGCTCGGCCGGCTCGGCCCACGTGAACCGGCGGATGATCATCCCGCTGCCTCACGCAACCTGCCGACCAGCGAGTCGACCTCGGCCGCCCTCAGTTTGTAGGAGACCGGGTTGGCGACCAGCCGGGCCGTACACTCGACGATCTCTTCGCGGACCTCGAGGTCGTTTTCGGCCAGGGTGCGGCCGGTCGCCACCAGGTCGACGATTCCGTCGGCCAGGCCGACCAGCGGCGCCAGCTCTATCGAGCCCTTGACTTCGACGATCTCGACCTGCCTGCCGCTTCGCTCGAAGTACTGCTCGGCGATGCGCGGGTACTTGGTCGCGATCCGCATCATTCCCAGGCGCCTCTCGTGCTCGCTCGGGCCGGGATCCCCCTTCCGGGTGGCGAGTACCATCCGGCAGCGCCCCCGTTTTAGGTCGGCCAGCTCGTAGACCGGCCGGTCCGATTGCTCGAGCAGGACGTCCTTGCCGGTGATGCCCAGGTCGGCGGCACCCCCTTCGACGTAGGTCGGCACGTCGTACGGGCGCATCGTGACCAGGGTCAGCTCGCCGCCGTCGAATACCAGCGACCTGGAGTCACCGCGAACCGCGGCCGTCTCGACCCCGATTGCATCGAGCAGGTCGAGTGTCTCGTCGAACAGGGCGCCACGTGGTACCGCCAGCCTGATCGGGCCGCCGGGGCTTCTCAGCGAATCAAGCATCCGGGGGCCCCGCTCCCGACAGGCCCTGTTCGATCTGGGCCTTGTGGATCGGCTCGAGGTAGAGCGTGAAACCGGCGGCCGCATGATCGGCGCCGAACCGGCGCATCAGGCCGTCGTAGCGGCCACCACCGCCGATGATCTCGCCCACCGACGGGTCATAGACCTCGATCGTCGTGCCGCTGTAGTAACCGAGCTCCCGCATCAGACCGAGGTCGATCCGGACCCGCTCGGCCCCGCCCCGCGCAGCAATCGCATGGTAGGTCGATTCGAGCCGGTCGAGACACTCGCCGAACCGGCTGCCGCCCAGGCCCCGGGCTTGATCGATCACCTGCGGTCCTCCTCGCAGCTGGATCATCCCGAGCAGTGACTCGCACCGGTCCCGGTCGAGCTCGCTGGCCGCCAGGGCCGCCTCGATCCCGACTATGTCGTGCCTGGCCAGCAGGCCGGTGGTCTCCGCCAGCAGCGCCTGGTCACCGCCGAAATCGGTCAGCAGGCAGCTCCATAGGTCGGCCTCCCCGAGCCCGACCCTGGCCTCTCGCAGACCGACCGCGTCAAGGGTTCGGCCGAGGACCTCTACCACCTCGGCGGTCCCGTCCGCGCCCGCGGCTCCGATCAGCTCGATCCCCGCCTGTCCGAACTCGCGAAGCTCGGCCCGCTTGGGCGTCACGGCGCGGTAGGCGTTGGCCAGATAGCTGAGCCGGTACGGCGGCTCGAGCTCGCCGAACCTGGTCGCCACCAGCCTGGCGATCGGGATCGTCATGTCGGTCCTCAGCGCCAGCAGCTCCCCGCGGTCGTCGAAAAAACGGTAGGCGTCCTCCACCCCGCTGCCGCCTCCCCGCTCGAGCACCTCGGCATATTCGATGGTCGGCGTTCTCACTTCTTGGAAGCCGAAGCGCTCGAACACGCCGAGCAGCGATGACTGCAGCCGCCGCAGCTCGGCCATCTCTTCCGGAAGCACGTCCCGGGTGCCTGGTGGGATCGGGTGGATCAACGGGCGCCCCTCTCAGTCGTCCACACGCGTGATGTGGGCACCGAGTGAGCGCAGCCGGGACTCGATGTCCTCGTAGCCGCGGTCGATCTGGCGGATGTTGCCGATCTCGGAGCTGCCCTCCGCAGCCAGCGCGGCGATCAGCATCGCCATGCCGGCCCGGATGTCGGGGCTGTCGACCCGCTCGCCGTGCAGCCGGCTCGGGCCGCTGACGATCGCCCGGTGGGGGTCGCACAGCGTGATCCTCGCCCCCATGGCGACCAGTTTGTCGACGAAGAAGAGCCGGTTCTCGAACATCTTCTCGAAGATCAGGATTTCGCCCTCGGCCTGGGTCGCCAGGGCAAGCGCGATAGAAGTCAGGTCGGCCGGGAAAGCCGGCCAGGGCCCGTCCTCGATCTTCGGGATCGCCCCACCGGCGTCCGCCTGGACCATCAGGTTCTGGGACGGCGGCACGATCACGTCGCGGCCTTCGACCACCGACTGGAAGCCGAGCCGCCGGAACTGGCGACGGATCATGACCAGGTCGTTGGGCTCGACCGAGCGGATCCTCAGCTCGCCACCGGTCGCCGCGGCCAGCGCCATGAAGCTGGCGATCTCGATGTGATCGGGGGTCACCTCGTGCTCGGCCCCGCCGAGCTTGTCCCGGCCGGTCACGGTCATCACGTTCGAGCCGATCCCGGACACCGCCGCCCCCATCTTGGTCAGGAGGCGGGCCAGATCCTGGACGTGCGGCTCGGAAGCGGCGTTGAGGATGACCGTCTCGCCCGGGGTGAGCGCCGCCGCCATCAGCGCGTTCTCGGTGCCCATGACCGAGGGCTCGTCCATGAAGATCTCGCAGGCCCGGAGTCCGCCCGGGGGTGCGTTCAGCTCGATCCAGCGCTGTCCGCCGACCCTGGCGCCCAGTTCGCGAAAGGCATCGAGGTGGGCATCGAGTCGCCGGCGGCCGATGAAATCCCCTCCGGGCGGTGGCATGCGAGCTTCCCCGAAGCGGGCCAGGAGCGGGCCGGCCAGTAGGAACGAAGCCCTGATCGCGGCCGAGAGCTCACGGTCGATGCGGGTGTCCGAGACATTGGCGGCGCAGAGACGGACGGTGTTGTCGGCGGTCCATTCGACCTCGACCCCGAGATCTTCGAGCAGCGCGATCTGAGCCTCGGTGTCGCGTATGCGCGGTACATTGGCGATCACCACGTCGTCCTCGGTCAGCAGGCAGGCGGCGAGGATCGGCAGCGCCGCATTCTTGTTTCCGGCGGCGGTTATCTCGCCCGAAAGCGGCACCCCGCCCTGTATGACGAACTTCTGCATAAGATTTGTCCCACCGATTAGACGGATCGTTTTGGACCGGGCCCGGGGCGTATCGACCCGACCGGAAGCGGGACTAGGGTAACACCGCAGATGGCACGAACTTCCTCACACCCGGGACGGGGCGGAACCTCCCGGACCGGCCGCGGACTGAAGGTCATGATCGGCGTCCTGGTCGCGATTGTGGCGGTACTCGTGCTCAACGCGATCGCGCTCGATGCCGAGACCGAGCCGGCCTCGGTCCCACCGGAGGGAATGCGGCTGGTCGAGACCACCTCGGGTCCGCTCCAGGTGCTCGACACCGGCCCGGTCGCCGACGACGCAGCAATCCCGATCGTGCTGATCCACGGCACGGCCGGGGCGATCAACTGGTGGGACGAGGTGGTGCCGCTGTTGGCAGCCCGCCACCGCGTGGTGGCGATCGACATGCTCGGCTACGGCGGCTCGTCGAAGCCCGAATCCGACTATTCGGTCGAGACCCAGGCCGGGCTGATCAGCCAGGTGCTGGCCAGGCTGGGCGTGAGCCGGGCGGCGGTGGCCGGCCACTCGCTCGGCGGAGCGGTCGCCACCGCGCTGGCCGTCAACTCCCCCGACCTCGTTTCGGGGGTGATCCTGATCGACACCGCTCCCGATACCTCGTTCGGCGGCCTGAGCGGCAGCGCGAAGGCAATCAAGATCCCGATCTTCGGTCAGGCTCTCTGGCGGGTCACCCCTGACGCGCTGATCCGCAAGAACCTGCAGCAGGCTTTCGTGCCCGGTTTCGACGTGCCCGACAAGTTCGTCGACGACGTCAGGGCGATGACCTTCCCCGCGTATCGCAAGTCGCTTGATTCGGGCGGTGACTTCGCCGACGGCAACCCGCTCAACGAACAGCTGGCTGACACCGGCGACCCGCTGCTGGTGATCTTCGGCGAAGAGGACGAGTTCTACCCGGCCCGGGAAACGATCAGCGCCTACGCGACGGTACCGGGGGTCGAGACCCTGCTGATCCCCGGCGTCGGTCACTCCCCGCAGGTCGAAGTGCCGGAGCAGACGGTCGCCGCGATCGAGAAGTTCGTGGCCGGCCTGCGAGCGGACCGGGCTGCCGAGCGGTCGCCGGCACCGACCGGTGGCGACCGACAGGATGGCAAGGGCGGCGGCAGGGAGAAGTCCGGGGCCGGTTCCGGGAAGTCGGGCGGTGGTTCGAACGACGCCGGTTCGAACGGCGGGGCCGGTTCCGGGGAGGACTGAGGCGGACGCGGTCCGGCCCGGGCTCAGTCCCTGGCCCAGCGTCCTCCGGCCTTGGCCCAGGCGAGGACCGCGTCTTTCGAAGCGAAGCCGTCGGCGATCTCCATGCCGGCCCTGTTTCTGACCAGGTAGAAGGCGTTTTCGCCCAGTTCGACCCCGGTTTCGGCGCAGTCGGCCCCGGCCGACTTCGGCACTTCCACCCGGTCACGGATATGCCAGTCGTCCTTTCTGATCAGCCAGGGAACCACGTGCTCCAGCCGGCAGAACGAAGCTCCCAGATTGCGGGCCGGCTGGAGCAACTGCCAGCTTTCGCCCGGCTCCAGCCCGACCCCGCACCAGTCACATTTCACGTTCTCTCCACCTCTGGCGATCATAAACGGAGGCGGGCTTGACCGGCGCACCTCCGGTATGCGAACATATGTTCGCCTATGGTCGCCTGTGCAATCCTGCCCCTCATGGCTCTTCGAGCCGCACTCGGAGATGCCCAGAACCGCCTCCTGGAGCCGATCGCCCTCGCCCCCCAGCATGACGCCGCCCCCCGGATAGGCGAAGTCTCGGAGGTCGCCCGGGATCTCGGCGTACGGCCCGGCATGGGCCTCGGCGAGGCGATCGACATCTGTCCCGGGCTGAGCCTGGTCACGCCGGATCCCGGTCGGGCCGAGAGTGTCCGGGAGGCGGTGTTGGTCAGGCTGGAGGGAATCGGAGCCGAAGTCGAACCGGGCCGCCATGGCGAGGCCTTCTTTTCGGTCGGCCCGCTCGAGCGGCTCTACGAAAGCCTCGACCGGGTGCTCGCTGCAGCTGCAGGGAGCCTCGGTCCCGGCGCCCGGATCGCGGCCGCCCCCACCCGGCTGGCCGCCTACGCTGCAGCTCGCCGGAGCGACGCGACCCCGGGTGGACTGTCCCGGGAGGGCTCACCTCCGGGCGACAGCTCTCGCGACGACGGGTTCTGCGCCCCGGTGATCTCACCCGAACGGCTGCCGGGGTACCTCGGCGCCCTGCCGGTCGCCATCCTCACCGACCGGCTGTCCAGACCGGAAGCGGACAACCGCCGTCTGGTCACCTCCCTGGTCAAGCTCGGTGTCAACCACCTCGGAGGGCTGGCCGACCTGCCCGGTGATGCGGTCGCCGACCGCTTCGGCCCGCTCGGCACCGAGGCCCGTAACCTCGCCCTCGGCCTGGAGGGGCCGATCAGCCCCCGCCCCCCGCGCGAATGGATCGCCGAGTCGCTGGAACTACCCGAGGTGGCTTCTGGCAGCCACCTCCAGAGTGCGGTGACAATCCTCACCGACCGGCTGGCGGGCCGGCTGGCAGGTCTGGGGGTCAGTGCGCGCAGCCTGACGGTCGAGGCCCGGCTCTCCGGCGGCGGTAGCTGGACCCGGGACGTGGCCCCCCGGCAACCGACCTCCCGGGCCGACCTCTTGCGGATGATCCTGCTACCGGGACTGGAGCACCTGCCACGTCCGGCCGAGCAGCTGAAGCTGCGGGTCACCGGGCTCGGCCCCGGCGACTCCGAGCAGACCGAGCTCGCCGATCGCCCCGAACAGACCCGTCGCCGCCGACTCGGCGAGGCCGCCCGCCAGGTCCGGGCGGCGGTCGGTGAGGCCGGCCTGGTCCGGGTGCTCGACGCCGAAGCCGGCTCCCACCTGCCCGAACGCCGCCTGCTCCTGACCCCTTACCTCGAGCAATGAGCGGGCCGGTCCGCCTCTACGAGCCGCGACCGGTCGCAGTCGCCGCCGACGCACACCGCACCCCGGTCCAGGTCAATGACGTCGACGTCGTCGCGATAAGGGAGGAGTGGATCGTCGAGGACGGTTGGTGGACGGCCGCACCGATCAAGCGCTGGTACTTCGAACTGGTCCTGGTCGACGGGCGCGACCTGACCGTTTTCCAGGCCTTTCCCTCCGGGCAGTGGTTCGCCCAGCGCGCCTGAAGTGCAGTACGTCGAGCTCCACTGCCACTCGTCGTTCTCGTTCCTCGACGGAGCCTCCTCCCCGCTCGAACTGGCCACCCGGGCGGCCGAGCTGGGCTATCCCGCCCTCGGTCTGACCGATCACGACGGGGTCTGGGGCTCGATGGAGTTCGCGGTCTCCTGCAAGGGAGCCGGGATCAAGCCGATCACCGGAGCCGAGTTGACCGTCTCCACCGGCGGCCGGCCCCTCCACCTCACCCTGCTGGTCGAAAACGCGACCGGCTACCACAACCTCTGCCGGCTCCTGACCGAGGCCCACTCCCACACCCGTGACGGCCCGGCCCGCCGCGCCTCCCGGCCATCGGTGCCACTGGACGCCCTGGCCGGCAGGTCCGAGGGCCTGGTCTGCCTGAGCGGATGCGCCGGCCGGGGCGTGGTCGCTTCCGCCTGGGAGCAGGGCGATCTCCCTCGGGGCGAGCGCGTGGCCCGCACCCTGGCCGGCTGGTTCGGGCCGGAGCATTTCCGGATCGAGCTGCAGCGGCCTTTCTGGCGCCACGACCACTCACGCAACCGCTGGCTGGTTGCCCTGGCCGATTCGCTGGGCCTGCCGGCCGTGGCCACCGGCAACGTGCACGCCCACGAGCCCGGAAGGACCCGCCTGCAGGACGCCCTGGTCGCGGTACGCCTGGGCTACAGCCTGGAGGAGTCGGAACCGGAAAGGCGCGGCAACGCCAGCTCCAGCCTGGTTTCGCCGGAGCAGATGGCGGCCCGGTTCAGTCAGTACCCGGAGGCGGTGGCCGAGAGCGGCAGGATCGCCGAGCGGCTCGAGTTCGACCTCGAGCGCGAGCTCGGCTACCGCTACCCCCAGGCCGGAGACCCGGACGCGGACGGCGACCTGGCCGAGCTCTGCCAGACCAGGCTCGAGCAGCGCTACACGGGCACTCCGGAGCTGGCCGAGGCCCGGCGGCGGCTGGACAACGAGCTGAAGATCATTCGCGGGCTCGGGCTCTCCGGCTTCTTCCTGCTGCACCACGACCTGCTCGAGCTGGCCCGGGAGGTCGCGGCCGGGGTGCGTGGGCCGGAGTCGGCCAGGTCCGTGCTGTCACCCGGTCGCGGCCGGGGCTCCAGCGTCAGCTCGATCGTCTGCTATCTGAGCGGCCTGTCCCACGTCGACCCGGTCAGGGCCGGCCTGTTCCCGGGCCGCTTCCTCAACGAGGAGGTGACTGCCGCCCCCGACATCGACCTCGATTTTCCGCGCGATATCAGGGCCGAGCTGATTCCCCGCATCCACCGGCGTTACGGGGCCGACCGCTCGGCCCTGGTCGCCGCCTTCCCGACCTACAGGTCACGTGGTGCGATCCGTGACTTCGGCAAGGTGCTCGGCATCCCGGCGGCCGAGATCGAGCGGGCCGCCCGGGCGGTCGACTTCCACGGCTCCGACGACCTCGGGCGGGACCTGGCCACGGCGATCGGCCCCGAACGGGCCGATTCGCTCGGCTGGAAGAACCTGACCTGGCTGATCCGCCAGGCCCGGGGCATCCCCCGCAATCCCTCCCAGCATTCCGGTGGCATGGTGATCGCGACCAAACCGCTGATCGAGATATGCCCGGTCGTGCCGGCGGCGATGGAAGGACGTCAGATCGTCCAGTGGGACAAAGACTCCTGCCAGGACGCCGGATTTCTCAAGATAGACCTGCTCGGCCTCGGCATGCTCTCGGCGGTCGAGCGCTGTGTGGACGAGATCGCGAGGGTTCGCGGAGAGACGGTCGACCTGAGCCGGATCGACCTGGCCGATCCCCCCACTTTCGAGGCGATCCGCAGGGGCGACACCACCGGGGTCTTCCAGATCGAGAGCCGGGCCCAGATGCAGATGCTGCCCCGGATGAAGCCGGCCGACATCGACGACCTGACCATCCAGGTCGCCCTGGTCCGGCCCGGCCCGATCCAGGGCGGTGCGGTCCACCCCTACATCGAGCACCGCCGCAGGCTGCGTGAGGAACCCGGCTACGAGGTTCCCTACCGGCACCCGCTGCTCAAGCCGGTGCTCGAGGAGACGCTGGGGGTGATCATTTTCCAGGAGCAGGTGATCGAGGTGGCGATGAACGTGGCCGGATTCAGCTCCTCGGAGGCCGAGAGCCTGCGCCGGGCGATGAGTCGCAAACGCTCGCGGGAAGCCCTGGAAGCCCACCACCAACGGTTCATCGAGGGCGCCGTGACCAAAGGCGTTCCGGAGCCGACCGCCGAAGAGATCTACCGCCAGATCGTCGGATTCTCCGGGTTCGGCTTTCCCAAAGCACACTCGGCCGCTTTCGGCCTGCTCGCCTACCAGTCGGCCTGGCTCAAGGTCCACTACGGAGCGGAGTACCTGGCATCGCTCCTGAACGAGCAGCCGATGGGCTTCTACCCCCCGGACTCACTGGTCCAGGAAGGCCGCCGGTCGGGCATCACAGTGCTGCCGCCCGATCTCAACGCCAGCCGGGTCGAGTGCCACACCGAGTGGCCGGCCGGCCGGGGGCCGGGCCGCCCCGGTCCCGGCGGTCCGGCGGTCCGGATCGGTCTCGCCTACATAAAGGGGGCGACCGGAGCCGAGATGGAGCGGCTGGTGGCCGAACGCGACCGCGGTGGCCCATACCTCGACCTCGGCGACCTCGGTGCCCGGATGCCGCTCCGCCGCCAGGAGCTCGAGCAGCTCGCCTGGGCGGGAGCGTTGCGTTCCCTGCCCCGGGGCGAGCGGGTATCGGGACTGTGGAACGTCGGCCTCCTGCCTCACCACCCCGCCTCGGACGGCAGCCGGCAGCTCTCGCTGCCGTTCGAGCCGGCGGATCCCCCGGAACTCCACGAGCCCGAGTCCTGGAACCGGGTCCGGGCCGAATACGGAACGATCGGCATGACCCTCGAAGGCCATCCGATGGCGCTCGTCCGGGCACAACTCCCCGAAACGGTCCGAACCACGGTCGAGGCCCAGCGACTGAACGACAGGAGCCGGACCGAAGTGGCCGGCCTCCAGGTCGCCCGACAGCGACCGGAAACCGCGAACGGGGTGATCTTCGTCCTGATCGAGGACGAATACGGGACCCTCAACCTGATCCTGCCTCCCCGAGTGGCGACCAAATACCGCCTGGTCGTGCGTACCGCCACCCTGGTCAAGGCCCGGGGCAGGATTGAGACCAGCCAGGGAGTGGTCAACCTGGTGGTGAACGGCCTGTCGGAGGTGCACCCCGCGGACCCGGCGGTCAAAGCCGTCATTCCGGCCGGTCATTCCTTCGGTCGCAGAGGGCGCTGACCTGGCCGGACCGTCCGACGCGAACCGGAGAGATCTGCATTTGGCTCCCAGAGCGGGTTTCCGAGCGTCCCTGCAACAAACCCTGCAAACACACGTTCGCGTCCGACGGGCCGCGTACATTAC
>JAGQUV010000128.1 GCA_020438295.1 Solirubrobacterales bacterium
GGATGCCCTCATGCCTACCGCGCCGAAGGATTCGGCCAGCTTCACGAAATCCGGCAGTACGCCGAACTTCGAAGCCGAGTAGTTGCCCTCGAAGAACATCGTCTGCCACTGCCTGACCATGCCGTGATGGCCGTTGTTGAGGAGCAGGATCTTGAGGTCCATTCGGTTCTCGACCGCCGTGGCAAGCTCCTGAAGGTTCATCTGGAAGCTGCCGTCCCCGCACACGCTGACGACCAGCTTGTCCGGCTGGGCGAACTTCGCGCCCATTGCGGCCGGGAAGCCGAAGCCCATCGTGCCGAGCCCGCCCGACGTGATGTGAGTCCTCGGGTGCTTGAACTTGTACCACTGGGCCACCCACATCTGGTGCTGGCCGACGTCGGATACGATGACCGCCTCGCCGTCGGTGATCTTGCTTAGGGTGTCGATAGTGTAGGACGTGAGAATCTTCTCGTCGCCCTGGTTATAGGTATATGGGTGCTTTTTCTGCCAGCTTTTTATCATCCCCGACCACTCCTTCCTGTCGTTCTTTACCTTCGCCGGAAGGAGCTCGAGCATCTGCTGGAGAACGAGCTTTGCATCGCCGACTATCGGACAATGAACGACAATGTTCTTGTCAATCGTCGATGGGTCGATGTCTATGTGAATGATCTTTGCGTTGGGTGCGAACTTCGCGAAGTTACC
>JAGQUV010000129.1 GCA_020438295.1 Solirubrobacterales bacterium
ATCCTCAGCGACAACGCCGCCCCGATCGCCCCGGGCAACACCCTGCCGCTGTCGGCGATCCCGACCGGCACGGCGGTACACAACGTGGAGATGACGCCGGGCCGCGGCGGCCAGCTGGGCCGCTCGGCGGGCGCGAGCATCCAGCTCATGGCGAAGGACCAGGGCTACGCGCTGTTGCGCATGCCCTCGGGCGAGATGCGCCAGGTGCTGGAGGGCTGCCGCGCGACCATCGGCGTCGTGGGCAACCTGGAGCACCAGCAGCTGAAGCTCGGCAAGGCGGGGCGCACGCGTCACCGCGGCCGCCGGCCGCAGGTGCGTGGTTCCGTGATGAACCCGGTCGACCACCCGCACGGCGGTGGCGAGGGCAAGGCCCCGGTGGGTCTGCCCGGCCCGAAGACGCCGTGGGGCAAGCCGGCGCTGGGTTACCGGACGCGGAACAACAAGTCGACGGACAAGTACATCGTCCGCCGCCGCGGCTCCGGCCGGCGCTAGGAGGTACGGGTAGATGTCTCGTTCGACGAAGAAGGGCCCGTACGTCCACCCCTCCCTCTGGGAGAAGGTGCTGGCGAACCAGGCGCCGCAGAACCGACAGATCATCCGGACATGGTCGCGCTCCAGCGTGGTCCTGCCGGAGATGGTGGGAATGACGATCGCGGTGCACG
>JAGQUV010000130.1 GCA_020438295.1 Solirubrobacterales bacterium
CACTGGTCTGGTTTGGGGAGATATTCACCTTCCGGGGTGCGGCGCAGGTCCGTCATGCGCTCCGCATCCAGCTGTTCGAGCACATCCGCGCACTTGGCCCGGTGGCCCTGCATCGGGTCCGCAAACGCCTGGATGGCGATACCGATACGCAGGCCGCCGGCGCGCTCGCCAACACCCTCGCCGAGGGCATTGAAAGCCTGGAGGGCTATTACGCCCGCTATCTGCCCGCGACGACCTTGATGGGCATGCTGCCGCTGATCCTGCTGCTGTTTGTGTTTCCGGCAGACCTGCTCTCGGCGACGGTGATGTTGGTCACCGCGCCGCTGATCCCCCTGTTCATGATCCTGATCGGCAAGGGCGCGGAAGCGCTGAACCAGAAGCAATGGCGGGAGCTGGCGCGCATGAGTGCGCATTTTCTGGACATCATCCAGGGACTGACCACGCTCAAGCTGTTCGATGCCAGCAAACGGGAAGCGGCAGTCATCGGGGCAATCTCGGAACGCTTCCGTATTTCGACCATGCGCGTGCTGCGGGTGGCGTTTCTGTCGTCGGCGGTCTTGGAGTTCTTCGCCACCGTCAGCATCGCCCTGGTCGCGGTGTTCATCGGCTTCCGCTTGCTCGCCGGGGAGATGGATTTCCTGTCCGGCTTTTTCGTGCTCCT
>JAGQUV010000131.1 GCA_020438295.1 Solirubrobacterales bacterium
GGCGATCGCCCAGCACTTCGCGACGCTGGACGAGTTCTCCAACGGGCGGATGGTGATCGGCCTCGGCACGTCCGGGCCGAACGTCATCGAGCACTTCCACGGCATCCCGTTCAAGAAGCCGCTGACGCGGATGCGGGAGTACGTGGACATCATCAACATGCTCATGCGCGAGGAGCCGCTGAACTACGACGGCGACGTCTTCAAGCTGCAGCGCGGCTTCACGCTCCGGTTCAAGCCGACCCGCGCCCACATCCCGATCCACATCGCCTCGGTGACGCCGAAGTCGGTGCAGCAGACGGCGGAGATCGCCGACGGCTGGATCCCGATCTTCTTCCCGAAGTCCCAGTGGAAGACGCAGCTGGACGCGTTCTACGACGCCGTGAAGGCTGCCGGACGCGACCCGAAGGACGTCGATGTCCGCAACGCCACCTCGGTCACGGTCTCTGACGACCGCGACCGCGTGCTGCAGGGGGTCGCGAGCAACGCCGCCTTCTACATCGCGCGCATGGGCGACTTCTACTACGAGCACTTCACGCGCATGGGCTTCGCCGACGAGGCGAACGCCGTGCGTCGCGCCTGGGCGGACGGCGGGAGCGCCGCCGGCGCCGCGGCCCTGCCGCGTGACCTCGTGGAGGAGCTGAACATGTCCGGCTC
>JAGQUV010000132.1 GCA_020438295.1 Solirubrobacterales bacterium
TCACCGAGCGTGCCGACGCGCAGCCGCACCCCGGGCACCCCGAGCTCGTCGTAGAGCATCTGGAGCATGCAGATCACCTCGGCGTCCAGGCGGGGATCGTCGCTCCCGATGGCCTCGGCGCCGAGCTGGACGTGTTCACGGAACCGCCCGGCCTGCGGGGCCTCGTAGCGGAACATGGGGCCCGTGTACCAGAGCTTCACCGGCAGCGGCAGCTTGTGCATGCCGTGCTGCACGAACGCCCGCACCACCCCCGCGGTCCCCTCGGGGCGCAGGGTGATCGAGCGGCCGCCGCGATCCTCGAAGGTGTACATCTCCTTGCGCACGATGTCGGTGCTGGCCCCGACGCCGCGCTGGAACACCTCGGTGTGCTCGAACGTCGGGGTCGTGATGTGTCCGAACCCGTGCCGGGCGAAGACCGACGCGGCCGTCGCGACGACGTGATCGCGCAGTCGATGTTCGTCCGGAAGCACGTCGCGTGTCCCGCGCGGTGCCTCCAGGCGCGGCCTACTCATCCGGAGTGCGTCCCGTCCTCGCCTGCCACTTCCGCAGTTGCGCGCGATACCGCCAGCGGTCGATGAGGTACCCCAGCGGGAGCATGATCGCCAGGCCCAGGAGCGAGATCGCCGCCGCGGGGAGCGGATCGGT
>JAGQUV010000133.1 GCA_020438295.1 Solirubrobacterales bacterium
GCATGTCGTTTCTCGGCCTGGGCGTGCGGCCGCCGACACCATCCTGGGGCGCGATCCTGAACGATGGCTTCACCGCGATCCGCGATACGCCTTGGATCGCCGTCGCGGGCGGGCTGCCGATCGTACTGACGACGCTCGGGTTCACCTTCCTTGGCGAAACCCTGCGCGACGTGTTCGACCCAAGACTGAAGGGGCGCGGATGACGGTCCTGTCGATCCACAACCTCAACGTGTCCTTCTCGACCGAAGGCGGGGACCTGCATGCGCTCAAGGACGTGTCCTTCGAGGTGCCCGAACGGCGCATTGTCGGCATCGTCGGCGAATCCGGCTGCGGCAAGTCGACCCTGATCAACGCGATTCTCGGGCTCTTGGCCGATAACGGCCGCATCTCGGGCGGGGAGATCCGTTTTCAGGGGCGCGACCTGTCGCACGTGTCCCCGCGCGAGATGACGGCGCTGCGCGGCCCGCGGATTTCAACGGTCTTTCAGGACCCGATGGGCGCGCTGAACCCGGTGATCTCGGTCGGCCGGCAGATGACCAACATCCAGTACCGTTCGGGCCTGAGCAAGGCGGAAAAGGCCGAGCGCGCGGTGACAATGCTGCGCCGTGTGCGCATCCCGGACCCCGAGGCGGCGCTGACGCGT
>JAGQUV010000134.1 GCA_020438295.1 Solirubrobacterales bacterium
TTCCTGGCCCAGCTTCGGCTCGATCGCGTCGAGGAAGACCTGGAAGAACAGGTCATCCCAATCGCTGGTGCCGGGATCGCGAAAGCCGCGCGCTTTGCAGGCCGCCGCCAGCGACGGCACGGTCGGATGCGCCCAGGGATCGAGGCCGGCATAGCGTTGAAAGGCGGCGCGCACGGTCAGGCGCTCGAAGGGTGCTTCGATGTGCGTCGAAAGACCGCGGTACACGACCGGCCCGCGCCCGACCGCGGCCCGCGCCGCGCGCACGACGCCTTCGGTCTGGTCCATCAGGCCGCCCAGATCGAGCCCGGCCGCGTACCACTCCAGCATGGTGAACTCGGGGCTGTGCGTGCGCGACGGCGGCTCGTCGCGGAAACACGGTCCCATGCTGTAGACCCGTGTCAGGCCCGCGCCGAGCAGGCGCTTGAGGGCGTATTCGGGGCTGGTGTGCAGGAAGCGCCGCGGGCCATCGGTGCGCAGCTCGAAGGCGTCGAGATGCGGCTCAAGCCCCGGCGAGACCACCGCGACCGGCGCTTCGATCTCGATGAAGCCACGCGCATCGAAACAAGCGCGCAGGGCACTCAGCACGCGGGCGCGTTGGCCGAGCCGGATGGCGTGCGTCAAAGTCAAAGCGAGAGGCGGCG
>JAGQUV010000135.1 GCA_020438295.1 Solirubrobacterales bacterium
GATGCCCATTCCGCCGAGCACGCGCGGAATGTCGTCCTTGCCGACGTAGACGCGGCGGCCCGGCTTCGATGCCCGGGTCAGCCCGGACAGGACGCGGCGACGCTTGCTGTCGTACTTCAGGCGCACGGTCAGATCGCGGTCGTTGACCTCGAACCCCGAGATGTAGCCCTCGGCCTCGAGCACGCGAGCGAGTGATTCCTTCATACGACTGTGTGGCATGACCGCGGTGTCGTGCAGCGCCATGTTGGCGTTGCGCAGCCGCGTGAGCATGTCGGCGATTGGATCGGTGAGCATTCGTTTACCAGCTGGACTTGGTCATGCCGGGGATGTACCCGGCGTGTGCCTGTTCACGGAGACAGATGCGGCAGAGACCGAACTTGCGGAACACCGCGCGGGAGCGCCCACACCGCAGACAACGGGTGTACTGACGCGTCTTGTACTTCTGGGGCCGCGCGGACTTTACGCGCAAGCTGGTCTTCGCCACAGTGGCTCCTCGTTCGTTCTACTTGCGCTTGCCGCGTCCGCCGTGCTTGCGCATCCTGCGCCGGCGGCGTGCTGCCAGTTCTTCTGCCGAGTACCCCTCCTCGCGGAAAGGCATCCCCAACGCCCGAAGCAGCTCTCGCGCCTCTTCGTCGGTA
>JAGQUV010000136.1 GCA_020438295.1 Solirubrobacterales bacterium
GCCCCCGTACAATACCCGGGTAGCGGCGGCATCGATGCCGGCCACGCCCTCAAGGCAAGCGCGGATGAACGCATGCATGTCCTGGGCCTGTTCCGGGCTGGCGGTCAGCCCGGTACCTATCGCCCAGACCGGTTCATAGGCTATCACCAGCCCGGCCAGGTCCTTTTGTCCGTCCAGCGCACCCCGCAACTGACTGGCTACCACGGACTCCGCTTCACCGCTCTCGCGCTGTTCACGCGTTTCACCGACGCAGACAATGGGCGACAATCCCGCCGCCACGGCGGCGCCCAGCTTTGCCGCCACCAGTTCATCCGATTCCACATGGTACTGGCGGCGCTCGGAGTGGCCCAGGATCACCCAGCGACAACCTGTATCAACCAACATTTGCGCCGATACGTCCCCGGTATACGCCCCGGATGGCATGTGGCTGCAGTCCTGGGCGCCAACGGCAACTGCGGAACCCGAACAGAGTTCTACGGCCTGCGGCAGGTGCACATAACTGGGACAAACGGCAACTTCTGCAGTGGGAGCTGCCAGGGATTCCACCAATTCGCCCAGCAGGGCTGCCACGCTGGCCCGGGAACCATGCATCTTCCAGTTACCTACCACCAGCGTCTGGCGCATTCGGCCTC
>JAGQUV010000137.1 GCA_020438295.1 Solirubrobacterales bacterium
CGAGTTCCGGCTAAGGCGAGCGCCTGATAATCTCAAGTCAGATCAAACAAGCTTCCGAGCGAAAATGCTCGACATGGGGGCGCGGCCAACGAATTGCTCCTCCTCTCTCTCTTCTCTCTCTCCACGAAAAGCTTGGCCGCGCCCTTCGATTCGCTCCCTCACGACACCTTGATACACTGGCGCTCTTGTCCATGAGTAGCGCTCCAGCTCTGATCGATTGCCGCAACATCACGGTCTCCCGCGGCGAGACCCGCGCGCTCGACGCCTTTAGCCTGACGATTCCCTTAGGGGAGAACACGGCCATCATCGGCCCCAACGGCTGCGGCAAGTCGACCCTGATCAAGACGATCGCGCGGGAGCTGCATCCGCTCTACAACCCGGATTCGTCGCTGACCATCCTGGGCAAGCGCAACTACAACATCTTCGAGTTGCGGCCGCTGCTGGGCATCGTGTCCGACGATCTGGTGCGGCGCGGTCTGCGTCCGGCGCCGGGGCGGGACGTCATCCTCTCCGGGTTCTTTTCGACGCTCGAGCTGTGGCCCCACACCGAGCTGACGCCGGAGATGGAGCGCAAGGCCGACGACGTGATCGAGCTGCTGGAGATTCCGCACTTGGCCGAGCGTTGCACGTCT
>JAGQUV010000011.1:0-44067 GCA_020438295.1 Solirubrobacterales bacterium
CGTAGAACGGCTTCGCCCCCGATCGCCGGATCTCGTCGGCCGCCCGGAGGCTCATCGAATCGGTGTGGTAATTGCAGACCGCGAGACCGAGATCGGGACAGCCGAGCGGGTCCTTACCGCCGAGCTGGTCGTACCAGGGCCACCCGAGGCGTTCGGTGATCTCGCCGTCGCGATTCTGCCGGTAGCCGTAGAACTCGCGGGTGGAGTTGTCGGTGGCATCGCTGACCCAGCGGTCCCACCCCGGCGGCACGACCGTCTCGGCCGGCTCGTCCGGCCCCCCGTACTGGTTGATGAACTTGCCGAAGTGCGAGGTGCGGTATCCGGCCCGCTGCAGCCAGACCGCCAGGTTCTCGTCGTAGATCCCGTTGTCCCGGTATGCGTCCCACCCGCCGCGCGGACCGCCGATCCGGATCACTCCGGTGTTCTGCGCGTAGCGGCCGCTCAACAGGGTCGCCCGCGACGGGGCACAGAGCGGAAACGGCGTCAGGTAGTTGGAGAAGCGGATCCCCTGGTTGCGGATCAGGCTCATCGTGTTCGGCATGATCTGGCGGTCGCGGTTGTAGAAATCCCGCCAGGTCGCGTTGAACTGCTCGACCGGCTGGTCGTCGGTCTGGATCAGGACCACATTGGGCCGGGTGGCCGCCTGGACCGGTGCGGCCGGGTTCAGCACGGTCACCGCGGCCGCGGCGAGTGCGGCTCCGGCGACAATGCGCAGCGCCCTGGCCCACCCGGCGAGCGGCTCGGCCGTTTCTTTGCGTTTCGTAAGCAAAAGGGTTAAACAGGTTAACTCCCGGGGCCACCGATAGCTGCGGCGTGGCCGCAACTTTCACGCTTCCGGGTGGTCTCAACCGCAGTCGCCCGAGCGGCGATTCGGGGCTTGAATCTGTCAATATTCCGATCCAACCTTGCTGTAACCGGGGTCCCGTCATAGAATGCCGGTGCCCTCGTTTCGGTCCGGTTAGGTCGGAGCCACAACAACTGGGAAGACGTTTGCATATCTTGACCAAATCATCCAAACTCCTGGCAATGTCGGCCGGCCTGGCGGTAGTCCTCATGCTCGGGGTCGCCATCGTCCAGGTCGGCAACGACGCCTCTTCCGGCGACGGCAGCGCGAAGTCGGGAAGCGTCGCGAAGGCGGCGGAGCCTAGCTCCAAGGGGGGGCCCTACCGCACCCGTCCCGACCTCAACCCGCCGAAGATGACGGTCAAGACGCTCGACCCCGGGGCGACCGATCAGAAGATATTCGTGGGTTCGAAGGTGGCCGGCGCGGCGATCTACGACGACCAGGGGGAGCCGATCTGGTTCCTGCCTTCACGCAGCATGGACTTCCGCACCCAGATCTACCGCGGCAAGCGGGTGCTGACCTGGTTCCAGGCGCCGACCAAGGGATCCGGTCTCAAGCGCAACACGTACATGATCGCCAACCGCCATTACAAGGTGATCAAGAAGGTCTACCCGGCCCACCACCACGGGGCCGATTCGCACGAGTTCCGCCTGACCAGGCGCAACACGGCGTTCGTGACCGCCTACAACGCCACCCGGGCCAACCTCAGTCCGATCGGCGGCCCGAGAAACGGCCCGGTCAGCGAGTCGGTGGCGCAGGAGGTCGACGTCAGGACCGGGCGCCTGCTATTCGAATGGCACAGCCTCAAGCACGTGCCGATCAGGGACACCTTCGTGAACAAGTCCCGTCACCCCGGGGAGCCAATCGACTACTTCCACATCAACTCGGTGATGGGAACCCCGGACGGCAACGTCCTGATCTCGGGCCGCGGGACGAACGCGATCTACAAGGTCAGCCGCAAGACCGGCCGGGTGATCTGGACCCTGGGCGGCAAGCGGAGCGACTTCAAGATGGGCAAAGGTGCGGTATTCCACCAGCAGCACGACGCCCGCCTGCTGCCGGGTGGCCGGATCTCGCTGTTCGACAACACCACTTCACCGACCACGACCAAGAAGCCGCGAAAGCAGTCGCGCGGCTTGGTGCTGAAGCTGAACTTCAAGAAGATGACCGCGAAGGTGGACAACGAGTTCTACAACCCGGCCAAGCCGCTCTCCACCCAGCAGGCAAACGTCCAGGTGCTGAAGGACGGCAACTTCTTCGTAGGCTGGGGCGGTGTTCCGCTGATCAGCGAGCACCGGCCGAGCGGCAAGGTCGTGTTCGACGCCAAGCTCGAGGGGATCAACTCGTTCTACCGGGCCTACCGGCAGCCCTGGTCCGGCAAGGCGCCGGGCAAGGTTGCACTGATCGCCGAAGCGGTCGAGCCGGACAAGACCAAGCTCTGGATGAGCTGGAACGGCGATTCGAGCGTGCGCGACTGGCAGGTCCTGGCCGGCAACGGAAAGAACTCGCTCAAGCAGGCCGGGCTGAGGGAGCGGGACGGGTTCGAGACCGTGACCGCGATCCCTCAGAGTGCCAAGTACGTGCGGGTCAAGGGCCTCAACGCCAAAGGCAAGGCGATCGGGTCCTCACGCACGGTCAAGGTCCGCTGACCCGGTCCGCCGACGCGGTCCGCCGGGCGGTCGATCAGAGGGTCGGTTCGGGCCACGGCGGCAGTTGCTGCCGGCAGCCGCTGCCCCGGCAGTCGCTGATCTGCCCGAGATGCGAACTCATGTATTCGAGCACCGCGGCATAAGCCGGGTCCGTCGCCACGTTCCGGATCTCCCACGGGTCGCGATCGAGGTCGTACAGCTCGACCTCCCCGTTCTGGTAGCTGACGTACTTGTAAGGCCCGACCCGGAAGCCGGTGTACCGGAGCGCCGGTGCCCGGACCGAGATCGCGGCGTCGGCCTCGGGGACCGAGGTGGCCAGTGAAATACCCAAGGGCCTGCTGCTGGTCCGAGCCGGGTCGCGCCAGAAATTACGCAGCGAGCGGCCGTCCACCCGGTAACCCGGCTTCGCCCCGGCCAGCTTGAGCACGGTCGCCGGCAGGTCGATGTTGCCGGTCACCTCGAACGACTTCTGGCCGGACGGTACGTCGGGGCCGCGAACCGCCATGGCGACCTTCGACGATGCGTCGTAGGGCAGGAACTTGCCGGCGGTGAATCGCTGCTCGCCGAAGAAGTAGCCGTGGTCGGAAAGAAAGAAGATGTAGGTGTTGTTCAGCCGGCCGGTCTTCTTCAGGGCCTTGACGATCTCACCAACCCCGTCATCGACCGAGCGCAGGGATTCCAGGTAACGACGGTAGTAGCCGGTCAGGTTCGAAACCTGGGCTCCACCAAGCCGCTGCGGTGCCGCCGCCTGGATCGACTTCGGCTTGTCGCTGAAATCGACTTCGTTGAAGCTGGGCGGCTTGGGCAGCGGTGTCCTGGCTGCCGAACCGCGATGCCGGGTCGCCGGCTGGGGGCCTTTCGGTTTCCGGACGTCGCCATGAGGGGCCTGGTAGTCGATCTGGAGGAAGAACGGCGAATCGCTGCGCCGCCGCAGTTCTTTGACCGCGGCCCGGGTCATCACGTCGTTCAGGTACGTGCACCGCTTGCCGTGGTCCTGTTTCCACAGCGGCTCGGCGGTGCACTTCTTCGAGTCGACGGTCCGGCCTCGCGAGCGATAGTCGGGGTTGCCGATCGGGCCGATCGCATAGCCGTTGTCGTTGACCCGGTATCCGTAATAGTGGGTGCCGGGCGCAAACGCCGTGGTGAACCAGCGGTCCCAGCCGAGCGGGACCGTCTGATCGACCCGGCCGGCGACGTCGTCGAAATAGTCGTTGATGAACTTGCCGAAATGTGAAGTGCGGTAGCCGGCCCGCTGGAGCGCCACCGGCACGTTGTTCTCGGCGATCGGCAGGTTCTGCCAGCCGGTCCAACCGCCGAGAGCGCCTTCGTTGGAGACCAGGCCGCTGTTGTGCGGGTACTGGCCGGAGAGCAGGGAGGCCCGCGAAGGCGAGCAGAGCGGCGAGGTCGCGTAATAGTCCCTGAACTCGGTCCCGGCCCGGACTATCTCCCGGAGCGTATTCGGCATCACCTTCTTGTAGCCACCCGAATTGCCGCGATAGCTCGCCTTCATCGTGCGGGCACTCTGGTCGTCGGTCTCGATCACCACGATGTTGGGACGTTCCGCCCGGGCTGCGGACGGCTCGCGGCCGATCGCGGCAGCCAGCGGCAGGGCCGCTATCGCGGCACCGAACAGCAGACGGCTGATCTGTCTCCGTTTGGTGATCACCTGGTGAATACTTCGACTGGCGGCGGAATCCTGTACTGAAACCGCCAAATCGGGCAGTTGTTGCGGTTTGATCGAGCCCTCACGCCTCGACCAGCGTAGCTGCGGGCCGCCCCCGATCAATAGAATCGCCACCCCGTGAGCGACTCAGCAAAGGCAGGCACACCGCTGCCGCGGCCGTCCCTGTTGATGGGGGCCGCGCACCTCGGCGCGGTCTGGGCCCTGGCCTTCCTGCAGCCGATGCTTTCGCTGCTCGGCGAGAACCCGGAGTTCTTCGTCGCCCGGGGCAATACGACCGGCCAGATAGTGGTCTACGCGCTGGCGCTGGCGCTGGTCCCGCCGCTGATCGGGCTGTTGCTGGAATACCTCGCCCGGCTGATCAGCGACGACCTCCGCTGGGGCCTGCACCTGCTGCTGATGACCCTGGTCGGCGCCGCCTTCTTCCTGCAGCTGATCGAGGACCACCTCGACTGGCCGGCCGGCCTGCTGATCGGCTTCTCGGTCCTGCTTGCGGCCGCCGCAGTCTTTGCCTACTCCCGCTGGCGCTTTCCGCGGACCTTCATGGACATCCTCACCCCGGCCCCGATCGTGATCCTGCTGATCTTCTTCCTGTTCAGCGGGACCTCCCGGCTGATCCTTCCCCGGGAGCAGCCCGACCCGGTCGACGTGACGGTCGGCAATCCGGCACCGGTGGTCATGGTGCTGTTCGACGAGTTTCCCGTCGCGGCGCTGATGACCCCCCAGGGAAAGGTGGACCGCAGCCGGTTCCCCGCGTTCGCTGATCTCGCTTCGAGTTCCACCTGGTACAGGAACGCGACCGCCGACGCTGCCTATACGCCACTCGCGGTCCCGGCGATCCTGTCCGGGCGCGAGCCGAGCCGGTCGGACCTGCCGATCGCGGCCGACTACCCGAAAAGCATCTTCACCCTGCTCGGCAAGCAGTACCGGCTCAACGTGATGGAGACCGCCACCAAGGTCTGCCCGGAGGAACTCTGTCCCGATCCGGCCGCGGACGCCGGCGACGAAGCGACGCTGGGACAGCTCTTCTCCGACCTCGAAGTCGTGCAGAAGCACCTGCTGCTGCCGGAGTCGATGCGCCGGAACCTGCCCGATATATCGACCAACTTCAGCAACTTCACCAACGAATCCGACCCCGAAGACGCCGGCGTGGTCGCCGACCCCGGATACACCGGGACGACGGGCCCGACCGGGGCCACCGGTGAGACGACCCCGGTGCGGACCGGACAGGGCGCGGCCCGAAGGCTGGGCCGGCTGTTCGCCGAAAGCTCGACCGCGGACGAGTTCGACCGGGTGAAACAGTTCGCCGACTCGCTCGAACCGGGACAACGCAAGACGCTCGACCTGATCCACGTCGAGAAGCCGCACTACCCGTGGCGGCACATCCCGGACGGCCAGCGATACACAAACCTGACCAGCGAGTGGTCGGGCCTCTTACCGAACGACGGCCCATGGCTGGCGCCTCCGCACATCGTCGACATCGCCCTTCAGCGCCACCTGCTCGAGGTCGGTTACACCGACACCCTGCTCGGCCTGATCACCTCACGGCTCAAGAAGACCGGCCTGTGGGACCGGGCGATGGTGGTGGTCGCGGCCGATCACGGCGCCGGGTTCCTCTCCAAGGTCCCCCGCCGCGCAGCCGACCCGCGGAACATCGGCGAGATCGGTTCGATTCCCCTGTTCATCAAGCGGCCGGGACAGACCACCCCGGATGTGGTCGACCGACACGTCTGCGCCACCGACGTCCTGCCGGCGGTAGCCGACGGCCTGGAGATCGACTACCCCTGGGAAGAAGCGGCCTGTCCGGAAGACCAGGTCAAGGTGCTGAACTCGCCCGACGGCGAGGCGTCGGTCTCGCTCGAGACGACCCTGGAGCAGCGACAGGCCCTGATCGACCGGATCGAGCGGGTTTTCGGGACCGGGCAGGGCTGGGGCCCGGCCTACCGCTTCGGTCCGCAGAACCAGCTGATCGGGAACAAGGTCTCCCGGCTCGACGCAGACCGTCGGCTCGGCAAGTACCGGGTGCTGCCGGAGCGCCGGAACGCGGTCAAGAACTACGATCCGTCGGCTCCGGCCCTGCTCGGCCTGCTTCAACGGGGGCTGCTCAAGCGGTTCGGCGAGGACCGGGTCCTCGCGGTCGCGGTCGACGACCGGATCGTCGCGACCGGCTGGACCTTCAAGGACGGCCTCGGCGCGGGCCCCGGCTACTCGATCCTGCTGCCACCCGACTCGCTCAAGCCGGGTTTCAACAGGGTCGACATCTACCTGGTCGAAGACGACGGCAAACGTCTGCAGATGGTCTACTCGGGCGCCGGACCGCTGCCCGGCAACGCCTCCGGACCGGGCGCGGACCAAGGCGCCACCGGCAATGGGCCCTGAGACGCCACTCCGCCTCGCCGGCCCGGCCGACGCGGGAGCGGTGACCGGGCTGATCGCCGATTTCCGGGACTTCCTGGGGGCGAACCGGCCCGCCAACGCGGAGATCGAGGCGACCGTGTCGACCCTGATCGGCGACCGCTCGACCGAGTTCCTGCTGGCCGGCGATCCCGAGACCGGTTTTGCCCAGATCCGCTACCGGCTCTCGGTCTGGACCGGCAACGAAGACGCCTGGCTGGAAGACCTGTTCGTCAAGCCGGACGCCCGTGGCGCCGGGCTCGGCCGGGCCCTGGTCGAGGCGTCGGTCGGGAGGGCCCGGTCCCGTGGTTGCAGCCGGATCCAGCTCGACTGCAACCGCGACAACGAGGCCGCGGTCCGTCTCTACGAGTCGGCCGGCTTCGCCCCGGTCCACAACCGGCAGAAGTGGGGCGATACCCCGGACCTGTTCTACACCCTGCCGATCGAAGCCTGACCGGCAGGCGGTCCGGAACGGGCCGGGCGATCAGTCGAGCGGCAGCAGGTGGGTCAGTTCGCTGGCCGAGATCTGGGTGTTGCCGGTCAGCGACCGCACCCGCTCGATCGCCCCCGGGCTTTCGAGCGACTCCCGCAGGCGCGGCCAGTCGATCGCCGGCGGCCGGCCGGCGTCGTCCCTAAGGCTGATCACGTTGACGTGGTTTTCGGCCAGGTATGGCTCGCCGGGGCCGACGAACGCGGTGCGCAGTTCCCCGCGCCCAACCGCCCCCACCACCCGGTTGACCAGCAACGCCGGGCCGAAGCGCGGCTCGCAACCGGCGACGTACCCCGGCTTTCGCCGGCCGGGGTCCGGCGGCCTTCCCGCGGCCGCTCCCAGGTCATGAGACCAGAACAGGCGGACCGTCCCCGGGCCGGGTCGGTCAATCAGCTGCTCCCTGTGCTGGTTCCAGACGATCGTTCCGGTCCCCGCCCGGTAACCCAACTGCCACAGCGTCCGGCGCTCCTCGAACTGACGGGCCAGCCTTTCGGGTTGCTCCGAGAACAGGACCCGGTGAAAGCCGGTCCCGGCCGAATGGCGCTCGAAAACGAACGGCTCGGTCCCGGGACCGGCGCCCACAGGCCGCGCCCTCGCGGCCGGCCCGGCCCGCTTTTCGAGCACCAGCAGCTGAACCGCCGTGTTGGCACCCTCGAACCGGCCGGATCCTTCCAGCACGGTCAGCCTGGTGATCCGGGCCCGCTCGACCAGATGCTCCCTGAGCCGCTCGAAGTAGGCGCCGCTGTTCATCGAAGGCGGCACGATGTAGGCCAGCCTCCCGCCCGGCCGGAGCGCGTCCAGGCCGGCTTTGAAGAAGAAGGCGAAGATGTTCGCCCGGCCCGAGATGACGCCGGCGAATCGCCGCCTCTGGTCGGGCGTCGGCCGGAGTTGGAAGTAGGGCGGGTTGCCGACGATCAGGTCGTATCCGGGGTCTCCCCGGTCCGGTTCCAGCGCGGAGCGGCAGAGCAGGGTCGCTTCAGGCACCAGCGCGGCCGCGGCGTCGAGCGCGGAACGGTCGACGTCCCAGCCGGTCAGTTCGGCGGCCGGTTCCCGCTCGAATACGGCATGCAGGAGCTCCCCGGTCCCGGCCCCCGGATCGAGTACGCGCATGCCGGGCCGGACCGGCAGGCCGTCGAGCAGTGCCCGGGCGACCGGCTTCGGGGTCATGTACTGGCCGAGTCTCTTGCGGGACCCGGCCGGACGGGACTCCAGCCAGTCACGGCTCGATTCCGACAGCTCAGGCGGTTCGGGCTGCTGCTGAGTCTGCGGCAACCGGGATACCGCCGGGACTCAGCCGCCGGCGCCGAGCTTCTTGACGGCCTCGCGGAAGTTCTTGACCTCGAGCGACGGTTTCTTGCGCCCGGCCAGCTTTTCGCCGTGCCGGTTGACCCAGATCACCGGGACCTTCATCTTGAGCAGCGGCGCCACGTCGGTTTCGTAGTTGCAGCCGATGTGGAGCCAGCCCTTCTTGCCGCCGATCCGGCGGGCGCACTCCTTGAAATGGACGTTGTCCGGCTTGTAGCTGCGCACCTGCTGCGCGGTCACCACGAGATCGAGCTCGGTGCGGAGGTGACGGCGCGAGATGCCCAGCATCTTGTCGTCGATGTTGGAGATGATCCCGATCTCGAACTTCCTGGCCAGCCGGTCCATCGCGGCGTTCGACTCGCGGAACGGTTTCCAGTAGGCCACGCTGTCGGGCAGGAACTGGGCCCGCGAAGGCTCGACCTCCCAGCCGATCTCCCCGGCGACCTTGATGATCGTGCGACGCAGCACCTCGGCATACAGTTCGTAGGAGCCGGCCATGATCTCGGCCTGCACCTCGAAGAAGCGGTTCAGGAACGGCTCGGTCTCGAAGCTGAAGCCATCCTTCTCCGCCTCGGCCGCACAGGCCTCGGCGATCCCCTTCTCCCAGTCGATCAGGGTTCCGTAGCAATCCGTGGTCACCCACTCGATCTTTTTCAGGCTGGGAAGCGGCATGCGCGGCGGCCATTATGTCGGATAGTGTCCGGCCCCGGCTGCGACGTCGTCCGGCACAGGCCGGTATCGCGGCGGAAGACTCCTAAAAGACATGGACCTACTCGAATATCAGGGAAAAGAGCTGCTCGCCCGCCACGGCCTCCCGGTGCCGGAGGGTAGCCACGCGGCTACGGTCGAGGAGGCTGTGGCAGCGTCCGACGAGCTGGGTTACCCGGTCGCGGTCAAGGCCCAGGTGCTGATCGGCGGTCGCGGCAAGGCCGGCGGCATCAAGATCGCAAGCGACAGCAGCGAAGCCCACGAACACGCCGGTGACATCATCGGGATGGACATCGTCGGGCCGCACGGCGAAGGGCCGTTCAAGGTGAACGAGCTCTGGGTCGAGGCCGGATCGGAGATCGAGGCCGAATACTACGCCTCGGTAATCCTGGACCGCTCGGCCAAGAAGCTGATGGTCATGCTTTCCCGCATGGGCGGCATGGACGTCGAGGCGATCGCCGAGTCCGATCCCGACGCCCTGGTCAAGCAGCACGTCGACCCGCTCCGGGGGCTCGACCCCGACACCGCGAATTCGGTCGTCGAGAAGGCCGGGATCCCGGCCGAATCCGGCGACCAGGTCGCGGCGATCCTGATCAAACTGGTCGAGGTCGCCCAGGCCGAAGACGCCACACTGATCGAGATCAACCCGCTGATCGTCAACTCCGACGGCGAGGTGGTCGCGCTGGACTCGAAGACCACGGTCGACGACAACGCGCTGTTCCGGCATCCGGAGCTGAAAGAGCTCAGCGATTCACACGTGGACGACCCCCAGGAGGCGATGGCCAAGGAGCGCGGCCTGACTTACGTCAAACTCGACGGCGACATCGGCGTACTCGGCAACGGGGCCGGGCTCTGCATGTCCACGCTCGACGTGGTCGCCCAGGCCGGGGGCTCGCCGGCCAACTTCCTCGACGCCGGCGGAGGCTCGAAGGCACAGTCGATCATTGACGCACTCGAAGTGATCACCTCGGACCCCAAGGTCAAAGCGATCCTGTTCAACATCTTCGGCGGGATCACCCGCTGCGACGAAGTCGCCAAGGGAATCATCGAGGCGACCGAGCAGACCGGGCTGGACCTCCCCCTGGTGGTCCGGCTCGACGGAACCAACTCGGACCAAGGCATGGCCCTGCTGGACGAGGCCGGCTTCTCGCACCTGCACCACGAATCGACCATGCTCGGCGCTGCCAGGCGGGTGGTCGAGATGGCCCGGAGCGGGGACTGAGCGATGAGCATCATCGTCGACACCGGCACCAGGCTGGTCATCTCGGGACTGACCGGTCACGAGGGCACCTTCCACGGACTGCGGAACCGCGACTACGGCACCCAGGTGGTGGCCGGGGTGACCCCGGGCAAGGGCGGGCAGGACGTCGACGGCATCCCGGTCTTCGACACGATCGCCGAATCGGTCGAGCGCGAGGGCGCCAACACCTCGATGATCTTCGTCCCGGCCCGTTTCGCCGGAGACGCGATCAACGAGGCGATCGAGTCCGGCGTGGAGACCGTGATCGCGATCACCGAGGGGATCCCGGTCATGGACATGATGCCGATCTACTGGCGGGCCAGGGAGAAGGGCGTGACGCTGATCGGGCCGAACTGCCCCGGGGTGCTGTCGCCCGGAAAGGCGAACGTGGGGATCATGCCGGCCCAGTTCTTCGATCCGGGCAGGATCGGGGTCGTCTCGAAGTCGGGAACCCTGACCTACCAGATCGGCAACGAGCTCAAGCATGCCGGCGAGGGCAACTCCTCGATCGTCGGCATCGGCGGCGACCCGATCATCGGCTCCGACTTCATCGACATCCTCACCCTGTACGAAGCCGACCCCGAGACCGACCTGATCGTGATGGTCGGCGAGATCGGCGGCGACGCCGAGGAGCGGGCGGCCGAGTTCATCAGCGAGAACATCTCGAAGCCGGTAGTCGCCTACATCGCCGGCTTCACCGCCCCACCGGGCAAGCAGATGGGTCACGCCGGTGCGATCATCTCGGGCTCGTCGGGAACCGCAAAGGCCAAGCAGGAAGCGCTCGAGGCCAAGGGCGTCAGAGTCGGTGAGAGCCCGACCGAAGCGGCCCGGATCGCGGTCGAAACCCTGCGGGCCGACTGATCCGAGCCGGAGCCGCGGGAGCGGCGCACGGCTCACCGAATCCCTAAGGTCTGCGGGTGACCCCCGACCGATCCGAAAGCGAAACCGGCGGCCGCAAGGCCCCGGAGCGCGGGCTGCCCCGGCCTCGCGAAGCTCTGCGGATCTGGGCCGAGCTGGCCGGCCTCTGGTCCCTGGCGGTCGCCTATCCGCTGCTGATGGGAAGCGTCAGCGGTGTCGAGGGCCTGACCTCGGTCAGGGCAGACCGGTTCGACGTGGTGGCCTATGCCGTGCTGGTGCTCGCCCTGGTACCGACCCTGGGTACCGCGTTCGAGCTGCTGGTCGGTCTGTTCGGCACCGGCTACCGAAGGGCCACCCATGCCGGGCTGCTCGGCCTGATGACCGGGATCTTCCTGCTGCGTGCCCTGGTCGACATCGGGCTGACCGGGAAGAAGGGGTTGCTGCTCGCCCTGGTCGGGTCGGGGCTGGTCGCGTTCGCCTACATCCGTTCGCGTTTCCTGCAGAACATGGCCGGGATCCTGACCATCGCCACGCCGGTGGTGCTCGTCGCGTTCGCGGTCTCGGGCCCCGCGTCGGCCCTGTTCACACCCGCAGACAGCACCCGGGGGCAGGAGGCACCACGGAGCAGTCCGCCGATCGTGATGGTGATCCTGGATGAGTTCCCGCTGGCCGCCCTGGAGCAGAGGCCGGGCGAGATCGACCGGGCGAGGTTCCCCAACTTCGCCCGGCTGGCCCGCCGCGCGACCTGGTACTCGCGCGCCAGAACCGAATCGGACAGCACGGTCCTCGCGCTGCCGGCTCTGCTGACCGGCAGGCTGCCCGGCAGCGCCGAGACCCCGCCCGGTCTCGCAGACCACCCCGACACCCTGTTCTCGATCCTCGACGACTCCGGCTACGACGTCTACGGCTCGGAGTGGATCACCGACCTCTGCCCGCACGACGTCTGCGCCCGGACCAGGGGTTTCACGAAGCGGCTGACCAGACTGGTCACCAACGGCCTCACCTTCGAACGGCCCATACCGCTCCCCGGCGAGAAGGACCTGACCCTGACCGCCGAGGCCCGCGAACTCGTCGACCCGCTGACCCCGCAGCCCGAACGGGTCGACGAGTTCGTCCAGGTGCTCGAGGACGGGACCAGCGACGCCAACGTGCTCCACCTGATGCTGCCGCACACCCCCTGGGCCTACCTACCGAGCGGCAAGCTGCACAACGGCCCGCCGATCCTGAACGAATTCAGCGGACCGGACGAAACGGTCCGACAGGGCGATCAGCGCATGCTGCTCCAGACGCGGTTCGTCGACGCGGCGATCGGGAAGATCGTGGCGGCGATGAAAGCGGCCGGGACCTGGGATGAAAGCCTGTTCATCGTTGTGGCCGACCACGGCGGGCGGATGGAGCCGGGACTCTCACGGAGGGTCGCCACGCGCAACAACAGCGGCTGGATTCTGCCGGTGCCGCTGTTCGTCAAGTACCCGGACCAGCCTTCCGGCAGGCTCGTCAGGACCACGGTTCCGACGACCGACATCGTGCCAACTGTGCTCGCTCAGCTCGGCCTCGAGCACCAGGGCGACGGACAACCGCTGGACGATGACCGTACGAGCCCCCGGACACTTCGGGTCCACACCACGCTGAACGGGAACTTCACGGTCAGGGAGTCGCGGGTTCGGAAGGAGTTCCGACGGGCGGTGTCGTACCTTTCGAAGCAGTTCCCACACAGTTCGCTGTATGCCACCGGGGGACATCCGGAACTGCTGGGCAGGAAGGCCTCCACCCGACGGCGACTCGAACCGGTCGAGGCCGAGCTCGACTCGCCCCTGCTGTACGAACAGGTGGATCCCGCTGCCGAGCCCGTCCCTGCCTACGTCAGCGGCTCGCTGACCGGGTCGGAGCCCGGCCGCGGCCGACCCCTGGCGATCGGCCTCAACGGCACCATCGCCGGCACGGTGAGGCCCTGGGAGATGGACGGGGTCGAGGTCTTCGGAACCGTGGTCGACCCCCGCTACTTCCGGCCGGGCAGGAACCGGGTCGAGCTGTTCCGGATCACCGGCTGAGCCTCGCTATCATCGGCCTGCGTACCGCCCCCGCCAGCCCACCACCGACAGAGGCCGATGATGCCCGCGACCACGCCCGAAGTGATCAGCTTTGCCCGCGGTGCCCCAAGCCCCGACCTGATCCCGGTCGAGGCGGTGCGCGCAGCCGCCGCCAAGTGCCTGGACGACGACTGGAAGACCGCCCTCTCCTACGGAGTCGGGATCGGCCACCCCGGGCTCTGCAACTGGATAGCCGACCGGCAGGGGGTCGATCCCGGCCAGGTCATGGTGACCAACGGATCGCTCGAGGCCGGGGCGATGCTGTTCCAGCATCTGCTCGAGCCGGAAGACCGGGTGATCGTCGAACAGCCCTCGTACGACCGTACCCTGCTGCTGCTCGAACAGCTCGGGGTCGAGTTCGTGCCGGTTGCCCTGGAGGCCGACGGGATAGACGTCGACGCGGTCGAGCGGGCGCTCGCGGATGGTCCGGTCAAGCTGGCCCACATCATTCCCAACTTCCACAATCCGGCCGGTTGCACGCTGTCGGCCGAGAAGAGGGACCGTCTGGTCGCCCTGGCCGCCGAGCACGACTTCATGATCTTCGAAGACGACCCGTACAGGGAGCTGCCGTTCGGTGAGGAACCGCCGGCGACCATGCTGTCCACCGACCGGGCCGACCGGGTGATCCATGCCTCGTCGTTCTCCAAGACGGTCAGCCCCGGAGTTCGGGTCGGCTACCTCGCCGGGCCGGCCGACCTGATCGCCGACCTGGCCGAGACGGCCAACGAGACCTACATCTCACCCAACATGCTGTCCGGCTCGATCGTGCTCGAACTGTGCGAGTCCGGCGCCCTGGACCGCAACATCGGCGAGGTCAGGGTTCACCTGATGGAACGGCGGGACGCCCTGGTCTCGGCCCTGGGCGAGCACCTCCCCGAAGCCGACTACGTCGTTCCCGGCGGGGGGTACTTCCTCTGGGCCGACCTCGGACCGGGCTTCGACACCGTAGGCATGGCCAAATTGGCCAAAGAAGCGGGGGCTCCGTTTCTTCCAGGAACCGCGTTCATGCTCGAAGGAGGGGGTTCCAGCATGAGGTTCTGCTTTGCTTCGGTGCCCACAGAATTTATGGACGAGGGCCTCAGCCGGATCGCCGCGGCGATCTGACCAGGGCCCCGGCCGGCATCGAGACGGGCGGCCGTCGTGCGTCACGGCCTGCCGCGGCTCCCGACCGCGAGCCCAGTTCAGCTGCGGCAGTGCGCTACCAGCCAGGGGGTCGAGCGTTCGACCGTGACCACTTCCAGCCGGCTCGCCAGGAACTCCGTCAACGAGCTCGGGTTCCAGTGGTTCACGTGTTCGGGATGGTTGCCCCAGCCCGACAGGTACTTGCCCCGGGCGAGCGAGCCCAGCCTGAACCAGGGCTCCGAAGGAACCGAGACGATGATGTCGCGGTCGGCGACCCTCGCCAGTTCGGCCAGAACCGGTCCGGGGTTCGGGATGTGCTCCAGCACCTCGAGGCAGAAGACCAGGTCGAAGCTGTCGTCGGGGAACGGGAGGTCGACGATGTCGGCCACGCTGAACTCACCGTCCGGGATACGCCGTCTGGTGAACTCGACCGACTCCGGATTGAGGTCGACCCCGGCCACGACCCGAGGCATCAGCGGTGCCAGCCGCTCCAGCGTCTCGCCCTCCCCGCACCCCGCATCGAGCACCGACTCCGGCTCGATCTCCGCGACCAGGTCGGCCACCTTTGCATAGAACCGGACGATCAGCCGGCCGACCACCGGATTCGAGGTCTGGAACTTTTCGTAGTTGGTCGTTTCCATATCGACGCCGGTCGGGCGGTGCGTCGGGTGTTCGGCGCGGCCGGGCCGGTCAGCGGCCGTAACGATCGGACGAAATCACCAGCTGATCCGGCAGGGTCGCCCTTGGCGGCGGCGCCGGGTCGGCCTCTACGGTGACCGTCTCGGCCACGGTGCGGCTGATCTCGTGGTCGCCGTCGTCGGCCCGGACCACGATCGATTCCGGCCCGCTCGACGCGACCCTTCCCTCCAGACCGGGCTCGAACCCGATCTGCTTGAGGTAGTGGAGCAGCTCCTCGGCCTCGTTCTCGAACCTCAGGACCTTCACGTGCGCATCGACGTCGACGTCGGCCAGCGGCGCGCCTTCGGTGCGGACCCCGTCGATCGGGTGGCCGTGCGGGCAGGTCTTGGCATCACCGATCGCGGCCCGCATCCGTTCCTCGAGCACCGGGGACATGGCGTGCTCCAGCCGCTCCGCCTCTTCGTGGACCTCGTCCCAGGGGATCCCCAGCACATCGGTCAGGAACCGCTCGATCATGCGGTGGCGGCGGGTGATCTGCTCGGCCTCGACCCGGCCGTCCTCGGTCAGGTGGAGGATCTTGTCGGCGCCGCGGGTTACATATCCGTCCCGCTCCAGCCGCTTGATCATCTCGTGGACGGTCGGCGGGGAAAGCTGCATCGCCCGGGCGATGTTGGCCCCGGTGATCGGCAGGCCGGCCTCCATCAACCAGAAAATGGTCTGGAGGTATTCCTCTTCGGCGACGGTTACCTGCTCTTGGGACAACAGTCTTCTCCTGGGTCGGTTGGGGCCCCCGATACTAGTCGGGTCGGGCGCAGAGGGGAACCGGCCCCGTAGAAACGGATCAGGAGACCAGCGAGGTGACCACGGCCTCGTAGAAGCCCTCGCCGTTCCTGCCTTCGGTCACGGTCACGTTTCCGTAAGCGCCGATCGCCGCCTTCAGGCCGGGATCGCGTTCGGGGCCGTTGGCCACCACGAAGAAACGACCGACCGAACCCGCCACCTCGAGGTCCTCTACCGAATCGCCGATCGCGATCGTCTCCTCCGGCAGATAGCCACGGGCCCTTGCGTGGGCGGCGACCGCACCGGCCTTGGAGACCCCGTTCGGGACCAGGTGGTAGCAGTGGGCGGTCTCGATGCCGGCCATCCGGCGCGTGATGGCCCCGTTGTCGAGCAGCCGGAGGTCGTGGTGACCATGTTCCCGGAGTACGCGGTTGGCCTCGCCGGTGTCGACTTCGCCGCGGAACAGGTGCGACATCTCGCGCTCGAGATGCCACGGCTCGTGGAACTCGAGTTTGCCGTCGAAGGTCTCGATCAGCAGCTCGGGAACGCCCCGGCCCGACATCTGCTCGACCACGGTGAGCTCGGAGTCGAGCTCGAAGTCGCCGGTCAGCACGGTCATCTCCTGGTCGATCGAGAAGGCCGCCCCCGCCTCGAAAATGAACGAGCTCTGGCCGATCAGGCGCGCATCCTCGTGGACCTGGACCCGCCGGCGACCGGACATGATCACGACTTCGACGCCAGCCCGCGAGCAGGCTTCCAGCGCCCGGGCCTGCATCATCGAGAACTTCCCCTCATGGTCGGTGAACAGCGAAGCGCCGAGGCCGAGCAGGGTCCCGTCGAGATCGGTATAGGCGCAGCGCAGGTTCATCCGGCGGGACGCTACCGACCGGGCGTTCCCGGCGTGCGGTCGGACCGGTCGGCCGCCACCGTCAGGCCGGCCGCCGCCTCGCGGGGCGGGCGGACCTCGAGCCCGGCGCTCGCCCCCGTGGCCGGAGACAGCGAACCCAGTTCGGCCCGGTCGATCCGGGCCAGGGCCTGGCCGAGCGCGCTCATCACTTCGGACGCCATCCCGCCGAGTGCGGCAAGTGGCTGGTGGCTGTTTCTCTTGGTGCCCAGCTCGACCTGGGCCATCGCCGCCAGGCCGACCCGGTCCCAGACGTCGACCAGCATGGCGACCTCGATTCCATAGCCCGTGGTGAAAGGGACCCGCTCCAGAAGATCGCGCCGCGCCGCAATCTCGCCGGACAGCGGCTGGTCAAAGGCGGCCAGCTCGGGGACCGTCAGCCGCAACAGGGGCCGCGCGGTCAACTCGGTGACCCGACCCCCTCCGGCCGGCTGCTCGCTTCCGTCCTGTCGAAACGGTCGTCTGTAGCTCCCCTTTGTGAACTCGACTGCCGGGTCGAGGATCAGCGGGCCCAGCAGCCCGGTCACGAAATGGTGCCCGAAGTCGGCCGCGTCGCCGTCGACGAACACGACCAGATCGCCCCGAACCGCCTCAAGCGACCGCCACATCGCATCCCCTTTGCCCCGGACCGTGCCGAAACCGGGTGCCAGGTCGTTCTCGGAAACGACTTCCGCCCCGGCGTCCGCCGCGGCCCCGGCGGTACCGTCAGGCGAATCAGCATCGACCACCAGGACCTGCTCGACCAGCCCCGCGTCGGCCAGGACCCTGACCTCGCTGACCGTCCGGCCGATCGTTTCAGCCGTGTTCCTGGTCGGGATGACCACGGAAACCGGAGCGGTCCGTGCGGCCACAAGCCGGGCGACGGGAAAGTCGGTGTGGTCGAAGGTCTTTAGCATCGTCGGGGTGATTGAAGCAGGTCCGACCCTACGCACAGCCGGCGACACCGTCGACCTGAGCGAGCCGGTCATAGTCGGCGTGGTCAACGCCACTCCCGACTCGTTCTCCGATCGCGGCGACCGGTCGACCACCGGGTCGATCCGCCAGGTCTCCCGTCACCTCGAAGACGGAGCGTCGATCATCGAGATCGGTGGCGAATCGAACGTGACCAACCGGCCGGCCGTATCGGCCTCCACCGAGATCGACCGGATCCTGCCGGTGGTCGAGGCGGCCGTGGAAGCCGGGGCCACGGTCTCGATCGATACCTACAAGCCGGAGGTGGCCGCCGCGGCGCTGGACGCAGGCGCGGCCATGGTCAACGACATCAGCGGCAGCGACAGCTCCGGGATGATCGAGCTCTGTGCCGACCGTGGCGCCGCCGTCGTGGTCATGCACACCGAGGTCGCCCCCAAGTCCCAGATCTGGGACGAACGGCTCTACCCCGACGGGGTCACCGCCCGGCAGGTCTCGTTCTTCGAGGCTCGCCTGGCGGCACTCGCCGCCGCCGGGGTGGAAAGGGACTGCGTGGTGATCGATCCCGGTCCCGATTTCGCCAAGACCCCGCGGCAGACGGTCGACTCGCTGGCCGGACTGCCGCGACTCGCTGCGCTGGGCTGCCCGGTCATGCTGGCGGTATCGCGCAAGGACTTCGTCGGCGCGATCACCGGCCGGCGCCCCGGCGACCGCTCCGGCGGGACCTTCGGCGCGATCGCGGCCGGCCTCGAGCTCGGTGCCCGACTCTTGCGGGTCCACGACGTGGCCGGTACCTCGGACTTCCTCAGGGTCTGGCAGGCCGTGAACGACCCGGAAGCGGTGTCACCACAGCTCAGGATCAGCGAGGAGATCCGGCGCGAGCCTCCGGCCGGATCCGGACCCGGCGAGACCGGGGCCGGACGGTCTGGACCGAGCGACCGCGGATCGGCCATTGGCTGAGTCGCTACTGGCCACCCCCTGGGCGGTCGCAATCGACCCGGCCCGGCGCGACGGGCGGATCCTCGAGACCGGAACCGAGCCGGAACGGCCGGCGGAATTCTCGCCGCTCCCCTCCGGGCTCGATCCCGGCCTCAGGCAGGCCCTGACCGACGCCGGGATCGAGCGGCTGTACCGGCACCAGGCCGAGGTCTACGATTCGGCCCGGGACGGGAACGTGATCATCACCACCGGGACCGCTTCGGGCAAGTCACTGGCCTTCAACCTCGGGGTACTCGACACGATTGCCAAAGACCCGAAGGCGCGGGCGCTGTACCTGTACCCGACCAAGGCCCTGGCCCAGGACCAGGCCAGAGCAATCACCGCGATCCGGGCGCCGGGCCTGAGGCCGGCGATCTATGACGGCGACACCCCGAAGGAGGAGCGACCGGCGATTCGCAGGCGCAGCAACCTCGTCCTGACCAACCCCGACATGCTGCACGTCGGAATCCTTCCCCACCATCGCAACTGGGGCGACTTCCTCAGCAACCTCGAATGGATCGTGATCGACGAAGCCCACACCTATCGGGGCGTCTTCGGCTCGAACGTGGCGAACGTGATCCGGCGGCTGCGGCGGATCGCGCGGGCCTACGGCCGGGAACCGCGTTTCGTGCTCGCCTCGGCGACCATCGCCAACCCGGAAGAGCTGGCCGGTCGCCTGGTCGGCGGTGAGTTCACCCTGGTCGACGACGACACGGCGCCCAGGGCAGCACGCGAGATCGACCTGTGGAATCCACCACTGACCAACCCGGCGACCGGCGCCCGGCGATCGGCGCTGGCCGAAGCCGGCGACCTGCTGGCCGAGCTGGTCAGCCACGAGATCAGGACGATCTGTTTTCTGCGGAGCCGGCGCGGCATCGAGCTGATCCGGAAATTCGCGGCCGAGCGCCTGGAGTCGAAAGCGAAGCCCGACCTGGCCGCGAAGATCGCCCCTTACCGGGCCGGCTACACCCCGGCCCAGCGGAGGGGGATCGAAGCCGACCTGGTCGCCGGCAAGCTGCTCGGCGTGGTTTCCACCGATGCGCTCGAGCTGGGGATCGACATCGGCGAGCTCGACGCGGCGATCTGCGTCACCTTCCCGGGGACGGTGGCCGGGCTGCGGCAGATGTGGGGAAGGGCCGGCCGGCGACGGAACGGTCTGGCCGTTTACATCGCCGGCCAGGACGCGCTCGACCAGTACTTCTGCCGCCATCCGGACGAGTTCCTGGGGCGACCGGTGGAAGCCGCGATCCTCGACCACCGCTCGACCGAGATCGCCGCCCAGCACCTGGTCGCGGCAGCGTACGAGATGCCGCTGACGACCGAGGACGAGGACCTTTTCGGCCCCGACCTGGACGAATCGACCGGGCCGCTGGTCACCGCGGGAGAGCTCCGGCGGGCCGGTCAGGGCCTGGTCCCGCGCCGGCCCGGCTTCGTCGCCGCTTCGGTCTCGCTGCGGTCCAGCTCGGCCAGTTCGGTCTCGGTCGTCGACCGGACCTCGGGTGAGGTGATCGGAGCAGTCGAACTGGGGCGGGCCTTCACCACGGTCCACCCCGGAGCCGTGTACATGCACTTCGGGACGACCTACGAGGTCGAGCAACTCGATCTGGACGAAGCCCGGGCCGTGGTCCGGCCGTTCGACGACGAGTGGTACACCCGGCCCAGGGTGGAGACCGAGATCCTGATCGACCGGACCATCGAGACGGCCCGGCTCCACGGAGTGGAGCTCCGCTTCGGCGAGGTCTCCGTCTCCGACCAGGTGACCGGCTACCAGCGGATCCTCTCGGCCGACCAGGAGGCGATCGACCTGATCGACCTCGACCTGCCGGTCCAGGAGTTCAGGACGAAGGGGCTCTGGTACACGCTGCCGGAACGGGCGACCGGCGGGCTGCCGCTGAACGCGCTGCTGGGCGCCCTTCACGCGACCGAACACGCCCAGATCGCCGTGCTGCCCCTGATCGCGATGTGTGACCGCTGGGACATCGGGGGCCTCTCGACCAACCTGCACGCCCAGACCGGCGAGCCGACGATCTTCATCTACGACGGCCATCCCGGCGGGATCGGGATCACCCGGCGCGGGTTCGACGAGTTCGCCCGCCTGGTCAGAGACGCCCACGACCTGATCGCCGAGTGTCCCTGCGACGGTGGCTGCCCCTCCTGCGTACAGAGCCCCAAGTGCGGAAATCTGAACGAGCCTCTGTTCAAACAGGGGGCGTTGGAACTGCTCGGTTCGATGGGTGTTTGATTTCGGCCTCGCGGAGCGGCCGGTGCGGTTAGGGTTATCAGCGAGGAGCTGCTGTGACGATAGAAACCGACTACCTGGTGATCGGGGCGGGCGCGAGCGGTCTCGCGTTCGCCGACTCCCTGATCGCCGAGACGGACGCCGAGGTTACGCTGATCGACCGCCAGGAGTCGCCGGGCGGCCACTGGCTGCATGCCTACCCGTTCCTGCGCCTGCACTCCCCGTCGGCCTACTACGGGGTCAATTCGCTGCCGCTCGGACAGGATCGGATCGACGGGTCCGGCTACAACGAGGGCTTCTACGAACGGGCGACCGGCGAAGAGGTCCGCGACTACTTCGGCCGGGTCGCCTCGAAGCTGGAAGGGACCGGCCAGGTACGCGTCCTGACCGCCCACGAGCACCTGGGCGATGGGCCCGACGGTGAGCGCGTCCGCGACCTCGGGACCGGGGACCTCCACGACGTCGTGGCCCGGCGGAAGGTGGTGGATGCCCGCTACCTGGAGGCGTCGGTCCCGGCCACCCACGCCAGACCGTTCGAGGTGGAGCCCGATGCACGGGTGGTACCGGTCAATGACCTGCCGGCCGCCGCCGGTTCGGCCTCGTCGTTCACCGTGCTCGGCTCCGGCAAGACCTCGGCCGACGCGTGCAGCTGGCTGCTGGAGAACGACGTCGAGCCGGACCGCATCCGGTGGGTCCGGCCCCGCGAGATGTGGTTCGACGACCGGACCTATTTCCAGCCGCTCGACCAGGTGGGGAACATCATGGCCGGGCTCGCGGCCGACACCGAGGCGGCCGCCTCGGCCACCGACCTGACCGACCTGTTCGACCGTCTCGAAGAATCGGGACGGCTCAACCGCATCGACCGCTCGGCGCCGGCGACGATGTACCGCGGAACGATGCTGAGCGCCGGCGAGTTGGAAGCCTTGCGGCAGATCGACGACGTGATCAGGCTCGGCCACGTCGACCGGATCGAACGGGACCGTGTGGTGCTGACCCACGGTGAGATTCCCACCGGGGCCGAGGTGCTTCACGTGGACTGCACGGCACTTGGCCTGGCCGACGCGCCGGCCAGGCCGATCTTCGAGCCCGGCCGGATCGTGGTCCAGTCGGTGCGGCACAACTCGCCCACCTTCAACGCGGCGCTGCTGGGGTTCGTAGAGGCCCACTGGGACGATGATTCCGAGAAGAACCGGCTCTGCCCGCCCAACCCGTACGCGAGCACCACCGCGGACTGGACGCGGATGATGAGCCGCACTTGGCAGACAGAACAGGACTGGCTGGGCGAGCCCGAGCTGATGGGCTGGATGTCCCAGAGCCGGCTGAACCTGCTCGGCGCCCTGCCGGACCACCTCGGCGAAGAGCGAACCCAATCGGCCGTCCAGAGCTACCTCGCCCATGTCGGTCCGGCGCTCGAGCGGCTCGAGCGGCTACCCGACGCAACCCCGCCCGGGAATACCTGATCTCTGCCGTCCGGGCCCCAGGCGACCGGTAACGAGTCGGATCGAGCCAGACGCTGCTCGGAAAATCCGGTCCGGGATCACCCGGAGCGCCGGGATGGCGAGGCCCGGGATCGAACCGGGGACACCACGATTTTCAGTCGTGTGCTCTACCAACTGAGCTACCTCGCCGGACCCGACAGGCTATCGGGATTTGCCGTCCAGCCGGCCACACAAGGGCGGGTGGGTCCGGCGACAGAACAAACGCCAATGGGCCGTGAAGGGATCGAACCTTCGACCTTGAGATTAAGAGTCTCCTGCTCTACCAACTGAGCTAACGGCCCGGGCTCACGGGACCGGCGGGGCCGATCACCGTCTCCGGCAGTATAGATCCGGGCGCGACCGGGCGTCGCGCTGAACCGGCCGTCCGGAACGCCGGCTCGCCCACGGAACGGAGCTAGGGCTGGGCCTGGCCGGAGTCGAGCCCGCCGCCCGAACCGAGCTGGCCGAGCGGGTCCTGGAGCGCGCTGCCACCGCTCTGCTTGGCCTGCTTCTTCGCCCTGTCGATCGTCTTGCCTATGCGCCTGGCGTCGTTCTCGATCGAGTCCAGTTGGGTGTTGATCTGATTGCGTTCCTGCTCGCTGTTGGCGCTGGCCAGGGCGCGCTTGCGCGAAGACTCGGCCGCCTTGAAGTCCTGCGCGTAGTACTGGTAAGTGGCCAAGGTGACCAGCTGGCCGGTCGGCTCCGGCCCCTCGCCGCGGGCAGCCGCCTTCTCGGCTTCGGCCACGACAAAGGCCTGGGCCTTGGCCGCATCATTGATGTTGGCTTCGAACTGGGCCACGGTCGAACCCTGGGAGAGTGAGAACAGCATCCCGGAGACCAGCTGGGCCACCCCCTGGTCGGGTCGGTTGCCGGTCGTCTTGAGGTAGTCCTGCCAGGCCTCGGCCGCCAGGCTGTACTGCTCGGTCGCCTTTTCGCCTACCGTCTGCTCACCGGTGTCCTGATCGACCTCGACCAGCCCGTTGCCGGCCGCGATCCGGGCCCTGACCAGTTCCTCCTGGGCCTTGGCGTTGTTCGGTTGCGAGGCCACCTTCTCGTCGAGCCGCTCGGCCCGCTCCACGCTCAACTCGGCCGCATCCTGTGAGACCACGTTGCCGCCACCGCCGCCGAACCCGATCCCGCCGGGCAGGCCGATCACGATCAGGCTGGCCACCATGACCAGGGCCAGCAGCACGTAGATCACCTGGATCACGCGCTTGCGCTTGCCGCGCACGTCGAACAGCATCCTGTGCTCTGGTTCGTTGCTCACTGGTCAGTCTTCCTGGATGAACGGTTCATCGATCACGATATCGTCGGTCTCCGGACCGGCGGGGCTGCCGATGGTCCGAGCGAGCAAGATACTCAACTCGTACAGCAGGAGGAGCGGGACCATCTCGATCAGCATCGAAATCGGGTCGACGCCGGGCAGCGCGGCGGCCACCACGGCGATGATCAGGTAGGCGTAGCGCCGGTTCGACCTGAGCTGCGCGATGGTCAGGATCCGCAGCTTGACCAGGGCCAGGACGATCACCGGCAACTGGAAGACGATCCCGCCGGCCAGCAGGGTGGTGGCAAAGAACGTGTAGTACTCACGGGCTCTCAGCTGGGTCTCGAACTGCTCACTGTTGAAGCTGAGCAGGAAGTTCGTCGCCGGGGGCATGACCACGAAGTAGGCGAAGATGACCCCGGCGAGAAAGAGCGCCGGGATGGTGATCAGGAGCGGCAGGATCGCCCGGCGCTCGCGGGGCGAGAATGCGGGCAGGATGTAAGCGAAGATCTGGTAGCTGATGAACGGTGCGGTGATCACGATCGCCGCGTACACACAGACCGTGACCGTGGTCATGAAGGCCTCGGTCGGGGCCAGCACGACCAGCTGGCGATCCGCCGCCGGCAACGGGTCGGCGGCGATGTCGAGGATCAGGTCGCTCTGCCAGAAGCACAGGGCGAACACCGCCACCAGGGCGACGATCGAGTAGATGATCCGTGTGCGGAGTTCGTCGAGATGGTCGACGAGACTCAGCTGCTCATCGTGCCGAACGGGCTTCAGCTTGGCCAAGCGGACTGCCTCAGTCGTGCCGCTCGGGTACAACCTCGCCGTCAACCGGTTCCGGCGCCGATTCCGTGCCGGACCGTTGGTCGCTTACGATCTCGGTCACTTCCGGTTCCGCGGCATCGGGCCCGGCCGGGCCGGTCAGCTCGACCGGGTCGTGGTCGTCGTCATCTGCATCGACGTCGGTGGCCTCGCCAATCTTGCTGACGCCCTCACGGAATTCGTTGATTCCCTTGCCCAGCGAACGGCCGAGCTCAGGCAGCCGCTTGGGGCCGAACACAATCAGGGCGATCACCAGCACGATCGCGATTTCCAGTGGTCCTATGTTGGGAATCACAGGGCAATCGTACCGGTCGGGGCCTGGCGGTCCCGCCGTTCCCGGTTCTGACAGCGCTATTTCTCGAAGTTCAGGTAATAGCGCGAAGCGGTCGGTTCGGCCTGGCCCTGGTACTTCGACCGATTGTCCCGGTCACCGTAGGGATGCTCGACCGGACGGTCCATCTGCATGAACGAAATCTGGCCGATCGGCATGCCGTGGTAGATGGTGATCGGAAGGTTGGCGACGTTGGAGAGCTCCAGGGTCAGGTTGCCCGAGAAACCGGCGTCGACGAAACCGGCGGTCGAGTGGATCAGCAGACCGAGCCGGCCGAGCGAGCTCTTGCCCTCGAGCCGCGCCACGAGATTGTCGGGCAGGGTCACCTGCTCCAGGGTCTGGCCGAGCACGAATTCACCGGGGTGGAGGATGAACGGCTCCTCCTCCCCCGGCTCGACCAGTTCGGTCAGGTTCTCCATCGGCTGCCGCACGTCGATGAACGGGTAGCGGGAGTTGTTGAATACCCGGTAGCGGGAGTCGACCCGGAGGTCGACGCTCGACGGCTGCACCAGGCTCGGGTCAAACGGGTCGATCGCGATCCGCCCGGCTTCGATCTCTTCCCGGATGGACCGGTCGCTGAGAACCATGGGCGCGGAGTATTCCAGAACCGGAGCCGGTGGGAACGGTCGCCGGATCAGCTGTAGCGCAGCACTACCCCGTCGGCGATCAGCTCCAGCAGCCGTCTCTGCTGATCGTCGAGCCCGGCCGAAACCAGGCCGGCCTTGGCCTCGGCGATCTGGTCCGTGGCGCGGTCACGGACTTCCTGCAGCGCCCCGGTGGCTTCGATCCGGTCACAGGCCCGGGCCGCCGAATTCTCGTCCAGGGAGCGGAGGTCGAGGCCGATCAGGTCGCGGTCGGACCTTGCCGCGATGATCAGCGGCAAGGTGACGGTGCCGTCCAGCAGGTCGGTTCCGCGCGCCTTGCCGGTCCGCTCGGGAGGCCCGGATATGTCGAGCACGTCGTCGAGCATCTGAAAGGCGAGGCCGATGCGGTGGCCGAAGAGCCCGATCGCTCCCCCGTCTCCCGGGTGCGTGGAGGTCCGGCCCATGAGGCAGGCCGCCTCGAACAGGCGGCCCGTCTTGAGCCCGCAGCGGTCGAGATAGGTCGTCTCGGTCAACTCCAGGTCGAACGCCCCCCGGCGTTGGAGCAGCTCCCCCCTGGCGAGGTCTACCGCGGTCGCGCTGAGTTCGCTCACGGCCCGGGAGTCGCCGCCGTCGACCAGTACCCGGAACGCGGTCGCGAACAGCTGGTCTCCGAGCGAGGTTGCCAGCTCACGGCCGGAACTGGCGTAGACGGTCGGCTGCCCGCGCCGTAGCGGCGCCCGGTCGAGCACGTCATCGTGAACCAGGCTGGCCATGTGGACCAGCTCGACCGCGACCCCCGAGCGCACCGCGGCCGGCCCGGCGTCCGGGCCTGCGCAGAGCAGGACCAGCATCGGGCGCATCCGCTTGCCACCCGCGCTGAGCGTGGCCGCGGCGACTTCGGCCAGCGCTCCTCCCTGCTCGACCGCCTCGGACAGGCCCTGCTCGACTTCGGCCAGGCGCTGTGGCAGCCAGCCACCTGCGGTGTCGATGACCGCCGTGACCGGCTCTGGTACCGACCGACCGGAAATCACTTGACCGCCGAGTGGAGCGCGATTATCCCGCCTGCCATCAGGGTCCAGCGGACATGCCGGAATCCGGCTGCGTCCAGCTTCGCGGCCAGGGACCGGGCATCGGGAAAGCTACGGACCGATTCCGGGAGGTAGGCGTATGCGGACGAATCCCCGGCCAGCATGCCGATCAGCGGAACGGCGCGGTCAAACCAAAGCCGGAAGAACCCGGCCAGCGGCTGGCGTTTCGGCTGCGTGATCTCGAGTATGGCCAGGCGACCGCCGGGAACCAGTACCCGGTGCATTTCCGAAAGCCCTCGATCGAGATCGGCCAGATTCCGCGCGCCGAAACCGACCGTCACGGCGTCGAAGCTGTGGTCCGGGTAGGGAAGCTCGAGCGCATCTGCCCACTCGAACCGAACCTGGCCCGCTGCCCGGCTCTGCGCCTTTGCCACCGCCAGATCGAGCATCGGGCGGGAGAAGTCGGCCCCGGTCACCTCGCCTTCGGGCCCTACCCGGCGGGCCAGGGCGAGCGCCAGGTCGCCGGTCCCGCAACAGAGGTCCAGGGCCTTCTGGCCCGGCTCCAGCCGTGCCCGGTCTGCCGCGCGCTCGCGCCAGGCCTGGTCCAGGCCCGCGGTCATCACCCGGTTCATCCGGTCGTAGACACCGCTGATCCGGTCGAACATCGAATTGACCTGGCCGGCGAACTGCCGGTCGCCCCGTCGCGGAGGCGCCCCGGACACAGTGGCCCCTAATCCAGTGAGGAGAGGTAGTCGGCGACCTGGTTGAGATCCTTCTCGCCGAGGTCGCGGAACGACGGCATGATCCCCGGCCCGATCTCCACAGAACGCTTGATCGCGGCCGGCGGGATCTCGGTACCGATGTGCGTGAGGTCGGGACCGAGGCCACCGTGGGCCCCGTTTTCGCCGATCGAGTGGCAGGCCAGGCAGCCCGTCTCGGCGACTATCTGCTTGCCCCGCTCGAACTGGGACGGGGTCTCGAGCGCAATCTCGGTCGGGGAGCCCGCGGTCGCGCCGAGGTAGGTCAGGTAACCCATCGCGATGATCACCAGGATGCCGCTGATCGTGGCGATCGGCCGTCGCCAAGGGATCCGCTCGTGGCCGCGGTCGTAGAACGGCAGCAGCAGCAGCAGGACCATCGCGATGGTCGGGATTCCGATGGTCGCCAGCGGCACCAGGGCCGGCGGCTTGATCACCCGCAACAGCTCGAACAGGTAGAAGAAGTACCACTCCGGCCGCGGTACGTAGGTGGTCGTGGTCGGGTCGGCCTTCGGACCCTGCTCGGCCCCCATGACCAGCGACATGGCGATCAGTACGCAGGTGACGATCACCATCATCACCGAGTCCTTCATGATCGCGTAGGGGAAGAACGGCTTGCCCTTCTTCTTCAGGATCTCGTATTCGCGGAGGTACTCCTCTTTTTCGCGGCTGTTCACGCCGAGGCCTCCCCTTCGTCCGGCTCGGCGGCCGGCCGCTGACCGTCGCCGTCGCCGTCCGGCTCGTCCGCGTCTGCCGGCGCGTCGGCGGGCGGTTCCGCGGCCGATTCGGTCGCGGCCGGATCGGCGTCGGTTGCCGCCGCCGACGCCGCAACCGGGACCTCGGCGTCATCCGACGACGGAACGCCGGCCGGCACACTCTGCTCGTCGAGTGCGCCTTTTGGCCGGGTGCCCCTGACCCACGGTGGCGCAGTTGTGCCCAGCTTGACCACGAGGAACAGGTGGGCGCCGATCAGCGCTCCGATCAGGCCGGGGATAAGCATCATGTGCAGCGCGTAGAAGCGCGAGAGCGTGGTCGCGCCCACCTCCGGGCCGGCCCGCAGGAAGTCGGCCAGGTAGGGGCCGACTACCGGTCCCGACGCGGTGATGTTGTTGGCGACCACGGTGGCCCACAGCGAACGCTGGTCGAACGGCAGCAGGTACCCGGTCAGGCCCATCACCGTGGTCAAGACCAGCAGGACGACGCCGATCACCCAGTTGAGCTCGCGCGGGTACTTGTAGGCGCCGAAGAAGAAGGTGCGGCCCATGTGCAGGAAGATCAGGATGATCATCAGGCTGGCTCCCCACTTGTGCATTCCGCGCACGAACTCGCCCATCCAAACGTCGTTGGTCAAGTGGGTGATCGAGGCGTAGGCCTGCGTGGTCGACGGTACGTAGTACATCGCCAGGAACACGCCGGTTATCGCCTGCATCGCGAAGATGAACATGGTCGCCGAGCCCAGCGTGTAGAACCAGTTGGTCCCCTTGGGTACGTGACGGGACAGCAGCGCGGTGTAGATCCCGGTCGCGTTGGTCCTCGAGTCGACCCAGCCGGCGACGTCCTTGGCCCCTTCGGCGCTGTGGTGCTTGGCCGCCGCCGTCTTGCGGGCCCGCCTCTCGCTGCGGGACAGCTCCGGTTCGGCCGCGACGGCGTCCCCTTCGGCTGGGGCCGGTTCGCCCTGCTTCGACTTTCTTTTCGGAAGAGACAGCTTCACTGGCTACTCGTGGCTCAATTCGATGGCGGTGGGAAGGTCGACGGGCGGGGTGGGTACAGGTACTCCCAGATCCCGCCGGTGAATTCGCCGGGATCGCGCGCCCGCACGGCTTTCAGCTGGTTGGTGACGCTGTAGCGCGGCCCGACCTCGACGTGGTCGTTGCGGACCCGGGTCTGGAAGCGGTCGAGCGGCCGCACCGGCGGGCCACCGATCCGCTTGCCCTCGAAGTCGTAGACCCCGCCGTGGCAGGGGCAGATGAAGTTCTTCGCCGCCTGCACGAACCGGACCGGGCAGCCGAGGTGGGCACAGCGGGTCGAGACCGCCAGGTACTCGTCCGGGTCCTCGTCGAATTCCGGGTTGCCCTTGCGGACATAGGCGGTCGTCTTGCCGACCTCGCCGATCCCGGGAGTCTCGGTGAACACGACCTGCTTGTAGGTCTCGGAGCCGAAGTCGTCCAGTTTGCCGACCGCCTCCCACCGCTCCCGCCCCCGCTCGAAGAGCGGGGCCACCGCGAACCCGACCACGGGCAGCACGACCGCCATAGAGGCGACGCCGCCCAGGGCCAGGCTGGCCGTGGTGAACACCTTGCGACGGGTCATCGACTCACCCTCGAAGTAGCCGCGCGGCTCGGCGTCGGGCAGGGTCACACGGGGGGGATCCTCCGCCGGGGAATTGTTGTTCTCTGAGTCGGACAAGGCTTTACGAATTCCGGGGCCGCAAGTCTATTGCCTCACGCGCCGCTTCGAATGCCCGCCCGATGCAGTGCCGGTCGGCGGTCCCGGCCGCCCACTCGGCCAGGTCCGTGACCGCACCCGGCTCACCGCATTGGAGAGCCGAAACGAGGCCGCCGTGGGACTCGTCGCTCCCGCACGACAGGGCGATCAGCTGAGCCAGCCAGACGGCTTCGGCCGCGTCCCGGTCGCCGCGCGCCTCGAGCTCGGCCGTGACCCGGATCAAATCCGACAGGATGCCTACGGATTCGGGGTCGCCGAGGCCGGCCAGGCCGCTGATCCCGATCGCGTAGAACAGGTCACCGGCCAGCAGGGCGAGGTCACGGTCCGGGTCGGCCAACAGGCGCGACCGGCCGTAGTGGCAGAGGTAGCCTTCGTAGACGGCCTCGACCACGTACGCGTATTCGCCGGGGTTCCCGGCCGTGCGGGCACCCGCGGCCACGAGTCCGCCCACCGCCGGGTTCGGTTCCGTTCCCCCCCGGGCAACCCTCAGGGGCTCCCCCTCCCCGGCGATGCGATCGCGCAGCCGGTCGATTGCGGCCGGCGGGCTCAGAAGACGCGCTCCAGTGAATCGCTGGCAGCTTCCAGCGTATGGTCGATGCTCGCCTCGTCGTGGGCCAGTGAGACGAACCAGGCCTCGAACTGGGAAGGCGGCAGATAGACCCCGCGGTCGAGCATCTGCCGGCAGAACCGGGCGTGGGCCTCGAGGTCGCAGCGGGCGGCATCGCGGAAATTGGACACCGGGTGGTCGCTGAAGAAGAGGGTGACCAGTCCCGGAGCAGAGCTGAGCTGGAGCGGTCGGCCCTCGACCAGGTCACCGAGTCCGGCCTTGAGCCGGTCGGTCAGCTCGCCCAGCCGGGCATACGCGGCGGGGTCGAGGCGGCCGAGCGTCGCGATGCCGGCCGCCACGGCAAGCGGGTTGCCGGACAGCGTGCCGGCCTGGTACACGTCGCCGGCCGGAGCCACCCGTTCCATGTGGGCCACCGGGCCGCCGAACGCGGCGGCGGGCAGGCCGCCCCCGAGGATCTTGCCCATCACGGTCAGGTCGGGCTCGACCCCGTACAGCTCCTGGGCCCCACCGCGGGCGACCCTGAAACCGGTGATCACCTCGTCGAACACGAGCATGGCGCCGGTCTCGCGGGTCGCCTGCCGCAGGAAATCGAGAAAACCGGGCCCGGGCGGCACCACACCCATGTTGGCCGCGACCGGCTCGGCGATCAGGGCGGCGACCCGGTGGCCCTCGAGGGCGGCGGCGACCGACTCGCGGTCGTTCCAGTCCGCCACCACGGTCTCGGCCGACTGGGCCGCGGTGATACCGGGTCCGGACGGCACCCCGTGGGTGGCCATGCCCGAGCCGGCTTCGGCAAGCAGGCCGTCGGCATGGCCGTGGTAGGCGCCGGCGAACTTGACGACCACGTCGCGGCCGGTGATCGCCCGGGCGAGCCGGACCGCGCTCATCGCGGCCTCGGTCCCGGAACTGGTCATCCGGATCATCTCGACCGACGGCATCCTGGCAACCACCATCTCGGCCAGTTCGACCTCGGCCTCGGTCGCCGCACCGAAGCTTGTCCCGAGCCCGGCCGCGGCCCTGACCGACTCGACCACCCCGGGGTCGGCGTGACCGAGGATCAGCGGGCCCCAGGAGCCGACCCAGTCGATGTAGGTGTGGCCTTCACGGTCGGTGATCCGGCAGCCCGAGCCACGGTCCATGAACAGCGGATCGCGGCCGACACGACCCATCGCCCGGACCGGCGAGTTGACCCCTCCGGGCAGCACCCTGCGGGCCCGTCCGGCAAGGCCGGCCTGTGAGTCCGTGGCCCCCCGACCGGGGACCGTCAGCTTCGGCGCGGTCGGAGCCGAACGGCTCAGCCCAGCCATCGGGCGGCCTCTTTCGCGTAGTAGCTGACCACGAAATCGGCCCCGGCCCGCCGGGCCGATACCAGCGACTCGGTCACCGCGGCCCGCTCGTCGATCCAGCCGTTCGCCGCGGCGGCCTTCAGCATCGCGTACTCGCCCGAGACCTGGTAGGCGGCGACCGGCGCTCCGGTGTCCTGCTTGACCCGGCTGACCACGTCGAGGTAGTGGGCCGCCGGCTTGACCATCAGCGCATCGGCTCCTTCCTCGAGATCGAGCCGCGCCTCGCGGACGGCCTCGTCCGAGTTGGCCGGATCGAGTTGGTACCCGCGACGGTCGCCCTCGACCGGGGCCGAGTCCGCGGCATCACGGAACGGTCCGTAGAAGGCCGACGAATACTTGGCCGCGTACGAGATGATCGCGGTCGAGGGATGGCCTTCTTCGTCGAGCTGGTAGCGGATCGAGCCGACCCGGCCGTCCATCATGTCGCTCGGCGCGACGATGTCGGCCCCCGCTTCCGCGTGGGAGATCGCGGTCTTCGACAGCAGCTCTACCGTGACATCGTTGTCGACCTCGCCGTCGCGGACGAAACCGCACTGGCCATGGGTCGTGTAGGCGCAGAGGCAGACGTCGGTGATCACGACCAGGTCGGGGTGGTTGTCGTTGAGGGCGCGAACGGCCATCTGCACCACCCCTTCGTCGTCGTAGGCCCCCGAGCCGGCTTCGTCCTTCTCCGACGGGATGCCGAACAGCAGCACGGCCGGTACCCCGGCGTCCGCGACCTCGCCGGCTTCTTCGACCAGTTCGGCGATCGAGTAGCGGCTGACCCCCGGCATCTGATCGATCGGCTCGCGAATCCCGGATCCGGTGGTGACGAACAGCGGCTGGATCAGGTCGGCCGACGAGATCTCCGTCTCGCGAACCAGCCCCCGCAGTGCCGGGGTACGGCGCAGGCGGCGCAATCTTGTGGCGGGAAAGCTCACCCGCCCAGTCTAGGACCTCGCCACCGGCCCGGGCCGGGCAAGCCGGGAGTCGTCCGCCGCCGGTTCGCGGCCTGGATGGCACCCCCCACGCCGGAGCGGTCGGCTAGCCTGACTGTCGCGATGTCCGCAGCCCGTTCACCCGCCACGCCGGCCCGACGTGCGTCCTGGCCGGTAGCGCTGATCGGATGTGCGGTCGTGGTCGTCGTCATGGCCTGGATCCCGTCCACATCCGGGGCCCACGTCCCGGGCAGCAGCGCAGTCGGGACCGGGGCCGAGAATCGCCGCGCCCTCGAGATCACCGACGGCGACCCGACCGCACCGGTCGGCGAGATGATCTCGCTCGGCTACCACCACGTCCTGGACGGTGCCGACCACCTGCTGTTCCTGCTGGCCCTGCTGCTGCCGGCGCCGCTCATCGCAACCGCCGGCCGGTGGCGCCCCAGCACCGAGGGGCCCCTGTCCACGCTGACCGCGGTCCTCGAAGTGGTGACCGCGTTCACGCTGGGCCACTCGATCACCCTGCTCGCCGCCGCGCTCGGATGGGTGACGGTGCCCGCCCGGCCGATCGAGATCCTGATCGCGGCTTCGGTGGGCGTAGCGGCGATCAACGCAGTCCGGCCAATGGCCCGCCGCGGCGAGGCGGCCATCGCCGCCGGGTTCGGACTGGTTCACGGGCTGGCCTTCGCCGGCATCCTCAGCGACCTGGGGCTGGCCGGGTCTGCATCGCTGGCTTCGCTGCTGGCCTTCAACTTCGGGGTCGAGCTGGCGCAACTGTCCGCCGTGGCGCTGGTGTTCCCGTCGCTCTATTTGCTTTCCCGTACCCGTTTCTACCCCACGGTCCGCGTCACCGGTGCCTGCCTCGCCCTGGCCGCGGCTACCGGCTGGGGGCTGGACCGCGCCGGCGCCCTGGCCAACCCGCTCGCCGGTGTCGAAGCCGTAGCGATCGGGCACCTCTGGCTGATCGTGGTCGGGCTGGCCGGACTCGCCGGCGCCGCCTGGATCGCCGGTCCATCCCCGGCCGGGCCCGGGCGGGCCGACCTCCCCGACCTGGGACCCCGTCTCGGCGAGGAGTCGCAAGCTCCGGACTGACCTACCGTGGGGCCCTGGACCCCGGCCGCTAGAAGCGGCGCAGCGCCGCCCGGGCCAACAGTGCGTAGGCGGCGGTGAGCGCCGCCAGGTGCAGCAGGTAGAGCCAGACCGACCCGCCCGAGACCTCCAGCCCGCCGGTCAGGGCGTCGAGTGCCGGCCGGAACGGGAACACGGCGGTCACCACCTCGATCACCTTCTCGAGCAGGCTGCCGACCGCGTCGTCGGGAACCAGCGACAGCAGGGCCACCGGCAGGGCGATCATCACCGCCGCCAGGGTGGCCGCCCTGATCTCCCTGGTCGCGGCACCGAGCGCGGCCCCGGCCGCGGCGAACGCGGCCGCGGCGAACAGTCCCGCGGCGATCCAGACCGGGGCGCGGCTCCACTGGATCGGGACGAACAGCGACAGCCCGGCCAGCAGGATGAACAGGACGGCAAAGCCGACCACCGTGCCCAGACCCAGTTTTGCGGCCAGGATCTGGCCCCGGCTCACCAGCCCCGCGGTGAGCCTGCCGAAAGCGTTCTCCTCGCGCTCCAGGGCCAACGACCCGGCCACCAGCAGCACGGTCACGAACATCAGGGCGAAGCTGGCCGTGACCGCGATCGCAAAGGTGTCGAGGCTCGGAGCGCTGTCACCGACCTCGGTCTTGTCCACTGCGATCGGCTGGGTGATCGCGGTCAGCAGCGGTCCGGCCAGGTCGAGGTTCTGAGTGGCCAGCACCGCGAACCGGATCGCCCGCTCGAGTTGCCGGCGGTCGGCCCCGGCCGGCACCTGATCGCGCAGCGCTCGCAGGATGGCCTCCGTGTCGCGCAGCCCCAGCACCTCGAAGTCCTGGCCGACCAGGCTGAGCTGACCGCCTTCGAGAATCAGGTCGAGGTAGCGGTGGGCGGCCTCGGAGATGCGCCGGGCGATCAGCAGGTTCGCTTCGGCGACCATCGCATCGATGCGGTCGTCGACGATCTCGTTCTCGACCGCACTCGAGCCATTGACGATCACCTCCACCTGCGGTCGCTGCGGGTTGAGCGAGGCCAGCGAGGCGATCTTCTCCCCCAGGTCCTCCGGGATGATGACCGCCGCGGTGGCGGTCCCGTCTTCGACCAGGCCGCGGGCCTGATCGCGACTGTCGGCATCGATGCAGTCGACCCGGCTGCAAAGCTGGTCCCTGATCTCGGCCGCATCCAGCTGTTCGCCGCCGAAACCGAGCCGGGCGTCGGCCGGCATCGCGCTGTACAGGGCGACGGTCGACTGCTCCGGGCCCCGGGTCAGCGCGAACCCGACCAGCAGCGCGATCGCGATCGGATAGACCACGAGCAGGGCAAGCTGAAGCGGCGAGCGCCGGAGGATCTGGAGATCTTTGAGCAGCAGCCAGCGCACGGTCAGCGACCGTCCTTGTCGAGGTAGGCGAGGAACGAGGTCTCCAGGTCGCGTTCCCCCGGCCCGGAATCCGCAGCGCCGGTGACCACCGCCTCGCGCAGCTCGTCGGCGGTGCCGTCGAATATCTCCAGGCCCTCGGTCAGCACCACTATTCGCCCCGCGTAGCGCTCGGCCTCCTGGATGTCGTGGGTCGAGAACACGACCGCGGTCCCCCGGTCGACCAGATCGAGAACGAACCTCCAGAGCCGGGCACGCTGGGCCGGGTCGAGTCCGACGCTGGGCTCGTCCAGTAGCAGGACCGACGGGTCGGCCATCAGCCCGATCGCGATGTTCACCCGTTGCTGGTTGCCCCCGGACAGCTTGCCCACCTGATCGTTCATCCGATCGCCCAGGCCGGTCAGTTCGAGCATCTCGACGACCCTCTCGTCCGGCCGTCCGGACCGCTGGAGGCGGGCGAACAGCAGCAGGTTCTCGCGCACGGTGAGGCGCCTGTAGAGCGCCGCCTGCTGCGGAACCCAGCCCACCCCACCGCCCGATTCCACCCGGCCGCCGTCCGGTGCCTCGATCCCGGCCAGAATCGAGAGCAGGGTCGTCTTGCCGGCCCCGTTCGGCCCGATCAGCCCGACCACCTCGCCCGGAGCGGCCTGGAACGAGACTCCGTTCAGGACTTCCACATCGCCGAACCTCTTGCCTATGTCCCGGGCAGCCAGGACGGGGCCGCGGCCGGGCGTCCCGTCCGGAGGTGAGGACGGTCGGTTCGAGGTCTCGGTCATCGGCAGCGAACCGTACGCCATCCCCCTTGCCGGTAGGGTCACACCGGTGAAGCTGCTCTTCATCGGCGACGTGGTCGGCAGCCCCGGGCGGCGCGGGCTGGCGCGGACGATGCCGCACCTGAGGCAGCGGTTCGAACCCGGCCTGATCGTGGTCAACGGCGAGAACTCGGCCGGCGGCATGGGGATAACCGAAAAGACGGCGAATGAGATTTTCGAGACCGGCGCCGACGTGATCACCCTCGGCAACCACACTTACCGGCATCGCGAGGTATACGGGTACCTGGACCGGGCCGATCGGGTGATCCGACCGGCCAACTTCCGCCGGAGCAATCCCGGCAAGGGGGCGGTAGTGGTCGAGAAGCAGGGCCGCCGGATCGCCGTGCTGAACCTCAGCGGGACCGTGGGCCTGCGGGCGGCCCGCTCACCTTTCGATGAGGCCGAGTCGCGGCTGGCCGGTTTCGAAGGCGAGGCCGATGCCGTGGTGGTCGACTTCCACGCCGAGGTGACCAGCGAGAAGGTCGCGCTCGGCTGGTATCTGGACGGCCGGGTGGCCGCCGTGCTGGGTACTCATACCCACGTGCCGACGGCCGACGGACGGGTACTGCCGGGAGGTACCGCGTTCATCAGCGACGTCGGTATGACCGGTGCCCGCGACAGCGTGCTCGGCGTGAAGAAGGAGCAGGCGATAGAGCGGATGCGGACCGACATGCCGGTCAGGTTCGAGTCGGCAACCGACGACGTCTGGGTGATGGGCGCAGCGGTCGAGATCAACGAGGCCGGCCTGGCCGACTCGATCGAGCCGTTCCTCGTCCCGGCCGCAAACGGTTCAACGGGTCGCACCGACGCCGTCTGAGCGGCGACCGCAACGGGAACACGCTTCCCCCTCTGTGCTGCAGCAGAGGGGGGTCAGCTGTCGGGTGAGCCCCCGGGAAGGCCGAAGTGCTCGCGGATCACCGGTACGACGTCGTTCAACGCCCACTGGGGCTTGTCGTCCGGCGAGTCGGGACCGCAACCGACGAACAGCAGCGGTCCCTCCGAGTCCTCGCGGCGCAGCGATCCGTGACTGCCCCCGCCGACATGCGCGGCGCCACCCCAGTCCAGGCATTCGTAGCCGAGGGTCGCCGAGACCATCAGGTCACCGGCGTGCGGCGCGGTCAGCGCCGAGTAGAGCCTGGCCAAGCCGTCCGGGTAGTCGGCCATTTCGATCCGGCCCGCTTCGACGGCAGCCCCCAGTGCCTCGAGGTTGCCGCTTATCGACCAGGCCACGCCCCGGCGGTCGGTGACCGTTTCACGGCCGCCTTCGGATCTGCCGTCCCTTTTCCTGCGCCCGCGGCGGGAACGCGCTCCCGCCGGGCGATCGGCCGGACGGAAATCGAGCCGCCGGCCGTCCCGCTCCACCACCGCCAGCGGGCCTTCATCGCCCGCCAGTCCCGGGCCTTCGCGGACCAGCGGCTCGCCCGCGGGGGTCTCGAGCCAGGCGACCAGCTCCACTCCCTCGACCGCCGCCGCATGCTGGCGGACCGCCCGGTGCCGGGCCGGATTCCCGCGTTCGCTCAACAGGTAGAGGTGGGCTGCACGCGAGGTCGGGCTGACCGCCAGCTCGGCCGTCTCGGGGCGGTCCTCGGAAGGTCGCAGGACCCGCCAGCGCCCGGCCATCGCCTCGATCAGGTCGAGTGGCTTCTCGACGTCGGTGTGTGCGTGGTCGGCCAGCAGGATCAGGGCGTAGTCGGTGAGGAAGCCGTCCATGCCACCGGCCGCCCGGATCACCTCGGCCATGCAGCTGTCGGCCCGCTCGATCGACTTGACCGATTCCCCCGGCCCGTAGCGGTGGGAGAAGTTGTCGTTGTCGGGAAACGAGAGCAGGAGGAAATCCGAGCGGTCGTGGGAAAGCAGCTCGGCCGCACAACAGGCCGAATAGGCATCGCGCCTGCCGGGGACCGCACTCGACTTGCAGGGGGTCGGCATCGAGGCGTACAGGTCGCCGTAGAACAGCTCTTTCGGTCCCCAGGTGCCGTACTCGAATCTGAGCAGGCCGGCCTCGATCGCCTTTCCGGTCAGCCCGCTCAGGCTGACCTGGTGACGGTGTCGCCCGCGGTAGATCAGAAACGGTGTCGAGGCGGTGCGCACCCCACGGTCGTCCAGCGACTCGAAGACCGTCTCTATGCCGGGATTGAGGTGGGCCAGGTTCATGTTGTAGACCAGGTCGTGCAGTGAGCGGAAGATGCCGAAAGCCCTTGACGCCTCGATCGACGAGCCGTACTCGACGTAGCGCTTTTCGACCCGGTGATACCAGTTCATGCCAGAGATCCAGTGACGATCGGCCCTGTGCCCGGTGACCATCTCGGCCGTGGCGACCGGGGTGACCGACGGGAACGAAGAGACGCAGTTCTCGACCAGCACACCCCGCCCGACCAGGCCGGCGAAGGTGGGCGCGCGGTCCTCGGCGATCGCCCGGTGCAGCATGTCGGTCCGCAGCGAATCGACGTAGGCGAGTACCAGCTTGGGTTTCATCTAGCGCAGAACGCGCAGCCCGGCGTGCTTGCGGGCCGCCCTCCTGCGCCGCGCAAATGCCAGCCAGACCAGGCCGGCCACGAACAGCATCGCGACCGGCGGAAAGAGCACCGTTACCAGCGCGACCGCGACCGCGCCGACGATCGTGAACAGGGCGAGCGCCGCGGTGCCGCCGCGGCGGGTCGCCCCGGCGATCACTCCGCTGATCACCGCGCAGGCGAACCCGGCAAACAGCGCACAGAAGATCATCGAGACGATCGCGATGCCGTCCGAGAACGAGGCCGCCATGTACCCGGCAAACAGGGCGATCACCGCGGTGAGCAGGGTCATCCGGCCGCGAGCCGAGCCTTCGAGGCCGGTCGTCCCCGTGATCATGCCGATCGAGATGCCGATCCCGGCCGCGAGGCAGATTGTTTCGAAAGAGCTGATACCGGCAGAATAGAAGGATGTCCTCTCCTCCACCTCCCCGGCGTCCCCAGACCCGGGCCCGGGACCTCGAGCGATACGCCGCGTTGTTCGCCAGGAGAACCCGGGTGATGCGCTCTTCGGCGATGCGGGACATGATGGCGATAACGGCTCGCCCGGAAGTGATCTCGCTGGCCGGCGGACTGCCCGACACCTCGGCCTTCCCCGCCGAGGCGTTCGCGGCCGAGATGGACAGGATCGCGGCAGGCTCGATCGCCGAGGTGCTCCAGTACGGGCCGACCGAGGGACTCGAGTTGGTCCGGGAACAGATCGCCCGGGTCATGGCTGCCGAAGGGATCGGGGTCGACCCGGTCGACGTGACCGTCACCACCGGTGGCCAGCAGGCGATCGACCTGATCACGAAGACGCTGATCGACCCCGGCGACATTCTGATCTGCGACGCGCCGACCTACCCCGGGGCGCTTCCCACGTTCTGTTCGTACGAAGCCGAGGTGATCCAGATCGAGTGCGACTCCGACGGGATGCGGGTCGATCTGCTCGAGCAGACGCTGGACGAACTTGCCGGCGACGGCCGGAAGCCGAAGTTCATCTATTCGGTGCCGACCTTCCAGAATCCCGGCGGGATGACGCTCTCGCTCGAACGCCGCCGAAGACTGGTCGCGCTGGCGGCCGAACGCGAGATCCTCGTGGTCGAGGACAACCCCTACGGCCTGCTGCGCTACGAGGGCGACCCGCTGCCCGCGCTCCATTCGCTGGACGGGGGCAACTTCGTGGTCTACATCGGGACCTTCTCCAAGATCCTGTCCGCCGGGCTGCGGATCGGCTGGATCGTCTCCCCACCACCGATCCGCGAGAAGGTGGTCCTGGGCAAGGGCGGCAGCGACCTCTGCACTTCGACCCTGACCCAGGACTTCGCCGCCCATTACTTCGCCGCCGGCCAGTGGCGCGACTACATCGATGACCTGATCTCGATATACCGCACCCGCCGCGACGTGATGGCCGGCGCGATGGCCGAGTACTTCCCCCACGGCGCGAGCTGGAACAAGCCCGAAGGGGGGCTGTTCATCTGGGCGACCATGCCCGAGGTGCTGGACACCGAAGACCTGCTGGCCAAGGCGCTCACCCGGGGAGTCGCGTTCGTTCCCGGCCGGTCGGCCTACGTCGACGGCCGTGGGGAGAACTCGATGCGGCTCAACTTCTCCGGGGTCAGGGAAGACGAGATCATCGAAGGCATCCGCCGGATCGGCACCGTGGCGAGGGAGCAGCTGAGGCTGTTCGAGACGATGACCGGGACCGGCGAGATGCGCCTGCCGGAGATCCCGGAGAGGGAGGAACGGTGAAGGTCGCGCTTCTCCAGGGAGGCCGCTCCCACGAACGGGCCGTCTCGCTCAGGTCCGGTGCCCGGGTGAACGAGGCGCTGGGCGAACTCGGCCACACCGTCGAGTCACTCGATCTCGGCCCCGAACTGGTCTCCAGGCTCCGCGATTTCTCACCCGATGTGGCGTTCGTGGCACTGCACGGCCCGGAGGGCGAGGACGGGACGGTCCAGGCCCTGCTGGAACTGCTGGGCATCCCCCATACCGGGCCGGGTGTGTCGGCCTGCCGGCGGTGCATGGACAAGAGCCTGGCCAAGTACCTGATGCGCGAGGCCGGGCTGCCGACCCCGGACTGGGTCACCTACAGCGAGCAGGCCCTGAGGGACTTCGGCGCGGCCGAGACCTTCCCTGTCGCGGTCGAGCGGATCGGGCTGCCGCTGGTGGCCAAGCCGGCGGCCCAGGGCTCTTCGCTCGGGGTCAACGTGGTGACCGCCGCCGAAGAGCTGCCGTCCGCCCTGATCTCGGCCCTCAGCTATGGCAGCAGCGCCGTACTCGAAGCCTGGGTGAGCGGCCGCGAGCTGGCCGTGTCGGTCCTCGCTGACCGGGTCCTGCCGATCGTCGAGGCGGTACCGAAGGACAGCAACACGTTCGACTTCGAGGCCCGCTACGAGATCGGTGGGGCGAGCTTCACCTGCCCGGCGGAGCTGGAACAGAGCGAAGCCGCCGAGGTGAACCGGGTGGCACTGGCCGCCTACCGGGCGCTCGGCTGCTCCGGCTTCTCCCGGGTCGACCTGATCCTCGCCGCCGACGGGCCGCAGCTGCTCGAAGTGAACGCGATCCCCGGCATGACCGAGACGTCGCTGTTCCCGCAGGCCGCCGAAGCGGCCGGGATCGACTTCGTCGCGATGGTCGAGCGGATCCTCTCACTAGCCGCCTGAGCGGGCCGGAACCCGGGGCCCCGGTCCACCCCGGCGGGCCCGGGGCTCAGGAGTCCTGGAGGAAGTCCTCGGGCGACACGTCGTCGAGGAAGTCCTTGAATTTCTCGACCACCTGTTCGTTGTCCTCGAGGCCGTGCTCGAACTCGATCGACGACTCGTCGATCACGTCCTCGGCGACGAAGATCGGGGCCGACACCCTGACCGCCAGGGCGAGCGCGTCGGACGGACGCGAGTCGATCTCCAGCTCGCTGCCCGAGACCGAGATCGTGATGCTGGCGTAAAAGGTGTTGTCGCGTAGCTCGTTGATCGAAATGCGTTCGCACTTGGTCTCGACCTGGTCGAGGATGTCGACCATCAGGTCGTGGGTCATCGGCCGTGGGGTGTCGGCGCCTTGCAGCTTCATCAGGATCGCGGCCGCCTCCGGATGGCCGATCCAGATCGGCAGGAACCGGTTGTCGTCGACCGTCTTCAGCAGCACGATCGGCTGCTTTCCGACCATGTCGAAGCTGACTCCATAGATCTGCATCTCTCGCATCGAGACGATTATATGCAGCAAAACCCGCGTAGCCGGCGGGTCGAGCCGGGCCGGCACCGGGCGCGGCGGCAGTGGGCGATCCTGGATTCGAACCAGGGACCTCGTCCTTATCAGAGACGCGCTCTAACCAACTGAGCTAATCGCCCGCGCGAGAGTCGCTGATTGTACTGTCGTCGCCCGCGATCGGTTGCCTGCCGCGCGGCCGGGTCCGGTCGGCTCTCAGCCCAGCCGGTCGGCCACCCGGCCGGCCTGCTCGAGGTCGTCGACCTGGATCTCGATCGCCAGCCCGCCGGACCTGGGCCGGATGCGAACCTGGTGATCGAGCCCGGACTCGAGCCTGGAGGCGACCTGCTCGATCGCCTCGGCCTCTTCGGCACTCAGGCCTTTGGGCTTGCGCCGATTCGCCTTGGACAGCGAGCGGGCGCCCGCTTCGGTCTGGCGGACCGACCATTGCTGGTCCCTGGCCTTGCGCCCGAGTCGTCGCCGGTCGGCGTGGTCGGGTACCTGCAACACCGCCCGCCCGTGCCCTTCGGTCAGCTCGCCCGATTCGAGCATGCCGAGCACTTCGTCCGGCAACTCCAGCAACCGGATCAGGTTGGAGATCTGCGGCCGGCTGCGGCCGACCCGCCTGCCCAGTTCCTCCTTGCTCAACCCGAGATCCTCGACCAGGGCGGCGCAGGCGCGGGCCTCCTCGACCGGGTTCAGGTCTTCCCGCACCATGTTCTCGATCAAGGCGACCTCGAGCCGGTCGGCTTCATCCGAATCGCGGATCACGACCGGGACCCGCTCGACCCCTGCGATCTGCGCCGCCCTCCAGCGCCGCTCGCCCGCGATGAGTTCGTAACTTCCGCCACTAAGTTCTCTGACGATCAGCGGCTGGACCACTCCGCTGGCGGCGATCGAGTCGGCCAGCGCGCCCAGCGTGTCGTCCTCGAACCTCGACCGTGGCTGCCCCGGGTTCGGGCTGATCGCCTCGACCGGGATTTCCCGCATCTCCGGGCCTCCGGCACCGTCCGGCAGGATCGCCCCGAGACCGCGGCCCATTCCCCGCCGCTCAGCCACGTTCCATTACCTCTTCAGCCAGCTTCATGTATGCGCCTGCTCCACGTGAACTCGGAGCATAGTCGGTGACCGGGATGCCATAACTGGGCGACTCGGCCACCCTGACGGTCCGCGGGATCACGTTGCGGAAAACGGTCTCCGAAAAGTGGTCACGCAACTCCCGCTCGACGTCCTGGGCCAGCCTGGTCCGCTCGTCGTGCATGGTCACCACCACTCCGGCCAGCTCCAGCGACGGGTTCAGCTCCCGGCGCACCGTCGACAGCGTGTTCAGGAATTCGACCAGTCCTTCCAGGGCCAGGTACTCCGCCTGCACCGGGACGATCACCCGGTCCGCCGCGACCAGCGCGTTGACCGTCACCGGGCCGAGCGCCGGCGGGCAGTCGATCAAGGTGACGTCGAATCCGGAGTCGATCTGCCCGAGCTGTTCCCGCAGCCTCATGTTCGGGCGTTCGAGCCGGGGCAATTCGACCACCGCACCGGCCAGATCGCGGTTGGCCGGGACGACCCAGAGGTTCTCGGGCCCGGCCGGCTTGGCCGCCTCGGCCAGCGTGGTCTCGCCGGCCAGCACGTCATAAGTCGACGGGTGCTCGCTGCGGGCACCACCGAGCGCGACGGTCGCATTGCACTGCTGATCGAGGTCGACCACCAGGGTGCGCCGGCCGAAGCGGGCGAACGCCGCACCCAGATTGACCGCCGTTGTGGTCTTGCCGACGCCGCCCTTCTGGTTGGCTACGGCGTAGATCAGTCCCAAGTCGTCTGTCCGGTCTTTGCCATGTGCGGGCCAGCTTAGACGGCCAGCGGGCGCTTACTTGCCATTCCGGGGCGGCGGGGCAGGCCCGGCGGCGTCGGGCCGGTCTTGTGCAGCACGTACAGGTGCCTCTCCCGGCTGGACTCGAACGGTCGGACGGTGACCAACCGGTCGATTTCGAGGGCGAGCACGTCCCCTGCCGCCCGCACTGCCGCTTCCGACTCCGGTTCGCGCCGGCCCTTCCAGGCGACCAACGCCCCTCCCTGTTCCAGCAGGGGGCAGGCCAGTTCGGCCAGCACCTCGAGCGGGGCCACCGCCCTGGCGGTGGCCAGGTCATAGGCCGCAGCTCCCTCACCCAGGGCCCACTGTTCGGAACGGGCCTTCACCGCACGGGCGTTGGGGATCTCCAGGGCCTCGATCACTCCCGACATGAACTCGACCTTGCGCCCGACCGAGTCCAGCAGGTCGACCCGGGCAGCGGGCAGGGCGCAGGCCAGCGGAATGCCCGGAAAGCCCGCTCCCGAGCCGATGTCGACGATCCGCCCGGCTTCACGCAGCTCGGTCACCGCCAGGCCGGACAGGCTGTCCAGCAAGTGGACCTCCCGGGCCCGGGCCGGATCGGTCACCGACGAAAGCGAGGCGGGGTCGGCGGCCAGTCGCTCGAGCATCGGCTCGAGCGACTCGAGCACCTCGGGGTCGAACCAGGGCCGGGACGGCCCGGTTGCCTCGTTCACTCGGATAGCAGGGGAGCTACGACGACCCGTCGTCTCGGCTCGTCGCCGGCACTGAACGTCTCGACTTCCGTCCTGCTCTTCAGGTGTTCGTGCACGATCCGCCTCTCGCGAGCGGTCATCGGGTCCAACTCGACCTCGTCGCCACTGGAAATCGCCTTCTCGGCCGCCCGGTCGGCCCGCTCCGAT
>JAGQUV010000011.1:44092-49600 GCA_020438295.1 Solirubrobacterales bacterium
GTCGAGCAACACCCGCTTGCGTTCGCGGATTCCCTGGAACGCGGCCTGGAAGCAGAGCAGCTGAACCGCGTCGATGGTCTGGCCCCGCTTTCCGATCAACAGGCCGTAATCGTCGTCGCCGACCACGTTGGCCGAGATCGCATCGTCGTCTTCGGTGACTTCGACTTCGCCGTCCAGTTCGAGCTGGTCGAGGATCCGCTCGACCACCGCCCTGACTCGGTCAGCCGGTTCGGTGGGCCACTCGCTCGCTTCCATGGTCTGAGTCTATGCGGCTAGCGCCGGCGCTTCTTCTTGCGCGGCGGAGGTGGCGGTGGTTTGGCCGCGGCGGCCTGGGCCGGGGACGGTACGGTCGGCGGGGGGATCACCCGGTTAACCACGTACTGCTGTCCGATCGTCCAGGTGTTGGTGGTGATCCAGTACAGCACCAGGCCTGCCGGGAATCCGATGATGAACGGGATGAAGATGAACGGCAGCGCCATCATCAGGATCCGCTGGTTGCGATCGGCGGTGGTGGCCATGATCAGGCCCGAGATCAGCTGGGTGACCACATAGAGGACCAGTAGCGCGATCAGCACGCCGCCGGTAGCTTTGGCGGTCAGGTCGGGGATGAACAGGAACGACTGGCCCCAGTCGCCCGGTGGCACCTGTCCGCAGGGAACCGCTTCCTGCCCGCACATGTCGAGACGCAGCGGCCCGCGCAGCGTGTAGAACAGCGTGATGAAGACCGGCATCTGGGCCAGCAGCGGGATGCAGGATGCCAGCGGGTTGATCTTGTTCTCCTGGTAGAACTTCATCATCTCCTGGGAGAGCCGCTGGCGGTCGTTCTTGTACTTCTCCTGGATCTCCTTCATCTGCGGCTGGAAAGCCTGTAGGGCCCGCATGCTTTTCAGCTGCTTGTAGGTGAGCGGGATCAGCAGGGTCCGCGTCGCGACCGTCAGCAGAATGATCGATCCACCCCAGGACAGTCCGAGGTCATCGTGGAAGAACGAGAGGACCCCGTTGGCGATGTCGATCAGGGGTTGAAGGATGTTTGCGACTGGAATCAACGCGGTTTCGATTCTCCGTGGTAGACGGCCGGGTCCATCGGCCCGACCTTCAGGGTGAAGGTCTCCCTCACGGGGTCAAAGCCGCCGTGGCTGAAGGGATTGCAGCGCAGGACTCGCCAGCAGGCGAGAACTGTACCCCGTAGCGGGCCGAAACGGTCGATCGCCTCGATCGCGTAGGCCGAGCAGGTGGGCTCGTACTTGCAGCGGCGCGGGATCAGCGGCGAAATCCAGCGACGGTAGGCGTGGATCGGCGCCAGAACCAAGCGTTTCACGTGGAACGCTCGCTTCCGGGCCGGTCGTCCCCCTGATCTCCAGCCCGATCGCCGGAGCGCTCCGATCCGCCGGATTCCTCGAGCACCTGCTCGACGCAGCGGATCGCTCCGGCGAGGCCTTCTTGCTCGATCACCCTGCCGACCTCGGGGCGGGCCACCAGCACGAAGTCATGGTCGCCCGCCTCGCGCTCGACCGTCGACCAGAAGGCCTCTTTCAGTACCCGCTTGACCCGGTTCCGGGCTACCGCGTCACCGAGCTTCTTCGACACCGAGACGCCCAGCCTGACCACCGCCGCATCTTCTTGCTGGCGGTCGAACCTGTAGAGCACCAGGAACCTGGTCGCGTTGGACGTCCCCTCCCGGTACGCGCGTTTGAAGTCACCGCTTCGGGAAAGCCTGCGGCGCCTGGGTGATCCAGCGCCGGGGTCCGCCATGCTCAGACGGCGAGCCGCTTGCGGCCCTTGCGCCGGCGCCGGCGGATCACTTCGCGACCACCCTTGGTGCTCATCCGGCTGCGAAACCCGTGGGTCTTCGCCCGCTTGCGCTTCTTTGGCTGGTACGTACGCTTCATTGGAGTCGGCCAGTATACGGAGCCGTCTCGCCGCTTGCGGCTTCAAGACTTTTTCCCGCGATTTGCGGAGCCGCCCGACTGAGCCCCGGCCCGCCGACGCTATGGTCGCAGCCACCGTTCCCTACGACCGAAAACGTCCCGTGTCCCGAGCCGCCGAACCAGCAATTGCCCCTCCCCCTGCCGGGACAGCAGCGTCCGCCTCTGCCGCGGAATCGGCTTGGGCAGAGGCCAAACGGCGTCTGGCCAACAGCCTCCCCGAGTCGACCTACCGGATGTGGCTGGCCCCGGTCACCGCCACCGCGATCCGCGGCGACCGGCTTTACCTGAACGCACCCGACCCGATTCGGACCTGGGTGGAACGGCGCTACACCGACCTGATCGAGCACTCCCTGCAGCAGGGCCCGGAAGGCCTCGGCTCGATCAGCTTCGAAGCCGCCGCCCCGCATGCACCGGCGCCCGGCGGCGTCCCCTCGACCTCTGAACCAAACCCGACCCACCTGTTCGACCGTTTCGTCATCGGTCCCGGAAACCACCTGGCACACGCTGCCGCGCTGGCCGTGGCCGAGGCGCCTTCGGAAGCCTACAACCCGCTGTTCCTCCACGGTCAGCCCGGCCTGGGCAAGACCCACCTGCTCGGTGCGATCGCCAACTACCTGGACCGGAACGTTCCCGAACTGAACGTCCTCTACACCAGTGCCGAGTCGTTCACCGCGGAATTCGTCACCGCCCTGCGCGACGGTGGCACCGTTGAGTTCAAGCGGCGCTACCGTGACCTCGACGTACTGCTGATCGACGACATCCAGTTCATCGCGAGCAAGGCCGCCACCGAGGAGGAATTCTTCCACACCTTCAACGCGCTGTACGAGTCCGGAAGCCAGATCGTCCTGTCGGCCGATCGCACGCCGACCGAGATCAGCACGCTCGCCGACCGGCTCAGCGACCGTTTCGAGTGGGGACTGACGGTGCCGCTCGAGCAACCGAACCTGGCCACCAGGCTGACCGTCCTCCACCGCCTGGTCAGCGAGGCCGGCCTGGAAATCTCCGACCAGGAGGCGCTGACCCTGCTGGCCAAACGGGTGCAGACCAACCTCCGGCAGCTCCACGGGGCCCTGACCAGGACCATCGCCGAGGCATCGCTCAATTCGACTCCGCTCGACGCCGAGCTGATCCACCGCGTCTTCCCCTCCCAGACCCCGGACAGACCGGTGACCCCGGAGCTGATCCGGGAGACGACCGCCGGCTTCTTCCGGACCCCGGTCGAGACCCTCCAGTCCCGCCGCCGAGACGTCAACACAAGCAGAGCCAGACACGTAGCAATCTTCCTCACCCGCGAAATGACCGCTCTCTCCCTACCCCAGATCGGTGCCCTGTACGGCGACCGCGACCACACCACGGTGCTCAACTCGATCCGGCGGGTAGAACAGCAGCTGCTTTCCGATCCGGAGGTGACCAGGGCTGTGGAGTCGATCCGGGCATCGATCCACAGCGACCGGGGTTCCGCCCGGTGAACCGCCGCCCAGGTTGCGACAATCCCCACGGTCTCCACCTATTGTCAACGGTGGATTGCCGTTTGCCGTGCGGATCGCTCCGCTTGCGCCGGCCTTTCCACAGAACAACAAACTCAATGAGGTAGCCGGTCTTGCAGTTCTCTGTAAAAAATGCCGAACTTTCATCCAAGCTGGCCTCGGTGGCCCGGTCCGTTGCCAAGAGCGGCAGCAACCCCGCGCTCGGCGGGATCCTGGTCGAAGTGGATGAAGGCCGTCTTTCGTTCAGCGCGACCGACGGCAACAGGAGTCTCAGGGTCCCGGTCCACGTCGAAGAATCGGCCGGGGGCAACGGCCGGGTGCTGTTGCCCGGCAGGCTCTTCTCCGATATTTCCAGGCTGCTCGGTACCGAGAAGGTCGATTTCGAATACAGGACAGCGGAGCGCGACGTCGAACTACGTTCTGGAAGCTCTAATTTCCATATCCGGGCCCTGTCCGGAGACGATTTTCCCCCGCTGCCCGAACCCGGTGAACAACCAATCTCACTGGGTCGGGAGGCCCTGCTCGAAACGATCGAACTGGTCGCCAGGGCAGCCTCGAACGACGACATGCGGCCGGTGCTGACCAGCGTGCAGGTGCTCGCTTCCGGAAACGAGCTGACCATGGTCGCGACCGACTCCTACCGGTTGGCGGTCAAGAAGACGGTCCTGTCCACGCCGGTGCCGGCAGACCTCGACAAGAACATCCCGGCGCAGGCCCTGGCCGAACTCTCCCGCCTGCTTTCGGTCAGTGATTCGGACGCGGTCAGGTTGACGGTCACCGACCGGGACGTGGTCTTCGTGGTCGACGGGGCGGTGCTGTCGACCACCACCGTCGAGGGCCAGTTCCCCAACTACCAGCAGCTGTTTCCCGAAACCTATGAACACGACGTGCGGCTACCGCGCAACGAGCTGCTCGAGTCGGTCAGGCGGGTGAGCCAGATGGCCCAGAAGAACCGCCCACTCAAGATCAGCCTGTCGCCGGGCGAACTGACGATCTCGGCCGACACCCCCGAGCTGGGTGACGCCGAAGAGAAGCTGCCGGCGAACTTCGAGGGAGACGATCTCAGCATCGGCTTCAACCACGAATTCTTCAGGGCCGGGATCGAGGCGATCAAGGGCGACGAGGTGCTGTTGCGTCTGATCTCGCCACTAAGGCCGGGACTGCTCCAGCCGGTGGATGACGACGACTTCCGCTATCTCGTGATGCCGATACGCCTGAACGAGTAGGCCTATGTGGGTCGCTTCGGTTGCGGCCGATTCGCTGCGTTCGCTCGACCGGGTGACGCTGGACCTCGACCGGAAGGTGACCGCGATCGTCGGCCCGAACGGGGCCGGCAAGACCAACCTGGTCGAGGCGATCTATTTCGGGCTGACCGGCCGCTCGTTCCGCACCGCAGATCGGCGCGACCTGATCCCGTTCGGCGACACGGTCGCCCGTAGCCGGATAGTGGTGCGTTCCGACGACGAACAACTGGAACACCTGTTCATGTCGTCGTCCAGCCGGAGTGAGGGCTCGCGCTACACGATGGACGGAGCTGCGATCGAACGGGGCGAGGCGGTCTCCCACCGGCCGGCGACAACCGTCTTCTCGCCCGACCGGCTCGAGTTGGTCAAGGGCCCGCCGTCGGGTCGGAGGGCCCACGTGGACAGCTACATCGCGGCAAGGTGGCCGACCAGGAACGAGCTCCGGCAGCGGTTCGGCCGCGCGCTGGCCCAGCGGAACGCGCTGATCGCCCGGCTCCGGGAAGGGAGTGGGGACCGATCGCAGCTTCCCACGTGGAATCGCCAAGTCGCGAAGACCGGTTCCGAGCTCGCCATCGCCCGCAATGCGGCGGTGGAAGAGCTCAGCGGGCCGTTCAACGAAGCCGCGGCAGACCTCGGCCTGGACCGGCAAACCGGGCTGACCTACCGGCCCGGATCGGCGATCGAGGCCGAGGCGATCGAGGCCGGTCTCGAACAGCGGTTCGAAAGCGACCTGAAACTGGGTAGGACCGGCTGGGGTCCGCACCACGACGAGATCCGGTTGGAACTCGACGGCAGGCAGCTGCGGCGGTTCGGGTCGCAGGGCCAGCAGCGGATCGGCCTGCTGGCCCT
>JAGQUV010000138.1 GCA_020438295.1 Solirubrobacterales bacterium
CTCGGGCGCGGTCCGGCTGGCCGGGGTGGACACCTCGGCGATGTCCGACCGCCAGCTCTCGGCGGTCCGCTCGCAGCTGCTCGGCTTCGTCTTCCAGCAGTTCTTCCTGCTGGAAGGGATGAGCGCGCTGGACAACGTCGCCAACGGCCTGCTGTACCGCGGCGTCGCGCCGGCCGAGCGACGCTCGGCGGCAGAGGACGCCCTCGCGCGGGTGGGACTCGGGCACCGTCTGCACCATGTGCCCAACAAGCTCAGCGGCGGTGAGCGCCAGCGCGTGGCCATCGCCCGGGCGATCGTCAACCGGCCCGCCATCGTCCTCGCCGACGAACCGACCGGCAACCTCGACTCGAAGTCGGGTGCCGCGGTGATGGATCTCATCCGCGAGCTGCACGGCGAGGGCCACACGATCCTGATCATCACCCACGACCGTGAGCTGGCAGACTCCCTGCCGCGGCAGGTGTCCGTGCGGGACGGCCGGATCGAGCACGACTCCGGCCCCCATCCGGTGGGCGTCGGATCGATCGAGGCGGGTGGCTGACGTGGCGGTCGTTCAGCACTCGACGAAGCCGGTGGACGCCGGCGACGAGACCGCAGGGCGTGGCTCGTCCATCCCCCGCTCCCGCCTGCGCCT
>JAGQUV010000139.1 GCA_020438295.1 Solirubrobacterales bacterium
GCCGACCATCTGGTCATGCGGGACGCGGACGCGGTCGAACGTGAGGACGCCCGTGGGGAGGCCGCGGACGCCCATCTTGCGGTCCACCGACGTGACCTCGAAGCCCGGTGTCTTCGTGTCCACGACGAACGCGGCGGTCGAGCGCGGATTCCCGGGCTCGGTCTTGGCGAACACGATCACCTGGTCCGCGACCGGGCCGCCGGAGATGTACTGCTTCTGGGCGGTGATCACCCACTCGTCGCCGTCGCGCTCGGCGCGGGCCTGGAGGCCCGCGACGTCGGAGCCGGCGTCCGGCTCGGTCAGGCAGAACGCCGCCTTCTTCTCACCGCGCGCGACCGGCCCCACGAAGCGCTCGACCTGGTCCGGGGTGCCGAAGAACTTGATGGTGTGGGTCGCCAGCGCCCCGAGCATGATCATCAGCCCGGCCGAGCAGTCGTACTTCGCGACCTCCTCGATGGCGAGGCCCATCGCCAGCGTCCCGGCGTCCGCGCCGCCCACCTCGCGCGGGAGCGTGATGCCGAGCAGGTCGGCGGCCTTCAGCGCCTGGAAGTAGTCCTCCGGGTACTGGGCGGTGCGGTCCACCTCGGCGGCGCGGGGGGCGATCACCTCGCGGGCGACGCGGCGGGC
>JAGQUV010000140.1 GCA_020438295.1 Solirubrobacterales bacterium
TGCACATGATCTTGCAGCCCGACAAGGACGGCGAAGTGATGCCGGAAGTCGAGTTCCGCAACTTCTTCTGCCTGCTGGTCGCGGCCGGCAACGACACCACGCGGTATTCCATCGCCGCCGGCATCCAGGCGATGGCGCACCAGCCCGAGCTTCTGGGCCAGATGCAGGAAGGCGGTGAGATCTGGAAGACCGCGCCCGACGAGATCATCCGCTGGGCGACGCCCGCGCTCTATTTCCGCCGCACCGCGACGCGGGATTTCGAGATGCACGGGCAGACCGTGCGCGAAGGCGACAAGGTGCTGCTGTGGTGGGCCTCGGGCAACCGCGACGAGACCGTGTTCGACGATCCGTTCCGGGTGAAGCTCGACCGGGCGCCGAACCCGCATGTCTCCTTCGGCCAGGGCGGGCCCCATGTCTGCCTTGGCATGCACCTCGCGCGCCTCGAAGTGCGGATCCTGTTCCAGGAGCTCGCGAAGCGGATCAAAGCGGTGGAACCCGCTGGACCGCACCGCTTCCTTCGCTCTAACTTCGTGGGCGGGATCAAGCACCTGCCCGTCACCGTGACCCCGGCCTGAAACCCCCGGCCTGAAACCCTCGGCCTGAAACCCCCGGCCTGACAGGGCCCG
>JAGQUV010000141.1 GCA_020438295.1 Solirubrobacterales bacterium
GAGTACGGGGGGTCTCTGATCAGCTCTCGGGCTTCCGAGAGCCGCCGATGTAGTCTCAACTGATCTCGGCTGGATCTTCATTCGACAAGGCCCGTAGGACCATGCTCCGACACTTGAGAAACTCAGGGGTCTCCTGCCAGGTGAACGGATCTGAACTGTCCCTCTCGATCGGGAGCACCGGGGCGTCACAACGGACTCCAACTCGCACTGAGTCAGCGAGTGTGATCGCTTCATCGAGATCATGCGTCACAAAGAGGCACGTGATCCGCCCTCCGATGCGGTCGAGGAAGAGCCGCTGAATGCGGCGTCGCGTCAGCGCGTCGAGCGCGCCGAACGGCTCATCGAGAAGAAGGGTATCTGGCTCGTTGGCGATTGCCGACGCGAGCGCGAGTCGCTGCCGCTGGCCGCCCGAGAGGGTCGCTGCTGGCCGCGCGCGGGAATGGGCGCGCCGTGCGCCAACGTGCCGCGTCCGTGGAGGCGATGGGTCCTCCGGCCGAGCGCTGCACAGCCTACGCCCGTGGGAACAGCAGCGGAGGGAGACAGACTTTCTTTCGCGGGCCGGTCCGGTCGTTCACGCGCGCCGGTCGAGGCGCTCCCGTCGGCGCTCCAGCTTCCGCGACAGA
>JAGQUV010000142.1 GCA_020438295.1 Solirubrobacterales bacterium
GGTCGGTATCTGGCCGGCACCCTCGCCCTCAACCTCAACCCGGACGCCGTGCCCCACCGTCTCAACGACGATGTCGTCGTAGCGCCCCAAGGCAATCCCGAGGCTGTCGAATCCCGGGCCCAGGTTTGCGCTCGAAGCGGCAACCGCCGCACTGGCGGTAAGACCGACGGGAAGGGTCATCGTGGTGGCCATGCCAGGGCTACCCGAGGCCCAACGCGGAAACGACCGTGGCGGCGTCGACCGGCAGCGCCGTCACCGGGGGAATATCGCGCAACGCGGTGTCGGGGTCCTTGAGGCCGTGGCCGGTCACGGTACACACCACGGTCGATCCTGGCGTGACCCAACCATCCTCGACCGCCTTGAGCAGTCCGGCGACGCTGGCCGCAGACGCCGGCTCGACGAACACGCCCTCCTCCCGGGCGACCAGGTGGTAGGCCGCCAGCAGTTCGTCGTCGGTTGCGGCGAGGAATCGCCCGCCGGATTCCGCTTTGGCGGCCATCGCCCCGTCCCATGACGCCGGGGCACCGATTCGGATCGCGGTGGCCAACGTCTCGGGTTTGGTCACCGGATGGCCGAGGACCAGCGGAGCGGCCCCGGCGGCCTGCGTACCCAGCATTCG
>JAGQUV010000143.1 GCA_020438295.1 Solirubrobacterales bacterium
ATGAAGAACCGGTGCCAGAAGTGGCCCGACACTACCAGAGGGCCACATAGCGACCGGAACGCGCGAGATCATGCATCAATGCGCGGTTCCACCGTATCCGTGGTCGTAGTCATCCCCATGCTCGTCGCGGTCGTTTCCGGTTGCGCCGAGCACGGCGCGGCCGGCGCTGCCACAGACTCCCGGGTCCCGGCGACGACGTCTCGATCGACCGCATCGACACCGCCCCCGACGCCCAGGGCCGCACGCATCGACCATGTCGTCGACGGCGACACCGTCGTCGTCAGACTCGATGGACGACGCCGCACCATCCGCCTGATCGGCATCGACACTCCCGAGACCGTCAAACCGGACACCCCCGTCCAGTGCTTCGGCCCCGAGGCCAGCGCGAGGACCAAGTACCTGTTACCGCGGGGCTCCGTGGTGTGGCTCACCGGTGACGCCCGCACGGGGACGTACGACCGCTACGGCCGCATGCTGGCCTATCTGCAACCCGCCGGTGCGCGCATCACCGTGAACGAACTGCTCCTGCGCGAGGGGTACGCCCGGCTCTACGTGTACGACCCAAGCCGTCGCTTCACACGGCACGAACCGTTTGCGCGCGCCGAGCGGGCCG
>JAGQUV010000144.1 GCA_020438295.1 Solirubrobacterales bacterium
GCCACTGCATTATAGCCGTCGGTCTTGATCCAGTAGCGCCTTGCGTCTTCTTCGCTGACGTCCAGCGGCAAGGGATAGGACTCGCCAGCGCGAAAGGCAGGCTCAAGCACCCGCCAGACGTCCGGCCAGTCCGTCTCATCCTGTTTGCTGATGGCGAACGCCATCTGGCTTAGAGGAGCTCGAACGCCATCGCGGTCGCTTCGCCGCCGCCAATGCAAAGGCTCGCAACGCCCTTCTTGCCGCCCGTATTCTTGAGCGCATTCAGAAGCGTGACGACGATGCGCGCGCCGGAAGCGCCGATCGGGTGGCCGAGCGCGATCGCGCCGCCATGAATGTTCACCTTCTCGGCCGGCAGCTTGTGCTCGCGCATCGCGGCGAGCGCGACAACCGCAAACGCCTCGTTGATTTCATAGAGATCGACATCCTTCGCCGACCAGCCGGCTTTATCGAGCACCTTGCGGATCGCTTCGACCGGCGCGGTCGTGAACCAGTCCGGCTCCTGCGCGTGCGTCGAATGCGCGAGGATGCGCGCGACCGGGGTGAGGCCCCGCTTTTCCGCTTCCGAGGCGCGCATCATGACGAGCGCCGCAGCGCCGTCCGAAATCGCCGAA
>JAGQUV010000145.1 GCA_020438295.1 Solirubrobacterales bacterium
CAGCACCATCGCGATGATCATCAGCATCAGCATCACGGACAGGGCACCCGCCGCCGGGTAGTCGTTGGCGTCGGTGAACAGGCTCTGGATCACCGAGCCGATCACCCGGGTGTTGGTCGAGCCCAGCAGCTCGGCGTTGATGTAGTCACCCACCGCGGGGATGAAGGTGAGGAGCGTGCCCGACACCACGCCGGGCAGCGACAACGGCCAGGTCACCTTGAAGAAGCCGGTGATCGGGTTGGCGTAGAGGTCGTTGGAGGCCTCGATCAGCCGATAGTCGATCTTGTCGATGCTGGCGAACAGCGGCAGCACCATGAACGGCAGGAAGTTGTAGGTCAGACCGGCGATCACCGCTACCGGAGTCGCCAGGATGTGGCCGTCCGGGCCCAGCAGGTGCAGGGTCTTGAGGGTGTTGACGATCAGGCTGTCATCACCCAGCAGCAGCTTCCACGACAGCGTGCGGACCAGGAAGCTGGTGAAGAACGGCGCGATCACCAGCACCAGCATCAGGTTCTTCCAGCGGCCCGCCTTGAACGCGATGGCATAGGCCAGCACGTAGCCCAGCAGCAGGCAGAGCAACGTCGCGATGCCGCCGTAGACGAGTGCCCG
>JAGQUV010000146.1 GCA_020438295.1 Solirubrobacterales bacterium
CTGATCGTCTTCCGCCAGAAAAAGGGTGATACCACAGACGCCGAACACATGGAGGGCAATACCACGCTCGAGATCGGCTGGACCGTTGTACCGCTCATCATCGTGGTCGTCTTTGCCTATCTGGGGGCGTACTCGCTTGGCGAGGTGCGCCGGGTGGACCCGGAGGCGTTTGTTGTCAACGTCCGCGCGCAGCAGTTTGTCTGGGTTTTCGAATATCCCGAATACGGCATCATCAGTGATGAACTGCACCTGCCTGTGAACAAACAGGTCGTGCTGCGGATGGAATCGGCGGATGTGATCCACTCGTTCTGGGTTCCGGAATGGCGCGTCAAACAAGACGTTGTGCCGGGGCGTGTGACCGAATATCGCATCACCCCGACAATGATCAGCGACGACTTCAAAGTTCGCTGCGCCGAGTTGTGCGGCACCAATCATGCCTATATGGAAAATCTGATCGTTTTCTCCTCACAATCTGATTACGATGCCTGGATCGCAGAGCAGGCAGCCATTGCCGCTGCCGCCGCTGAAACGCCGGAAGGACAGGGCAAGATCCTGTATACAAAGTATGGTTGTGTCGGCTGCCACTCAGTGGACGGCTCCCCGAAT
>JAGQUV010000147.1 GCA_020438295.1 Solirubrobacterales bacterium
TGATCGAAAGCGGGTACATGGCCTCCAGCTTCGCGCCGGCAAAGTAGAGATCGATCGGCGGGCCCGGAACATTCGAGATGATCACATTCCAGGGCGGGCGTGTGAAACGGCCGGCCACTGTGGTGACCACCCGGGCGGCCCTGGCATGTAGTGCCGGTGGCACGAAGTCGGTCAGGTCCCTCAGCGTCTCGGCCGGCAGGGCATCGTGGCTGTCCTTCGCGACCCGCATCACCGAATGGATGAACTCCAGTCGTTCGGCCGGATCGTCGATGTGAGTCGGCAGCGGCACGATCATCGCCGAGACCTTGTTGCCGAAGGTGCCCCGCTCTTCCTCGGTCCGGACCGAGACCGGAATCATGGCCAGGAGCGGCTCATCCGGCAACTCCTTGATGTGGGTCAGATGCTCCCTTACCGCGCCGGCGACCAGACAGATAACGACGTCGTTGACCTTGGCGCCGAAGGCGTTCTTTACCGTCTTTACGTCATTCAGCGAGACCGAGCCGAGACCGAAGACCCGGTGCGGCGAAAGGGGCGCCCCGTATGGCCCTTTAGGGGCCTTGACCGGTGGCCTCTCGATCACATGCTCCTCCTCGGCCCCGAAAC